>JBGTJO010000031.1:0-6862 GCA_041745135.1 Aestuariivirga sp. | reverse complement strand
GGCGCGATGGGATCGCCTGCTGACGGGGGCTGCGGTTGCGAGCCTGGCGCTCCCGGCGCTAGCGGTGGCTGGCGGGCAATACTGGCTCTTTCTCGATCTCGGTTTCACCGGCACGCTGACTGGCCTGTTCCTGGCGCATTTTACGTCCGTGTTCGCCTATGTGTTCATCGTGCTGAAGGGACCTTACCGCGCCTTCGACCCGCGCTTCAGGTCCGTGACTTATGGCCTCAATGCTGGAGCACTTAAATTCTGGGTCAGGGTGAAAGCGCCATTGCTGAAAGCGGCGATGGCTCTCGCCATGGCCGTCGGATTTTCCGTCAGCATGGTGCAGTTCGTTCCAGCACAACTCATCGCGGCCGGGCGATTTTCGACGCTGCCCATGGAGGCGGTGACCCTTGCTTCGGGCGGAGCGCGCTCGCTCACGGCTGTGCACGCACTGGCGCTCGCCCTCCTGCCTGCACTCGCCTTTCTGCTCGCACAGTTGCTTGGCCGCCCGCGCTGGAGACAGGCGTGGAGCTGATCCTCGAACAGTTGACGATCACTCTTGGCGCCACGGTTCTCATCCAGCCTTTTTCGCTCCTCATCGAAGCTGGGGAGATGGTGACACTGATGGGCCCGAGCGGATCCGGAAAATCATCGCTGCTGGCGTTTATCGCGGGCGATCTACCCTCTCCATTGCAAGGCCGTGGCCGCGTGAGCCTGGCAGGCAACGACCTTAGTTCATTGCCTCCCGAAGCGCGGGGAATCGGGCGGCTGTTCCAGGACGATATGCTGTTTCCGCATTTGACGGTTGGCGAAAATCTGCTGTTCGGCATGGCGCGGGGACCTCGGGAACAGCGCTTGACCCGCATGCGCGAGGCGCTTGCCGCGTCGGAACTGGAAGGCTTCGAGGCGCGGGCGCCGCATACGCTTTCGGGCGGCCAGCGGACGCGCGTTGCGCTGTTCCGGACCCTTCTCGCAAGCCCCAGTGCCATGCTGCTGGATGAGCCCTTTGCCAAGCTTGATGTAAATTTGCGCAATTCCATGCGGAGTTTCGTGTTCGGCCATCTCAAGGAACGGCGGATACCGAGCCTGCTTGTGACCCATGATGTTGCCGATGCGCCGGCGGGTGGGCGCATAGTTTCGATCGGCCAAGGCGGGGAAGTGACATGATCGACCGATATGCCTTGCGGTTGCTTTCACCGGTCATCGATCGGGCGGCGAAGCGGCTTCATGCCATGGGCTGCACGGCAGATCAGGTCACCTTTGTAGGCTTTGGTCTTGGCCTTCTCGCCGCCGGGATGATTGCCTTCGGCGCTGCAACGCTCGCCATCGTTCCTTTGCTGCTCAGCCGCGCTTGCGACGGTTTCGATGGCGCCTTGGCGCGGCTCCGCAACGCGACAGACCGGGGTGCGTTTCTCGACATCAGCCTCGACTTTGTATTCTACGCGGCGATCCCGCTTGCTTTCGCCCTTGCCGATCCGCCGGCGAACGGACTTGCGGCGGCGGTTTTGCTCGCGGCTTTCGTGGGCACCGGCACGAGCTTTCTCGCCTATTCGGTGATTGCCGAGAAGCGCGGCCTCAAAAGCACGGCCTATCCTTCGAAGTCGATCTACTATCTGGGCGGCCTCACGGAAGGCACGGAGACCATCGCCTGCTTCCTCATCATGTGCTGGTGGCCCGCATATTTCGCAGTCATCGCTTATATTTTCGCAGGCCTGTGCCTGCTCACCACCGCCACCAGAATCTTCGCGGGCTGGCGGGCTTTCGCGCCGCCGGAAAATTAACAAAATTTTTCCCAAGCCGGGCTATTTCTTCTTGATTAGAGAGAGCGAATCCATCATATCGGTGGCGCCCAAAGTCGCACGTGCCTCAGGGAAATTCCCAAAGCAACGACGGTGCGGGCTTTTTGGTCTCAACCGGCTTCTCCAACGGCCGGGGTTACTGAGAGGCACCACTATCATTGCCCGCAGTGCGACCGGAGCTCCCGGTCAAGCCAAGGCGAAAGGTCAGTACGCGCAACAAGCGTATTCACGCCTCCACCGCGTGGATTCCGCGAAACGCCGCTGACCGATGTCAGCTTTTGGGAGTTACGCCCATGACCGCCACCGCCCGTATTCTCGACTTCCTCCGCGACCGCCAACCGCAAGGGCCCTGCCTCGTGGTCGATCTCGATGTCATCGCCAAAAATTTCCGCGCCTTCACGCGCGCCATGCCGGCGACTCGCATCTTCTATGCGGTGAAGGCAAACCCGGCGCCGGAGATTTTGCAGCTTCTGTCCAAGCTGGGGTCCTGCTTCGACACGGCATCCGTTGGCGAAATCGAAATGGTGCTGGCCGCTGGAGCAACGCCGGACCGCATCTCCTATGGCAACACCATCAAGAAGGAGCGCGACATCGCGCGCGCCCATGAACTGGGCGTTACCCTGTTCGCCGTCGATGCGGTTGAGGAAACCGAGAAAGTCGCGCGCGCCGCACCGGGCTCACGAGTGTTCTGCCGCATCCTCGCGGATGGCGCGGGCGCTGAGTGGCCTCTATCGCGCAAATTCGGCTGCGATCCTTCGATGGCGGAAGAGGTGCTGCTGCGCGCCCATGAGCTTGGGCTCAACGCCTATGGCATTTCCTTCCATGTGGGCTCTCAGCAGACCAAGCTTGGCGCCTGGGACGCAGCACTTGGGCAATCGAAGGCGATCTTCGATGCCTTGCAGTCACGCGGCGTCACGCTGTCGATGGTCAACCTTGGCGGCGGTTTTCCGGCCAAATATCTGAAGCCGGTGCCGGGCACGGGGCAGTATGCCAATGCGATCCAGGCAGCGCTTGCCAAGCATTTCGGCAATGCCATCCCGGAAACCATCATCGAGCCGGGACGCGGCATGGTTGGCAATGCCGGGGTGATCAAGGCCGAGGTCGTGCTGGTGTCGAAGAAGCACGCCAACGATAACCAGCGCTGGGTCTATCTCGACATCGGCAAGTTCGGCGGGCTTGCTGAAACAATGGAGGAGGCAATCCGCTATCCGATCACCACGGCCAAGGATCGCGATGCCAAGGGTCCCTGCGTCGTCGCCGGGCCCACCTGCGACTCGGCCGACGTGCTCTACGAGAAGACGCCGTACAATCTGCCGATCACCTTGACGGTGGGCGATGAGGTGCTGATCGAAGCGACGGGCGCCTATACGACGACCTATTCGACGGTCGCCTTCAACGGCTTCCCGCCGCTTGCGAGTTACGTGATCTAAGAAAAAGGGCGGCCTCCTCAAGGCCGCCCTTTTGATTTTGGTCAGGCTCGGGCCTTCGCGGCTGCTCCGCCCTTGCCCTTGTGCTCCATGGCGAATTCCTCCTCAGGCGAGAGGATGAGCCGATGGCGGCCTACCGCGGCGAAATAAATGATCGCCACCACGAACCACACGATCACCCAGAGTACGCCCTTGGTAAAGTTGGGATCCTGGATTTGATACAGCAATGTGACCGCGGCGATGGCAATCGTCACCACAGCCCCCGGGATGCCCAGGGGACTGCGATAGGGACGGTTGATGTTCGGCTGGTTCTGCCGGAGGAGAATAAACGACACCGCCTGCAGGATATAAGAAAGCATCGCCCCGAACACGGCCATATTGAGAAGCACGGAGCCGATCGCAGCACCGCCCTGCTCGGCACCCAGCGCAAACCAGATGATAAGCATGACCCCCAGCCCGAGGATGGAGCCGGCAATCATAGCGACATGGGGCGTCTTATGCTCGTTGTGGGTGACCGACAGGGCGGTTGGGAAATAGCCCGCCCGCGACAGAGAGAAAATCTGCCGGCCTTGCGCAAACAGGATGGTGTGGAAGCTGGCGATCAGGCCGGTCAAGGCCAGAATGCCGAGCACCACGACGCCCACATCGCCGTAGATCGCCTTGAAGCCATCAAGCACCGGTTCCAGCGATGAGCCCAGCGCAAAGGAGCCGACGCCGGCAATCGAGGGATTGATCAGCACGATCATGAAGGCGGAGACGATGAGCGTCAGCATGCCCAGGATAATGCCCCGGGGCATGTCGCGCTTGGGATCGACCGATTCCTCGGCCGCCAAGGGCAACTGCTCGATCGCCAGGAACAGCCACACCGCAAAGGGCAGGGACGCCAGAACCCCCGTAATGCCGAAAGGGAACCACGGCCCATTGCCATCCGGCAGCTCAACCGCGGCTCCGTCGGGACCTGCGCCGATATTCAACGCCCAACGGTTGAAATCCATGTTGGGCAGCGCGCTGATCCAGAAGAATACCAGCACCGCCAGCGAAATCAGCGTGACGATCATGGTGACGCGGAACGACAGCGCGACGCCAAAGACGTTAAGGCCAAGGAAGATGAGATAGAATACCACCCAAACAATGGGCGAATAGGCCGCGTCGAAGCCGAAGATCGTATTCACATAGGCCGTGATGAAGGTGACGACGACGGCCGGCGTCAAAACATATTCGACATTCTCGCACAGGCCGGTGATGAAGCCGCCCCAGGGGCCCATGGCGGTTCGGCCGAAGGAATAGGCAGCGCCCGTATGCGGCAGCGCCGGAGACATTTCCGCGATGCAAAACACAAGACCCAGATACATGATGGCGATGATGATGCCGGCGACCAGCAGGCCGCCCCAGCCACCCGTGGCGAAGCCGAAGTTCCAGCCGGAGAAATGGCCGGAGATCACCGCGCCCACGCCCAACGCCCACAACGACCAGATGCCCGCGTAACGCTCAAGGCCGCGTTTCTCGAAGTAGTGGCTGTCAGCTTTCTTATAGCTGACGCTGCCGGTTTCTTGTGCCATGGATTTCCCTCCTTGCAGGGCGTCACACTTCGCGGCGTGACGCCACCCCCGCCGCGCGAAGGGGACCCCGCGGCCATGCGATAATTCGGTTGCGCAAGTTGCCCCTGCGCTGTTTTCCCCTGAATCGCCAGTGTGGTCTTGCGCCGCAAGAACGTCAACCGAGTCGTGGATCACCCTCTCACTGTTCGAATGAGCTACCCTCAAGCGATGTGCCCCGTTAAGCTGCCGCGCCATGGTGCGCCGCCACTACAATTTGCCATCGCTCAGTGCCCTTGCCTCCTTTGAGGCGGCGGCGCGGCATCTGAGCCTCACGCGGGCGGCGGCCGAGTTGAATGTGACGCCGGGGGCTGTGTCGAAGCAGGTGAAGGCTCTCGAGGAGGAAATCGGACGCGCCGTTTTCATCCGCCTCCACCGGGCTTTGCAACTGACGCCGGCGGGAGAAACCGTCTATCGCACCTTGCGCGAAACCTTCGAGCGCATTGCCGGCAGCCTGCAATCGGTGCGAAGCGATAATGCCATTCGCGCGGTCTCCATCGGCACCACCGCCGCCTTCGCCCAATTGTGGCTGATGCCGCGGCTTGGCGCCTTCTGGAATGCCCACCAGGATATTGTCATCGATCACATGATCTCCGACCGGCTACAGGATTTGCAGCGGCCCGACGTTGATTTGCGCATCCGCTACGGCGACGGCAAGTGGCCCGGCGAAGCGACGGCGAAGCTCTTCGACGACAGTATTGTCGCGGTGGCCAGCCCCGCCTTTGTGGCGCGCCATCACGTCGGCTCGGTGAAGGACATCGCCGGGCTACCGCTGCTGTCGGTTGAGGGCGTCGACTGGACATGGACAACCTGGGCCGATTTCCTGCGCGACCTCGGCGTTGCGCGCCGAAAGCTGAATGTGCGCCGCTTCAACAGCTATGTGATCGCACTCCAGGCAGCACAGGATGGGCAGGGCGTGGCGCTCGGCTGGCTCAGCCTCGTCAAGCCGTTGATCGCCAAGCGTAACCTGAAACAGGTGACGCGAGCGCACATCGTGGCTCCAAGCTCATTCTATGTGACCTGGAGCTCGGAGAGAGAGCCTACGCCCGAAGCGGCCGCCTTGCGCGACTGGCTGCTGACCTGCACCGCTTGAGCTCATCTCAAGCGAAACAGGCGACTTGTTCCGGTTGAACCTGTGGAGAGGCCGGCGCTTTATGGACCGCAAAAGGATTTCAGCCATGGCCGGCACAGCGGAACTTGCAAAACCGATCCAGTCTTCGGGCCGCAAGGGCGGCGGACGGGAGGGACGCCGGGCGCTCAGGTCAGCGCCCGTCGCTTCGTTCCCAACGCTCGTCCGCAATATCCCCGTCTATCAGATGGTGCCGGACGAAGCGGTGGAGCTGATCCATGAGGAATCGCTCAGGATCCTGGAAGAGGTAGGCTGCGAGTTTCGCGATGACGAAGCACCGCGCATGTGGCAGGCGGCGGGCGCCGACGTGGACGGCACGCGGGTGCGGATCGACCGGGCACTGCTCATGTCGCTTGTCTCGCAGGTTCCCGCCGAGTTCACGCTCAATGCTCGCAACCCCGCCCGCACCGTCAAGGTCGGCGGCAAGAATACAATTTTCATCCCCATGTATGGCGCGCCCTATGTGCGTGATCTCGACAACAAGCGCCGCTACGGCTCGCTTGAAGACCTCAACAATTTTCACAAGCTCGCCTATAAGTCGCCCGCACTCCATTCATCGAGCTCGATCATTTGCGAACCCATGGAAGTGCCCGTGCCGAAGCGGCATCTGCATATTATCCATTCAGCACTCAAATATTCCGACAAGCCGTTCATGGGCATCGTCACCTCGAAACAGCGTGCCGAGGACGTGATGCAGATGGCGGGCATCGTGTTCGGCGAGGACTATGTGAAGAACAATCCGGTCCTGGTCGCCGTCACCAACTGCAACTCTCCGCTGGTGTGGGATGCGACCATGCTGGATGCGATGAAGGTCTATGCCAAGCATAACCAGCCGCTGATCCTGGCGCCCTTCGCGCTGTGCGGCGCTTCGACATCAGCCTCCGCCGTGGGCGCTGTCGCGCAAGTCAACGCCGAGGCGCTCGCCGG
>JBGTJO010000030.1:0-6209 GCA_041745135.1 Aestuariivirga sp. | reverse complement strand
CTCCGCCATGGGCAATCCCAGGTCTGCCTGGATGAGCACGTCTTCAAGCTCACCCAGCGTCGCGGCATCGAGTTTGCGCTTGGTGAAGATCGAGGTGATCGAGCCGGTGATCGTTCGCGAGGACTTCGACAACCCGGCCGTTAATCGCGTGAGCCAACCCGTGCGGTCAGCAGGCGCAGGGAGAATTTCCGCTACTTCGACGACAACAGGCTCGGGCTCCGGGACCGAATGGAGAACCGCTGTGGGCTCGGGCAGGGGTGCTGCCTCATCCTCGTGGACCACCGGAGGCGGCTCGGCCTCGAACGCCCTAGCCGCGTCCGGGATTTCCGTGCCGGCTAACTCGAAATCAGAATAAGATGTCGCCTCTTCGGTGGTGACCGGCTCAGGTTCAGCGGCGGGTTCCGCCTGAAGCTGTTCCGGTTCTGGCGGCGCAAGTGCCTCCGCATCCTGAGGTGCAGGCGCTTCGTCTTCCGTTTTACCGCTGATGCGGTTGAATAGTTTTTTGAAAAAGCCGCTCATGTCGAACAACCCGCTCCGCTCATGCGGCGAGTTTCGCTTCCAGATGGGCTTCGCCGCGGCCGGTGATCCTGGCCCGGACAATGGCTCCGGGCGTCATCTCCTGCATGAACTTGACGAACGCGAAATGCTCGGTCCGTCCCGATCCCGGGTTCTCCACGAGAACCTGACGGGCGGCGCCGATCTCAGCGTCAAGAAATGCCTGGAGCCGTTCCTGACCTTTCAGCCGCAGGAAGCGGGCGCGTTCCTTGATAATGGTTTTATCGAGCTGCGGCATCCGTGCGGCCGGCGTTTCGGGGCGAGGTGAAAACGGAAAAACATGCAGATAGGTGAGGCCGCAATCATCCACGATGCTCAGCGAATTTTCGAACATTCGATGGTCTTCCGTGGGAAATCCGGCGATGATATCGGCGCCGAAAACGATATCCGGCCGTTTCGCGCGAAGCTCGGCGCAAAAGGAGATCGAGTCCTCGCGGGTGTGGCGCCGCTTCATGCGCTTCAGAATCATGTCGTCGCCCGATTGCAGCGACAGGTGGATATGCGGCATCAGCCGCTCTTCACCCGCGATCAAGTCCAGCAACTCCGGATCAGCCTCGATCGAATCAATCGACGAGATGCGCAGGCGCTTAAAATCGGGAACGGATTTCAGAATTGTAGCAACCAGACTGCCGAGTTTCGGAGTGGAGGGGAGATCGGCCCCCCATGACGTAATGTCGACGCCCGACAGCACGATTTCGGAATAACCATTGGCAACGAGGCGGCGCACCTGCTCCACCACACCTTCCTCCGGGACGGAGCGGGAATTGCCGCGGCCGAAAGGAATGATGCAAAAGGTGCAGCGGTGGTCGCAGCCATTCTGCACCTGCACGAAGGCGCGGGTGCGCTCCGCCAGGCCATCGATCATGTGAAGGGCGGTTTTACGCACCGGCATGATGTCGGCAACGCGCACGCGCTGGCTCACCGGTGAAGACCAGCTTTCCGCCTGCATTTTCTCTTCATTGCCGAGAACGAGATCGACTTCCGCCATGCTGGCGAACATGGCGGGATCGGTCTGCGCCGCACAGCCGGTGACAATGATGCGCGCATCCGGCTGATCCTTGCGGGTGCTGCGAATGGCCTGCCGAGCTTGCCGGGTGGCTTCCGCAGTCACCGCGCAGGTATTAAAGATAACGGTGTTCTCCAGCCCGGCTTTGTTGGCATGGCCGCGCATGACCTCGGACTCATAAGCGTTAAGACGGCAACCGAAGGTTATGACTTCCATGCTCATACCCAAAGATGTTCGGGCAGTTCGCCTTCGAAATCATAGGCGACGGGACCCGTCATCAAGATGTGGCCGTCGCTCTCGCGCCGCTCCATCAGGAGATCCCCGCCGGGGAGAGTCACGCGGCATTTCGCGTCGAGCATCCTAATGCGAAAGCCCGCCGCCATGGCGGCACAGGCCGCAGTGCCGCACGCGCGGGTCAATCCCGCGCCCCGTTCCCAAACCTTAAGTGTCATATGATCGCGGGCATGGACCTTGGCCAATGAGATGTTTGCCCGCTCGGGAAACAGCGGATGAAATTCAAGCATCGGTCCAACTTTCTTTAGGTCGACCACATCGAGGTCCTTCACCCAGAAGATGCAATGGGGATTGCCGACATTGACGACCGATGGCGAATGGATCGACGGCGCATCGATGGGCCCCACCTGCAATTCGATATGGCGCGTATCGGCGAAGGGCTCTGACAAGGGGATATCCTTCCAGCCAAAGCGAGGCTCGCCGTTATCAACGGTGACGAGTTTCTCTCCGGCTTTATGCGCGATGAGAAGACCCCCAAGAGTGTCGATGGTGGCACTCGATGTTTTGTGTTCCTCGAACAACAGATCGGCGATGCAGCGGGAGGCATTGCCGCAGCTTTCGACCTCGAAACCTTCATTATTCCAGATACGCATGCGTACATCTGCCGTTCTCGACGGCTCTAACAAGATAAGCTGATCACAGCCTATGCCGGTCTTGCGGTCGGCAATTGCCTTGGCCTTGGAATCGTCCAGGGCGATGGCACGCAAGCGCGCATCGAGCACGACAAAATCATTGCCGAGCCCGTTCATCTTGCGGAAAGGAAGGGCGGACGCCTCTGCCATGTCGGTCTTATATGGTGAAACAAAGCACGAAAGCTAGTCCGCTTGCCGAAGTGGTGGACCTATGGTTGACCCCCGCCGTGACTGAAAAATCGAGCATCAATCCGCGGATCGTCGTTTGGCTGTACTTTGCCACCTTGACCAACGTCATGTCGGGGCAGCAATCATGCTGCGGGAGATAGGACCGGACGATTGGTACTGGCGGCGAGATGAGCAATGCATCCCTCCTTTAGTCCGCAATAAACTACTCACGGACCCATGGCTTTTGTTTCGAATATGCTCCGATAGGCCGGGAGATACGGATAGAGTTCCTTCGTTCTTTCATCCTCAGCGGCTCTTGAAATAGTGAGCAGGGCGAGCTCGGCGAGACGAGAGCCAGCTTTTTCCGATAGGATGCTTTTCAGTTCCACGCTGATTTCAGGAGTTATCCGCCATTGACCGAGAAGCGCTAGAACTCTGAGATTCCCCTCTTGCGATTTGAGTTTACTCCTGAGTAGTTTAAGCGCTCGCACTGGGATCGTGGCGTCTGGGCTTTTCGGAAAATCGTCAGGTGAAATGTAGCCCATGGCCCCGGTGACAAACTCGAAAAGGTCAGGGAAATGATACCTCTTGTTGTTATGAGAATGTAGCCGGGGACAACTCCAAATCCCCCCTGATCTAAAGGCTAAGACGGGGGGAAAGGAAACTGGAAGGAGGTCGGGTGGTTCCCAGAAATCGATCAAGTTTGATCCGCGCTTGTCTGACCAATAAAGTTCCAGCGGATAACCGTGCCCGCTCAGACATGCGGCTCCTTGATAGGCGTGTTGTATTTGTTTGCCCCGAGCTATCTCTATATCGGTGGACGGCGGTGTAGGGCTCTCGTTTTCCTTCAGGCAGCGGAGAAATCCGAAACGTGCAAGAACAGCACGCGCAAATTCCGTAGGTGGCCAATGAATGCTCAAAAAATCGATGCATTCCTCACGCTCAGAAACTGAATATGTGCGGGTTATAGTTGTGCCGGAGCTATACAAACGAAATTCACGCTGAATTTCTTTAATGATGCCGGAGGCAACCAAAGGGCCTAAAGTTTCAGCGTCAGCCTCCAAAGGGACTTCGATGGATGTGATCTGCTGGTCTGCCCAGATAGGGGTGCGCGGCCAGCTGGCGATTTCCGCCGCGCGCCGCTCTTGGGCACCCCAAGCAGATGTCAGAATTACTGAATAATGTAAGAGCGGCAGCATTGGTATTGTAAGGAATAAAATCGCCAGTCGCTGCCTCACACTCCAAAACAAAAATCCAAGATAGAAACACAAGCCCATAGATACGTAAAACAAAACATTTATGACGAACTGGAAAATAATAGCATATCCCAGCCATTCCATGGTCCACCTCGACTACATCAGATTTTGTTGGTTGTTGTTTAAACAGGAATTGTTGCGAACAAATACTTTGGTAGGATGGCGACGAATCAAGGAAGTTACTCGTTCTCAAATCCGGCCAGTTGCAAATCGTAGGTGGCGTCGTCGATGATGGTGGGGCCCTGCCAGCTGCCGCTGGCGGCGATGACCTTGGCAAATATTTCCTGGCGGGCGCGGGCCGCTTCAGTTGCTGAACTGGTGATTTCGCTTTTCACAAGGCTCGCTTGCTGCTCACGCTCTGAGGGCATCCATAGGGCGAAACCCTCGGCATTCTCCTCGCGGCGAATATCGAAGTTGCGATCGCCGTGGGTCAGGGCCGTCATCACCGCGGCTTCGGCGGAGAGGTGACGGGCGATCACGGTACCATCAGTGTCAAACACAGTATAGGTCATGGCCTTGAGCTTAGCACCTGACACAATCTTGCCAAGGTTATCCATCGTGGTGCAGCCATGAATAAGGTAGCCAGACAGCAGGATTTCGGCACGGCGGGAATTGCGCCAATGGAGCGGCCGAGCCGGGTCACCCGCTTTTTCATGGGCGTGGTGGCTTGGGCGGAGAAGCTTAATCTCGGATACGCCAAGCACGGCAATCCGCCGGTCTATGAGAACAAGGTTTTCCCGTGGGCGGCTGCGGTCGAGAAGGCCTCTCCGGCGATCCGCGCGGAACTTGAGCGCGTTTTGGTGCGCAAGGCTGAGCTGCCGAATTTCCACGACATCTCGAGGGATGTGAAAACGATTTCAACCGATGATCACTGGAAGACCTTTTTCCTCGTGGGCTTCGGCAAGCCCAGCCCCCGCAACATCGCCCAATGCCCGAAGACATGGAAGGTCGTGCAAAAAATTCCCGGGCTCAAGACGGCCATGTTCTCGATCTTCGAAGCGGGCAAGCATCTAGCGCCCCATCGGGGGCCCTATAACGGCGTGCTCCGCCTTCACGTTGGCCTGATCGTGCCTGAGGCGTCGGAGCGGCTCGCCATCCGCGTGGCGGATCGAGTGTGCCATTGGGAAGAGGGCAAAGCGCTGATCTTCGATGATGCCTATGAGCACGAAGCCTGGAATCACACCGAGAAGACCCGCGTCGTGCTCTTCGTCGATTTCGTAAAGCCGCTGCGCTTTCCGGCAAATTTCGTGAATTGGCTGCTGCTCAACCTCGCGGTGTTTACACCCTTCATCCAGGAGGGCATGGAAAATCATAATGCCTGGGAGAGGAAGTTTTACGGGACGGACGGGAAGAGGTCCGCATAGGCCATCGCTCTCAACCTTCGCCATGATGCGTGCATCATATCAGGCTTAAGGCCTCGCCCTTGAACGATGCTCGGCGGAGATGAAACCGCTTTTGCTGTCTGCGCTCACCAATGATGCGTCTCACTCTTTTCTCGGTTGGCGCTTTGGACGGTTTCCTAGGCCGGTAATACCGTAAAACGCTTGTAATGATCAAGTTGGGAGCTGCTTCTAGAGACGCGATTTGACTTCCGGGCGCGCTTCTCGTATGCCCGCACCCATCTCAAGACGCTTGAACGTCTTCAGGTCTCTTCACACATGGTTCATCCTGGAGGTGAGGCGGCCAGCATCCGGCAGCGAGTTTCGCTCCCGGGTGCGAAATGCGTTTGGGCGATAGGAAGGATGGAATGTTCGAAACCTTAAGCGAGCGACTGTCGGGCATTTTGGACAAGATCACCGGCCGCGGTGCGCTGTCCGAAGCCGATGTCGATGAGGCGATGCGCGAGGTGCGCCGCGCCCTGCTTGAGGCGGATGTGGCGCTGGAGGTGGTGCGCACTTTCACCGACAATGTGAAAGCCAAGGCGGTGGGCGCTGAGATCGTCAAGTCGATCCGCCCGGGCCAGATGGTGGTGAAGATCGTCCATGACGCAATGGTCGAAACGCTAGGCTCGGAAGGCTCCGCCCTTAATTTGCGCGCCGCACCGCCGGTGGCGATCCTGATGGTCGGCTTGCAAGGGTCGGGCAAGACCACCACCACCGCCAAGATCGCCAAGCGCCTCAGCGAGCGCGAGAAGCGCAAGGTGCTGATGGCCTCGCTCGATACGCGCCGCCCCGCCGCGCAGGAGCAGCTTGCCATTCTGGGCCAGCAGGTGAAGGTCGACACGCTCGCCATCGTCAAGGGCGAGACGCCGCCGCAGATCGCCAAGCGCGCCATGTCGGAGGCCCGCAAGGGCGGCTA
>JBGTJO010000029.1:0-31133 GCA_041745135.1 Aestuariivirga sp. | reverse complement strand
GGCCTCATTCAGCACCGGACATCGCTTGGCAAATTCCCTCGAAGAAGAAGTTTCGCGGCGGCGGACCTTCGCTATCATCTCGCACCCCGACGCCGGCAAGACGACGCTCACCGAAAAGCTGCTGCTGTTCGGCGGCGCCATTCAGCTTGCAGGGCAAGTGCGCGCCAAGGGCGACCGCCGGCGAACCCGCTCCGACTGGATGTCGATCGAGCGCGCGCGAGGCATTTCCGTCGTGACGTCTGTCATGACATTCGAATATGGCGGCTGCGTTTTCAATCTGCTCGACACGCCGGGCCATGAGGATTTCTCCGAGGATACTTACCGCACGCTGACCGCCGTCGATGCCGCCGTCATGGTGATCGACGCCGCCAAGGGCATCGAGGCTCGCACCCGCAAACTGTTCGAAATCTGCCGCCTCCGCGATATTCCGATCATCACCTTCATCAACAAGATGGACCGCGAGGCGCGGGAACCCCTGGACTTGCTCGACGAGATCGAGAAGGGCCTGGCGCTGACGGTGGCGCCCATGGTCTGGCCCATCGGCCAGGGCCGTGACTTCGCCGGAACCTATGATCTCTCAACCCAGCGCGTGCGCCGTCTCGATGAAGATCCGGCCGGCAAGCCTGTTTCCGGCCCCGACGATCCGCTGATCGGCACGTTGATCAAGGGCGATGTTCTGGCCAAATGGCGCGACGAGATCGAGCTGGTGCGCGATCTTTGCCATAGCTTCGATGGCAAGTCGTTCCTCGAAGGCCATTTGTCGCCAGTCTATTTCGGTTCCGCCTTGCGCAATTTCGGCGTGCGTGATTTGCTTGAAGCGCTGATTGCCCATGCGCCGCCGCCCCGCGATCAGGCGGCGGGAAGCCGCGTCGTGCACGCCACCGAACCGAAGATGACCGGGATCGTGTTTAAGATTCAAGCCAACATGGACCCAAACCACCGGGACAGAATCGCTTTCATGCGGCTGGCGTCCGGCAGGCTTACGCGCGGCATGAAGGTGAAAATCGTCCGCACTGGCAAGACCATCGCACTCAATGCGCCACAATTTTTCTTCGCCCAGGATCGCTCTTTGGCCGAGGAAGCGTTCGCGGGCGATGTGGTTGGCATACCCAACCACGGCGTATTGCGGATCGGCGATACGCTCACCGAAGGCGAGGATGTAGCGTTCACCGGCGTGCCGAGTTTTGCCCCGGAAATCCTGCGCCGCGTGAAACTAGGCGATCCCATGAAGGCAAAAAAACTCCGCAACGCCCTTGAAGAGCTAGCCGAAGAAGGTGTCGTCCAGCTTTTCCTGCCGGTTGATGGTTCCGCCGCCATCGTCGGCGTCGTCGGTGCCTTGCAGCTTGATGTCCTTGCCGATCGGCTTGCCAATGAGTACGGCGTTCCCGCCAGTTTCGAACCGGCGCGCTATGAGGTCATGCGCTGGATATCCAGTGACGAAGCCAGGAAGCTCGACGACTTCATCGCCGCCAATCGCTTTTCCGTGGCCAACGATCTCGACGGCGATCCGGTGTTCATGGCGCAATCGCCCTTCAGCCTGAATTATTCCCTCGAACGCGCGCCCGACATCCGCGCCACCGAAATCAAGGAAATGCACCGCGTCCCCTAGGGGCACCAATAAAGCGTCACCGGAACCTCCGCCCGGAGAAGCGCCCTGATTGGCATGTGCTCGGTTGGCCCATTTTCTAGAGCTGCATTGAGCACGGCGCGTTTCTCCTCACCTTCAATGTGAAGCGCGATAAAGCCGGATGAGAGAAGAACCGGCAGTGTGAATGTGAGCCGCCGCTCGTCGGCAGCAGGCGCATTGATTTCAACAACACGACGCGGTGTTTTGGGATCGAGCGCCTCGGCAAGGCTATCGCCTCCTGGGAAGAACGAGGCTGTGTGGCCGTCGGCACCCATGCCGAGGACAACCGCATCGAAACGGCCAAACTGAGCTGCTTCCGGATTGTTAAACAACGGTACAAAGCGAGCTGCCGCTGCTTTGTTCTGGATGAGGGAGGATCTCACCAGCCGGGCATTCGAACGCTCGCTGCTTTCCGAAACCTGACGTTCATCGACCAGCGTCACCGTGACTTGCGCCCATGGAATGTTCGCCTGCGATAGTTCTTCGAGAAAAAGTTGTGGCGTCCTGCCGCCGGAAACCGCAAGAACAGCCCATCCTTTTTCTGTGACGCAACGGCCAAGCACATGGGCCACATCAGCGGCGAGTGCTAGAGCAAGTTCCTTCCAGCCCGCAAACGTCCGCTCCGCGACGATCACGGATCGTGGCCCTCATACCAGGAACGGCCATCGCGCTCGATGAGAGAGGCTGCTTCGGCTGGACCCCACGTTCCGGATTTATAGGGCTTGAGCGGATCGTCCGTGTCCTTCCATGCAGCCAGAATAGCGTCGATCCAGTTCCACGCGGCCTCGACCTCGTCGCGGCGCATGAACAGGGTCTGGTCGCCCCGCACCACATCCATGAGCAGCCGTTCATAGGCGCCCGGATTTCGCCCGCCGAAAGTTTCAGCGAAGCTCATATCGAGCGGCACATGCTCAAGCCGCATGCCGCCCGGCCCCGGCGCCTTGATCATGACCCAGAGCATGACGCCTTCATCGGGCTGGAGCCGGAGAACCAGCCGGTTGTTGCTCACAACCCCCGCAGCCGCGCCGAAGACATTGTGAGGAACCCGCCGGAACTCGACGACGATTTCGGAAACGCGGCTTTCCAGGCGTTTGCCGGTCCGGAGATAGAAGGGAACGCCGCTCCACCGCCAATTGGCAATTTCGGCTTTCAGCGCCACGAAGGTTTCGGTTTTCGAATGAGGAGATCCCAATTCATCAAGGTAACTTCTTAAGGACTTCCCGGCGATTTCTCCGGCGCAATACTGTCCGCGCACCATGTTTCGGGCTTTGCTCATCGGCTTGAGCGAGCGCAGCACCTTGAGTTTTTCATCGCGGATCGCGTCGGCATCGATGGAGCGCGGCGGCTCCATGGCGACAAGGCAGAGAAGCTGCAGAAGATGACTCTGCACCATGTCGCGAAGCGCACCCGCGGTATCGTAGTAACCGGCGCGGCCCTCAACCCCCAAGGTTTCGGCGACGGTGATCTGCACATGGTCGATATGGGTTGAATTCCACAGGGGTTCGAACAGGGCGTTGGCGAAGCGGAGCGCCATCAGATTCTGCACCGTCTCTTTGCCGAGATAATGATCGATGCGGTAAATGGCGGTTTCGGGAAAAATCTGGCCGATGGCGTCGTTCACTGCCTTGGCTGAGGGGCCGGATTTCCCCACGGGCTTCTCAATCACCACGCGAGACTTCGGCGTTACCAGCCTGGAGTCTCCAAGCCGGCTGCAGATTGGTGCAAACAGATCGGGAGCCACCGCGAGATAAAACACGCGGACGCGGTCCTCGCTGTTCTTCAGCAATTTGTCGAGATCGTCCCAGCCCTTTGCCCCGGCTGCATCGACGGTCACATAGTCGAGGCGCTCCATGAAGCCCTGGCGAACCTCGCGATCGGTCTCTGCGCCTGCTTCTATGGCGGCATCGGCAAAGGCGCGGAACTGCTCGCGGCTCATGGCCTTTCGCGAGGTTCCGATGATGCGTGCTCGTTCCGGAATCTGCCCCTGGGCATCCCGCTGAAATAGCGCGGGCAGCAACTTGCGCTGGGCCAAATCGCCCGTGGCGCCGAACACCACGAGATCGAAATCGTCGACTTGTATTGCGCGGGTTTTCATGCTCCTCCATAGCCTGCCCTTCGCGCCAGTCAACGAGCTTGCTTGACAAAGCCGGACGATCCGTCGTCTTGAGCCTGCATGGATTTTCCTGTCGATGCGGTAATTCCGCAGCTTTCAGCGGAGCTTGCGAGGGCGCCGACAGCAATTCTTGTGGCCGAGCCCGGCGCCGGCAAGACCACGCGGGTGCCGTTGCAGCTGCTCGATGCGTCATGGCTCAAGGGCCTGAAAATCGTCATGCTGGAACCGCGGCGGCTTGCGGCCCGTGCCGCCGCGCACCGCATGTCGGAAACTCTGGGCGAAGAAGTGGGCGGAACCGTGGGTTACACCGTCCGTCTCGATCGCAAGGTGTCGGCGCGAACGCGCATTGAAGTCGTCACCGAGGGCGTGCTGACGCGGCGATTGCAAGCCGACCCTGAGCTGCCGGGCGTTGGGCTGGTTATCTTCGACGAATTCCATGAGCGTTCGCTCGATGGTGATCTTGGCTTGGCCCTGACCCTCGATGTGCAGCGCGCCCTGCGTGATGATTTGAAAATCCTGGTGATGTCGGCAACGCTAGATGCCGCGAGAATCTCGGAATATCTCGGCGGTGCGTTGGTGGTCGATGCTCCCGGCCGTGTCTTTCCGGTGGAGACGCGCTATCTCGGCAAGGCCCAACGGCAAACGATTTCGCAGGATGCGGCGCGCGCTGTTTTTCAAGCCCTGGATGAAACCGGCAAGAGCATTCTCGTCTTCCTTCCCGGCGAAGCTGAAATCCGCCGCACCGAAAACGCCCTCAACACATCATCGCTGCCGAAGGGTGTCGTGGTACGTCCGCTATACGGCGCCTTGGGTTTTGCGGAGCAGGATGCGGCGATCAAGCCCTCGCCCGCAGGTGAGCGCAAGATCGTGCTGGCCACCACCATTGCGGAAACGAGCCTCACGATCGAGGGCATAGGTGCCGTCATCGATGTAGGTTTCAAGCGCGTGCCGCGCTTCGATCCCGCCAGCGGCATGACGGCGTTGCAGACCGTACGGGTTTCGCTGGCCGCCGCCAATCAGCGCCGCGGCCGCGCCGGACGCTTGGGCCCCGGCGTCTGCTATCGCTTGTGGCCTGAAGCCGAGACGCGTGCGTTGGTCCCCCATGATCGGCCGGAAATCTTGAGCGCGGATCTGGCACCGCTGGTCCTCGAACTCGCCGCCTGGGGCGTTGCGAATGCGACATCGCTAACCTGGCTCGATCCCCCGCCGCAGGCCGCCTTCGCGCAAGCGCAGGACCTGCTGAAGCGGCTTGAGGCCGTCGATGAAACAGGCAAGATCACCACTATCGGCAAAGCCATGGTGCGGCTTCCGCTGCATCCGCGCCTTGCCCACATGGTGGTGCGCGGGGCCAACGCGCGCGCCGCTGAACTCGCCGCCTTCCTGTCTGAGCGCGACGGGCTGGGCCGTGCGGAGGGATCCGATATTTCATCAAGGATGCGTGGGACAGCGCGCGACCGCGTAAGCGCGGCCGCAAAACAGATTGGGCAGATTGCAGGAATCTCAAATCAAACTCCGTCATCCCGGCGAAAGCCAGGACCCACTTCCCAACGTGACGGAACTAACAATTCTGTTGGCGTCCATCACGCCGATGCGTGGGTCCCGGCTTTCGCCGGGATGACGGAGGTTGGGACAGGCGTGCTCGTGGCGCTTGCTTGGCCCGACCGGATCGCCCAGCGCCGCGGCGGTGACCGCCGCTATCGTCTGTCGGGCGGGGGCGGCGCTGTTCTTCCGGAACATGACCCGCTCGCGGTCCATGGCTGGCTTGCCATCGCTACGACCGATGGCGCTGCCGGCGACCAGAAGATATTTCTTGCAGCACCGCTGTCGCTGACGGAAATCGAAGAGCATTTCGCCGATCAGATCGAAACCCACGATGGTGTCTTCTGGGACAGTCGCGCCAAAGCGGTGAGCGCCAGCCGGCAACGCCGCCTTGGCGCGCTGGTGCTTGCAGAAAAGCCGTTCACCGAAGCCGATCCGGAAGCCCTGGCGCGCGCGATGACTGAAGGTGTTAGAGAAATGGGCCTGGCGGCCTTGCCATGGAGCGATGCTGCAAAAAATTTTCGCGCCCGTGTCCGGTTCTTGCGCCGCCTTTTTCCCGAGGATGGCTGGCCCGATCTCACCGATGAAACGCTGCTTGCAACGCTCGATCGATGGCTAACGCCCTATCTCGCCGGCATCACCCGCAAGGCGCATCTTGAGCGATTGGATGTGCAGGCAATTCTGCAGGGCATGGTTCCGCGCCATCTTGCGCGCCGGATCGACAAGCTGGCTCCCGCCCGCATCGAAGTCCCTTCCGGCGCTGATGTCCGCATCGACTATGAAACCGATGGTGATCCGGTGCTCCGTGTCCGGCTTCAGGAAATGTTCGGTCTCGCGAGGACGCCTGCCATCGCCGATGGCCGGGCGCAGCTGCGGATCGAGCTTCTGTCACCCGCGGGCCGTCCGCTCGCCGTCACGCAGTCCCTGGAGACCTTTTGGAGCAACGGCTATCCCTCCGTGCGCTCCGACATGCGCGGCCGCTATCCCAAGCATTCCTGGCCGGAAGATCCACTCAGCGCCGCGCCGGTAAAACCGCGGAAGCTGCGATGAAAGACGGGTTACGCCTAGCCCCGCTCGGCTGGGCTTGCGAATACCGTAGTCCTCTTCCGGCTCAAACCGAGGTTCAATAACGCGATGGCGACCGGCGGCAACACCACGTACAAGAAGTCGATCGGCAGATTCAGTAATTTCTGCGTAGCCACAAGACGGCCGTCGAAATATTCGATTGTCGTGGGCATCGCTCCAACAATATCGGGGGCAATGAACCAGACCGCCGTCGAATAAATCCGGTTTGCCCCTGAAACGGCGGCAACCAGCAGAGCGGCGAATGCCATGATCCCGAAAAAATTCTGACGGTGCCATGCCATCACCGTCGCGAATTCAAAGCGGGAAGCCGTCGCAATCGCCCCCAGAACAGGGTAGAAAATTGCAATTGCCAATGTGTGCATAACAAAAGAATAGAAAATACTGAGCCAAGCGGCGTAGCGGGAAAGATCCGAGTCAAAATCCAGATACTGCGAGCCAAAATAAAGGCGGTAAAGTAAGAGCGGATCCGCGACCCAACCAAGGATCAGCCACAAAGGAATAAGAACAATCGCGGTGAGGACAACTGCTTTCAGGGGCAAGTTCTTCGGAAACAGCTTCGGACTCAACCCCAAGATCAGAAAGCGGATTACCGCGACAAAAACGATTGCACTCAGGAAAAGATCAGCGCACTCAAGCAACCAGATCGGAAAATACGAAGGTGCGTTGGCGCGCGCTGCCAACCATGCGTCGGTCCAAAGAACCAGGAGATAAACCAGTTCGGGTAGGATAAAGGCGGTCAGTAACGGAACGAATTGCGAGAAAACGGTTCCGAGCGCCGCCCCCGCAAGCCCGAATGCGCTGGTGATCGGAAGCCTCATCGCCGGGATATAGGGTAGCCGAACCTCTCCCGGCAATATCTCTGGAGGCTTTTCCGAACGCTTGACCCTGCCTGGTGCCGATGCCAAACACCGCCACCCATGATCCCAACCTCCCATATCCGCAATTTTTCCATCATCGCGCATATCGACCACGGCAAATCGACGCTGGCGGACCGGCTGATCCAGCTGTGCGGCGCAGTTGCCGACCGCGATATGGTCAACCAAATTCTCGATTCCATGGACCTTGAGCGCGAGCGCGGCATCACTATCAAGGCCAACACCGTGCGTCTCGATTACACTGCGCGGAACGGTGAAAAATATGTGCTCAATCTGATCGACACTCCCGGGCACGTCGATTTCGCCTACGAAGTATCGCGTTCGCTGGCAGCCTGCGAAGGCTCGCTCCTCGTCGTCGACGCAAGCCAAGGCGTAGAAGCCCAGACACTTGCCAATGTCTATCAAGCCATCAACAACAACCACGAAATTGTGCCCGTACTTAACAAGGTCGATCTTCCTGCCGCCGAGCCCGAACGCATCCGCCAGCAGATCGAGGACGTGATCGGCATCGACGCGTCGAACGCGATTCCGATTTCCGCCAAGACCGGGCTCGGCGTGCCCGATGTTCTCGAAGCCATCGTGCACCGTTTGCCGGCGCCAAAGGGGGATCGTGCAGCACCCCTGAGGGCGCTGCTGGTTGATAGCTGGTACGATACCTATCTCGGCGTCGTGGTATTGGTGCGCATCATCGATGGCGTCATGAAGAAAGGCCAGAAGGTCAAGCTTGTCGCGGCCAATGCAGTCTATCAGCTCGATCAAGTGGGCGTGTCGCGGCCGAGACGGGAGATGGTGGATGCACTGGGCCCCGGCGAGATCGGCTTCTTCACGGCATCGATCAAACAAGTGGCGGACACGCGCGTGGGCGACACCATCGTCGAGGACAAGGCGCCGCCGGTAACGCCGCTGGCCGGTTTCCGCCCGGCGCAATCGGTGGTTTTCGCAGGCTTCTTTCCCGTCGATGCGGCCCGCTTCGAAGATTTGCGCGAGGCCATCGGCAAGCTCCGCCTCAACGACGCTAGCTTTACCTACGACATGGAAACGTCCGCTGCATTGGGTTTTGGTTTTCGCTGCGGTTTTCTCGGCCTTTTGCATCTCGAAATCATCCGTGAACGGATCGAGCGCGAGTTCAACGTCGATATCATCACCACCGCGCCTTCGGTTATTTATAAAGTGAACTTGCGCGATGGCCGCCAGATCGAATTGCACAATCCGGTTGATCTGCCAGATCAGACGCTGATCGCCTCCATCGAAGAGCCATGGATCGAAGCAACCATCCTCGTGCCCGATGAATATCTGGGCTCGATCCTTAAACTCTGCGAGGACCGGCGCGGCCGGCAGAAACAACTTACCTATGCGGGCTCGCGCGCCTTGGTGGTCTACGACCTCCCGCTTAACGAGGTGGTGTTCGATTTCTATGACCGATTGAAGTCGGTGAGCCGGGGTTATGCCAGCTTCGATTACAAGATGGTGGGCTACGAGGAGGGTGATCTCGTGCGTCTCGCCATTCTGGTCAACATGGAACCCGTCGACGCGCTGGCCATGATCGTGCACCGGGCGCGGGCGGAACAACGCGGCCGCGTCATGTGCGAGAAGCTGAAAGACCTGATCCCCCGCCATATGTTCCAGATCCCGATCCAGGCGGCAATCGGCGGCAAGATCGTGGCCCGGGAAACGCTCTCGGCCCTCCGCAAGGATGTGACCGCCAAATGCTACGGCGGCGACATCACCCGCAAACGCAAGCTTCTCGACAAGCAGAAGGAAGGCAAGAAAAAGATGCGCCAGTTCGGCAAGGTCGATATTCCGCAGGAGGCCTTCATTTCAGCGCTCAAGATGGATGAGAACTGAGTACAGATCGAAATTTCGTACTCAGTCTCAGGCCGATGTTGCCGCGGTCAATCGGTTAATCCAAGAATCGAAATGAGGGCACTCTGACCTAAGTTTGGCCAAGCCCATGTGCTTGATGGCTAGTATTCCGTCAACCAGTTTAGCATAATCTGGAATAAGCTTGATCAGCCACTTGGACGGAGAGGTGTTTTCACCCCCGTCGACCAGTTCGGCTCCTCCAGCTTCATGCTTTATTCTAATCAACTGAGCGATGGCATCGTCGTGATATGGGCGTACAGTAGAAAGTGAATTGGGGTCTGCATAGACCAGAGATTCAAATTCGTGAAGTTGAATATAAGGGATGAATCGTCGTGAAACTCCATTTTGAAATACTTGTTTGATATCAGCGGCAAACATTGTCTCCAAACATTCCACGCGGGCAAGCCCGCTGATTTTTTTCATACAATTATCGAAACCTGGAAAGCTGGTGTCAAGGCGATAGAAATCGAACATTGTCGTAAACCACGAATCGTGACCCTGGTCCTCTTTCATCCAGCGTACCAACTCACGGCGAACTCTGTCGTAGCTTGCTCCGCCTCCTTTTTGGGCTTTCCCATGTTTCCTGCCAGTCGTCAGGGTTCGAGCATCAACAAACACTAACGAGGTCGCAAGCTCAGGAGCTAGAATCTCGTTGATAAAACTTTCCTCAGTTTGACCTTCTACGAGTGCATGGAGCCTGACCACGGTCTGGGCCTTCCGCCTAATATATTTTTTTCCCAGAGTTCTGAGAGCGAGTAATCCTTAAGCCAATCGGACAATTCCTCGCTTTTCAACCTCGCATAAGTGGATCCGCTGCCCTCCCGGTTAACGACGACGATGTCTTTCGCGTCGAATGTATCGATAAGCGAAATTGACTGGGTGGCAACAATTACCTGGACGTATTTTGATGCGCTACTAATTAGCTGAGATAATACGCCAATGGCATAGGGGTGAAGCCCCAACTCTGGCTCATCCATGATCAGCACGTCGGGAAGATCTCGTTCTGGCTGCTGAAGCAACGCCACAAGAGCCATGACGCGAAGCATGCCATCTGCTGCTTGAGAAGCATCAAACAGTCGATCAGATTCAAGCTCGCGCCACCGCAAAAGAATTTTACTGCCAGCGTCTGGAACAAACTCATAGTCAGCAAAGAAGGGCAATATGAGTCGGGTCGTTTCGACAATTCTTCGATAATAGATCGGTTCGTCGCTCTGCAACCGATAAAGAAAAGAACCTAAGTTTCCGGCATCTTCCTTCAACCAACGTCCATCGCTCAAATCCCAATTGTTACGAATTCTGGCTGATGAAGATGTATTGTGAAATTGGTGCACGATAATCCGTCTTAACATTGCAAGAATGACTGCTTCAGTCTTACGCCCTGCTTCGGCGCGAGCAATGAGTTGAGACTCCTTATGTCCCACACCCAAGTTTGATGTATTCCCCGCCTGGCCTTCAGGTAAAAAGCGAAACCAGTCGTCTGTATATATCAGCTTATCCTGTGCTGCTTGCGCCAATTCGAAACCGTATTCATTGGTTCCCTTTGCAGCTTTGATGGCGATTTTTGCCACGATCCTATTGGCGGGTGGCCTCCCCGCATGGAGAATGGCACTAGCCCCCCCTTGGAGCTCGACATAGGTCTGCAACTGACCGGGAGGGTTAAGAGCCCAAGATAGCAAGCGAAAAAACGAAATAAAGTTGCTCTTTCCAGCACCATTCGGCCCGATAAGAATGGTTAGATTTCCCGGAATGAAATCAGTAAGTTGCCTTATTGTTTTGAATCCGGCCAGGCTAAACTGCGCTATGCGTGGTCTCATTGCTTAATACTAAGCCGGAAACAGGTTTGATGCCAACTAGGCCTTCAGCTCGGCCCTCAAATTCGTTGAAAACTAGGGCTGGACCCTAGTTTTGAATGATTCTAGGTATGAAGAATCTTGAAGAGTTTTTCCGACCTGACCGAACAGGAACTTCTGGCGCTGGCGATTTCCAGCGAGGACGACGACGCGCGCGCCTACGCCCATTTCGGTCATTCCCTGATGGAAACCTATCCCGCCTCCGCGAAGGTCTTCATCGAAATGGCCGAGGAGGAGCACGATCACCGGCGGTGGCTCACTGAACTCTACCAGAAAAAATTCGGCGACTTCATTCCATTGATCCGTCGCAGCGACGTCCACGGTTTCGTCAAGCACAAGCCGGCCTGGACCATCGGCAAGCTCAACATCGAGGAAATGCGCAGGCGCGCCGAGGTGATCGAATTCGAGAATTACCGCTTTTACAAACAAGCAGCGGAACGCTCGGCCGATCCCCAGGTCAAGAAGCTGCTCAACAATCTGGCTGAAGCCGAGAAGGGTCACGAGTCGCTGGCGGGCAGGCTTGGCGACAAGCACGTAACCGCCGATGCCAAGATTGAGGAGGGCGAGGCCAAGCGCCGCCTGTTCCTGCTTCAGGTCATCCAGCCCGGTCTTGTGGGTTTGATGGATGGCTCGGTTTCGACATTGGCCCCGCTCTTCGCTGCGGCCTTCGCCACGGGCAATACCTGGAACACTTTTTTGGTGGGCAGCGCCGCATCAGTGGGTGCCGGCATTTCAATGGGGTTTGCCGAAGGCCTCTCCGACGATGGCAAGCTGACGGGGCGCGGCCACCCGCTTATCCGCGGTGCCGCCGCCGGGATCATGACCGCCATTGGCGGTCTTGGACACACACTGCCTTATCTGATTCCCGATTTTAACACCGCGACCGCGCTCGCGGTCGCCGTGGTTTTCGTCGAGCTCTGGGCGATCTCCTGGATTCGCTACAAATATATGGATACGCCCTTCCTCAAGGCCGCATTTCAGATCGCCGTTGGCGGTTTCCTGGTCTTCCTCACTGGCATATTGATCGGCAACGCTTAAGCCTCAAGCCAGCCGGAGCATCGCCGCCCCGGCAACGATCAGCAGCGCGCCGGCGATGCGCCCCGCCGTCACTTGTTCCTTCAAGACCCGCATCGACATGAGCATGACGAAGAGGATGCTGGTTTCACGGAGTGCCGCTACCGCGGCGATCGAGGCATGAGACATGGCCCAAATGACGATCCAGTAGGCAACGCCCGACAACAGCGCGCCGGCGAGCCCGTTTCGCCAATGGGGCGCCACCGCGGCAAAAATTCGGGGTCCACGCGTTGCCATCGCATAGGCGAGCATCGCCAGGCTATCGAGTATGAACACCAGGGCCGCATATCCCGAAGGAGAGCCCGAGGCGCGGCCGCCAAGCCCGTCCACGACCGTATAGGCGGCGATGAACACCGATGTGCCGAGCGCAAAAAGCAAGGTGAGTCCGTCTAGTTTAACACCCCTGCGTCCAACGAAGCTGACCATCCAGATGCCGGCCACCAGCACGCCGATGCCGAGAACGCCGGTGAGGCCGATCTGTTCGCGGGCCACGAACCAGACGACGATGAGCGTCAGCAGGGGAGCGGTTCCGCGCGCGATTGGATAAACCTGGCTGAGGTCGCCGGTCCGATAGCTGCGCACCAGGAACAGGTTGTAGCCAAGATGCAGAAGCCCCGAAACCAGCGCATAAGGCAGGCTCGCGCCACTGGGCCAGGCGAATAGAGCAAGCATGGCGATGCCCATGACGCCCGTCAGCAACTGAATGAGAAAAAGAGATAAAAACCGGTCAAGCTTCAGCTTGACCAGGACATTCCAGCCCGCGTGCATAACGGCAGCGGAAATCACAGCGAGAAAGACATGAGGATCCAACCGGCGTCTCCGGATAACGGAGATGCATAGCGCCCGTTAGGCTGTGACGCCAGCCGTCGGTCAGCAGCCGGTACAGTCCAGCGTTGCCGATTGTCGCGGGCGAAGCGCGATCTCCTCGCTCATCGCGAAGGACGTAGCCCCCAAAATCATCGTTCCCATAAAGGTCGCCATGAAGGGTGTGTATGTGGTGCAAACCGCGGCGACCACGACATCGTTGCCGTCGGTCATCAGATTGGCGAAGCCCGCCGTTGAAGGCATGCCGCATCCAGCCCCTCCCGCGCTTTGCCTGCTCCACTGGTTGGTGATGGTGCCGTCAATATTGCGGAACTGATAAATCTCAACGCGCACGTCGGCAATGGGTGTTGGCTTGAGCACCAGCTCGGCGGCTTCAAAATAGTCGGTGAACGCGGCCGCAGCGACCGTGGCGTCGTTTTGGGTGACAAGGTCGCCGACGACGCTGGCCGCGTAGGTAATTTTCCGGTTCAGCGAGATAAGCTGGGTGAGGTCCACAAGACCAAAAAACAGGATCAACAGGAAGGGCAGGATAAACGCCGTTTCGATTGCCGCAACGCCGCGGCTATCCCGCCAGAAGGAAATGAATTTGCTGATCATGGCGCTCACGGTCCGAAGGGTTCGTTACGGAAGATGGCCATGCCGTACAGCCTGCGCGCATCGCCGTCATTGACGTTACCCAGGACATCCATGAAGGGGAATACGAAGTCCCAGTCATAGGTGACGATGACGGTTGCCGCCTGGAGTTGTGCGCCCGGATTGAACACGACGGGATAGGCCGCTCCGGCAGGATCCGGTCCAATTTCCGCCGGCTCGTCCATATTGCCCTCAAGAGTTGCGAATGTCGGAGCGCTGTTGACATAGACCGTGACCTTGCTATCGCAGTCTACGAGGTAAACCGTGTCGCATAGGGCCGTCTTGAAACTGGCCGCCGTTGCGGGCGGGCCGCCGCTTTTGCCCATCGCCTGTCCGGTGCGAACTGTGCGCGCGGCTTGCTGCGTCGAATTCTGCAATACATATTCCGTGAGCAGCATGATGCCGGTTTCGACGATGCAGCAGAGCACGAATAGAAAAGGCCCTGCGACAAGGGCGAACTCAACCGCGGCGGTTCCGTGTTCCGAATTGGAGAAACGGCGCAGTTTCCCCCCGTCCCGTGATTTCATTTGATCCCGCATTTTATACTCCCGGGTGGACTGCGCACCGATACGGAACCCAGTTCTACCGTCAATCAACGATGAGATTATCAAGAGAACCCTTCACCGTCGTGAAAACATTCATTCGAATTTTAGCGAATGGCGGTAACGGAATATAAAACCCCGGCGGGCCGGGGTTTGTTTGTTGTATGGCGGGTGATAATCATTCGGCTGGGGGCTTCTCGTCCGATTCAGCGGATTTCTGGCCGGTCGCCAGATCGATTTTGTCCTTGTTTCGCTCCAGCACAGTCTCTTTGAAATGACCGGGAGTGTCGCCCACGTGCATCTGGGTTTCACAGTCCGGCGCACAGACATAGCTCTGGAGGCCGCCGGCCTTGAAAAGCGCGACATTGTTCCGGCCGCCGAGTTGAACGTCGATTTCGAAATTGGCGAGGTGGCCGCCATCCTCGTCCAGGATAATAACGTTGGTCGTTCCAAAGCCGCGACCGTGGAGAAAAACGCTATTACCTTGAATTGTCGCGTCGGCGATACTCGGATTGCCCACCACCACGACGCCCGCGGCACGCGACAGGTTGATAATCTGCGACTGATCCGTATAGACGATCAAGGGCTGGGCCGCGATCGCCTCGCTGGCGCCGCCTGCCAACAACAGGCTGAGAAGAACGCCCGCATAACGGCTTTTGAAGGTCATGGCTGTTGTGTCTCCAGGATCAACGTCATCCGGCATTTGAGCGGCAAATGGTGAATCTTCCCTTAAACCGCTTCGGCTGGCGGCTGTTGTCATCAGTGGTCGAGCGGGGGCGGTTTCTTACAGCATCAGTTGATATCTTCGTCTTAATAATCCGGTCATCCAGCGGGGAATCCATGCTTTGTTGTGGGTGACCAGCTTAAGCCGCGACTAGAGCAAGAGCGTGAACCAGTGCCGGGCCCTGCAATGAATAAAAAATATCCGGAAATACCATGAAATCGATAACCAGAATTTGTGCAGGTGCAGGGGACCAACGATCTTAGCGAACGGATTCACTTGCCATTAAAGGGTACCTCGTAAGGTGCCCCTATGGTTCATGGAAACGGCGTAGGCCGCCTCGTTATTGGACCAGGTACTAGTAACCAGTGGAGTATCCAATGACTAAGTTCGTGCGTTTTATTAAAGACGAATCCGGCGCGACGGCTATCGAATATGGCCTGATCGCAGCCTTCATGGGCGTTATGCTTATCGCCGCCATGCCGCTTCTTGCAGGCGCGATCTCCAACCTTTTCGCGCTACTTGGCGGTGGCATGGCTGGAGTCGCGCCCTAATCCGGCGACCGTCAAGAATGACGGACACCCTGTGGAATCCACCGGCTTCGGCCGGTGGATTTTTGTTTCATAAGGTGAAGTGCGAAGCCCAAGGTTAACCCGCTCTTAAACGGCGATGTGTGAGGTTAAGAGCGGGCGATAGGCGCCTTGAGACAAGCCTTATGATGCAGTTCCTTTCCATTACGCTCTTTCCGCTGTTGATGATCGTAGCGGGAGCCGGCGATGCGCTCTCCATGCGCATTCCCAACTGGCTGACCATTTTGATCGCCCTTACGTTTTTTCCGATGGCGTTCTTCACAGCGATGCCGATAGGGTCGTTTGGATTTCATCTAGCGATAGGCATCGTCCTGTTTGGGCTAGGCTTCCTACTATTTACCTTCGGCATCTTCGGTGGTGGCGACGCCAAACTTCTGGCGGCGGCGGGACTGTGGCTGGGCTGGCCCGGCGTCGTGGATTTTCTGGTTATGACCGGCCTCGCCGGCGGCCTGCTGGCCCTGACGGTTTGCGCCTGGTCGCTCCTCCAAATGGATCGGAGTTTGGCTGGCGGCCCCTTATTCACGCGATTGGCGGCAATCAAACCCAATGTTCCTTACGGCTATGCCTTCGCCATCGGCGCCATTCTCGCATTTCCGCAAAGCTGGTGGGTGCAGATTGCAATCTGAAAGATGAACAGGGTTAACACAAATTTGACCATTCCCGTTGAGAGTACATCTGGGCAGGCCAACGAGCCTCGGGGGACAAGGATCTAGTTCATGAGTAAAATGCGCATAGTCATCCTGGGCTTGGCGGTGGGTTCGGCAGCAGTCGCTGGATTGATGGCCAAGGGAATGCTTGGGGGCAAGTCCGAAACCGAGGTGGTTGAAATCAACAAAGTGCCGATGGCGGAGGTCCTCATCGCCGCCAAGGATATGGCGATGGGCGAGAAGCTCATCGACAGCACCATGAGCTGGCGCGAATGGCCCAAGAACAACATCAGCGCGGCGATGATCACCAGGGACGCCAGGCCCGATGCTCGCGAGAAGCTGCAATCCGCCCGCGCCAGGCTGCCCATCTTCGACGGCGAGCCCATCCTCGAAAAGAAACTGATCATGCCGGATCAATCCGGTTTCATGAGCGCCATCCTGCCGAAGGGCATGCGCGCCATCTCGGTGGCGATTTCCGAACGCTCCGCCGTCGGCGGCTTCATTCTGCCCAACGATCGCGTCGATGTGATTCTCACCCGCAAGATCGATGCTCCAGACGGCCAGAAGATCGTGAAAAGCGAAACGGTGCTCACCAACGTCCGCGTCCTCGCCATCAATCAGACCTACCGCCAGGAAACCGGCGAAGACAAGGTGACGGTGGCGGAAGGCAAGACCGCAACGCTTGAACTTAATCCCCTCCAGTCCGAAGTCGTCTCGATGGTTGAATCCGCGGGCGAGCTTTCCCTGGCGCTCCGCTCGATCGCCGAGAACGGCGACAAGGGATTGGACGCCGGCGGCCCGCAGCTTGCCGAAAAATACTCAAGACGGGGCCCCCGGGGCGGCGACCGCCTGTTCGTTCGCTACGGCATCGAAACCATCAACAACTCCAGCCGCTGAGGCAGAACGCCATGTTGCTCGATCGTATTTCCCGCTCCTTGTTGATGACCGGCACCCGCGCCGTCATGGTTTCCAGCGCGCTAACTGCTGCCTTGGTTTTTACGCCGGCCGCCAATTCTACCGACCTCGACTATTCCCAGGCGAGCGCTTCCGCGGAAGGCCATTTTGTCCGCATTGGATTGGGTAAATCGATCGTGATCAGGCTGCCCGCCGACGCCAAGGACGTAATCGTGGGCGACCCTGCCGTCGTCGATGCCGTGGTTCGCACCAAGAACACCGCCTATCTGTTCGCCCGCGCGGTTGGCCAAACCAATATCTTCTTCTTCGATGCCTTAGGGCGGCAGATCATGAATATCGATCTCGAAGTCGCCCTCGACATGCTGGCGTTACAGAAACTCATCAAACGCACCTACCCCGGTTCGCGCATCACGGTCGACACGGTGGGCGTCAATGTCGTTCTCGGCGGCACGGCGGCCAACGCCGTGGAGGCGGCTGCTGCTGAGGCCATGGCAGGGAAGTTCGCCGGCGACCCAACGAAGGTCGTCAATACAATGAAAATCGCCGGCGGCGACCAGGTGATGCTTAAGGTCCGCATCGTGGAGATACAGCGCAAAGTCCTCAAGGATCTTGGCATAAATATTCAACAACTTGCTTTCGACGCCGGTAAATTTGCCTTCGACCTTTCAACCGCCAATCCGGTGTCTACTTTGGTAGGTGGTCTAGGTGGCAGTACGGGTGGCGGCGGGAGTGTTGGTTTTAACGGCACTGCCGTCGATTTCTCCGCGACCTTTCGAGCCTTGGAAAACAACGGCATCGTTCGCACGCTAGCCGAACCCAACCTGACAGCCGTCTCCGGCGGAGAAGCGCGCTTCTTGGCGGGAGGCCAGGTGCCGGTATGCGGCTCGCTAGACGAATTCAGAAGATGCGTCACCACTTTCAAAGATTTCGGTGTGTCCCTGGGATTCAAGCCGGTCGTCCTCGATGAAGGCAGGATCAGTCTCGCGATCCAAACCGAGGTGAGCGACGTAGGCCCGCCAATCAATGGAGTTATCAGTTTTGTCACGCGCAGCGCCGCCACGGTTATAGAAGTTCCGAGCGGTGGTTCGATGATGCTTGCGGGCCTCATTCAAAACACCGACCAGCACGATCTCGATGGAACTCCGGGACTCAAGGATGTTCCAGTGCTTGGTTCATTATTTCGCAGCCGCAGGTTCCAATCGAGTGAGACAGAGCTGGTCGTGATCGTCACGCCCTACCTCGTCAACCCGGTCAACGAAAAGCAACTAGCAACTCCCGCCGATCACTTCAATTTGGCGACCGATCGGCAGGCCATTCTCTTCGGGCATTTAAACAAGGTTTACGGCGGGGGCCAACACCCGGACGGAGTCTATCACGGCAATGTTGGATTCATCATTGAGTAGCGTGCGGGGGAATCTTATGAAGAAAATCATCAATGGGCCCGCCTCGGCAGCTGCCGGACCAGCCCTATTGCTTCTCTCTGCCGTGATGCTGTCGGCGTGCAGCCAGGATTATGACGTGACGGAGCGGCAGTACACTCCAGCTGCGCACTATGAGCGCTACCCAATCAACGTGACCAAAGCGCCGGTTAGCGTGGGTGTTGCCGCGAAGGCAGGAATGCTTTCGCCGGAGCAAATCAACCGGGTGAAGAATTTCGCCGACGACGCCCGCCACAATGCGCAATCCAAAATATCCATCCGCTGGCCGGCCGGCAGTGGCAAGTCGCGCCAGGTCGCCCAGGATATCGCCCGGATTTTTGCCGAAGAGGGCGTGCCTAAAGGCAGGATCCGCCTCGCGTCCTACCCCGGCGGCGCCTCCTCGCCCATCCAGATCAGTTATGTGCGCAAAGTCGCTGTCACCAGGGAATGCGGCGACTGGTCGGAAAACATCTCCTATAACCCGACTAACGCGCCCCACCCGAACTACGGCTGCGCTATCCAACAGAACATCGCGGCGATGGTTGCCAGCCCCGAAGATTTCGAGCGCCCGCGCGCCATGTCGCCGATCACTGCCGCCAACCGTACGGCCGCCATGGACATCTACTATAGCGGAGTTCCCGCACCTTCCGGACGGGGACTCCTAGGCTTCGGCGGTTAAACGAATACGACGATAGCAGGACGAATGATGATGATTACAGCAAGCCAGGCCGCCCACCAGCATTCGGACGAAATGGGACTCGTGGCCCTCGTGCCGCGCGTCAACATCCAGGCCTTCTGCGACAATCAGCAGACGGCCGAAGCGATGCAGGCCGCCGCCGCCGACCGGCGCATGTCGAGAGCCCATGTCACGATCCAGCTGGGCGGCATCATGGCCGCGGCACAGGTGTATCAGACCCAGGCCACCCCCAATGTACTACTCGTTGAGTCCCATGGTTCACGTGATGTGATTTTATCGGAACTGGCGCAGCTCGCCCATGTTTGCCAACCGGACACCAAGGTCATCGTGATTGGGCACCTCAACGACGTGATCCTCTACAGGGAGCTCATCCGGCAAGGCGTCAGCGAATATCTCGTAGCACCCTTGCATCAAATACAGATCATTGAAACCATCGCCCATCTCTTCCACGATCCGAAATCTGCTCCGGTCGGAAAGGTAATCGCCTTCGTTGGCGCCAAAGGAGGCGTTGGCTCCAGCACCATCGCCCACAATGTCGCCTGGCAGATGTCGAGGCGCTATGCCACCGACACGGTGATCACCGATCTCGATCTCGCTTTCGGAACCGCGGGGCTCAATTTCAACCAGGATTCTTCCGGTGGCATGATCGACGCCCTGGGACAGCCTGATCGCATCGATTCAACCCTGGTCGACCGCCTCCTCACCAAGCTTGGCGACAAGCTGAGCCTGCTCAGCGGGCCAGGCGGCGTCGATCGCGAAATCAGCGTTGAATCCCACGCCGTGGAAACCATTCTCGCCGCGATCCGCGGCAGCGTGCCTTGCGTCATTGTCGATGTGCCGAACATGTGGGCGCCGTGGATCAAGTCGACCCTCGTCCATGCCGATCTGGTGGTGATCACGGCGACGCCCGAATTGGCGAGCCTCCGCAACACCAAGAACCTCTTCGATATGCTGAGGCAGGCGAGGCCGAACGATCCGCCTCCCAAGATCGTTCTTAACCAGGTCGGCATTCCCAAACGTCCGGAGATTCCGGCCGCTGAATTCGGCAAGGCTTTGGGCGCCGAATTGAGCTGCGTCATTCCCTATGACGGTCCGACCTTCGGCACGGCCCAGAGCAACGGCCAGATGGTGTTTGAGGTCGGGCCCAAATCGAAATCGGCGGATGCCCTTGCCGGTCTGGCGCAAATGATCGCCGGTACGGAAAAGCCCGCGAAAGCCGCGAAATCCGGTCTGTCTTCGATGTTCAAGCTGCCGCTGCTGAGGAAGAAATAAGAATGTTTGGCAAACGCACGGACGACGCTCAAGCCGCCGCCGGGGTCCCATCGGCTGGTCAGCCGCCGGCCGTCCTGGCGGCTCTCGCAACGCCGCCCTCCGCCATTCCGGACCTGCCGCTTCCCGCTTCCGGGGGATTTGGCGCGCAGTCCGCCCGCAGTGGAAATGGCACTCCCAAGCCCGCGGCCAAAACCCCGCCGCGCAAAGCCGATAACATTCAATCGAACTACAAGTCCGACAACTACTACGACATCAAGAGCACGATCTTTAACGCGCTCATCGATGCGATCGACCTGACACAGCTCGGCCAGCTCGACCGCGATGCGGCGCGCGATGAAATCCGCGACATCGTCAACGAGATCATCGCACTCAAGGACGTGGTGATGTCGATCGCCGAGCAGGAGGAACTGCTCGAGGATATCTGCAACGACGTGCTGGGCTATGGGCCGCTCGAGCCCCTCCTGTCGCGCGATGACATCGCCGACATCATGGTGAATGGCGCGGGCACCACCTTCATCGAAGTCGGCGGCAAGGTGCAGAAAACCGGCGTGCGCTTCCGCGACAATGCCCAGCTTCTCAACATCTGCCAGCGCATCGTGAGCCAGATCGGCCGGCGCGTCGATGAATCGAGCCCCATATGCGACGCGCGCCTTCCGGATGGCTCACGCGTCAACGTCATCGTGCCGCCGCTCTCCATCGACGGCCCGGCTCTCACCATCCGCAAATTCAAAAAAGACCGCCTGAAGCTGCCGGACCTCGTGAAATTCGGCTCGATCACGCCCGAGGGCGCCACGATCCTCGAGGTAATAGGCCACGTGCGCTGCAACGTGCTTATTTCCGGCGGCACCGGTTCCGGCAAGACCACGCTGCTGAACTGCCTCACCGCTTATATCGACCTCGACGAGCGGGTGATCACCTGCGAGGACGCAGCCGAACTTCAGCTGCAGCAGCCCCATGTGGTGCGCCTCGAAACCCGCCCGCCCAATCTTGAGGGCGAAGGCGAAATCACCATGCGCGACCTCGTGAAGAACTGCCTGCGTATGCGTCCCGAACGTATCATCGTGGGCGAGGTCCGCGGTCCCGAAGCCTTCGACCTTCTGCAGGCGATGAACACCGGCCATGACGGATCGATGGGAACGCTGCACGCCAACACGCCCCGCGAGGGGCTGTCGCGCCTGGAATCCATGATTACCATGGGCGGCTTTACACTGCCCTCCAAGACCATCAAGGAAATGATCTGCGGTTCGATCGACGTCATCGTCCAGGCCGCCCGTCTTCGCGATGGTTCGCGCCGCATTACCCACATTACCGAGGTGGTGGGCATGGAAGGCGAAGTGATCATCACCCAGGATCTGTTCGTCTATGAGATCGTGGGCGAAGATGCCAACGGCAAGATCATCGGCCGCCACCGTTCGACGGGCATAGCTCGGCCCCACTTCTGGGACCGCGCCCGTTATTTCAACGAAGAACGCCGCCTCGCCGAGGCATTGGAGAAGGCTGAAGCGCGCAACGAAGACTGAGTGAAGCTTCCAAGGGACGGTCCCAAATGTTCTTCGGCGACGATATGATCCAACTGGCTTTCATTGCGATGGTTGTCGTCGCTGTCGGCGGCGTGGTGCTGGCGCTTCTCTTCCCGCTGCTCTCCCCCGGCGGTTCTTCGAAGCGGCTCAAGGCCATCAGCGAAGGCCGCCGCACTTCAGGCATGCAGGCTGCCGCAGCCAAACGGGTTGAAGGCCAGAAAGACAACCGGCGCAAGCAGATTCAGGAGACCCTCAATCAGATCGACGAGCGCCAAAAGACCGCACGTAAGCGGCGGATGACGCTGCGCGCTCTGATCATGCAATCCGGCCTTGACATCCAGGCTCGTCATTTCTGGATCGCATCTTTTGCGGTCGGCTCTGTTTTCGCAGTGATTCCGCTGATCTTCGGCATCCCATGGTATGTGGGCATTCTCTCCGGTTTTGTCGGCATCTTCGGCTTTCCCCGGTGGTTTCTGGGCTTCCTGCGCAAGCGCCGCCAGAACGTGTTTCTCAACGACTTCGCCGACGCGATCGACGTGATGGTTCGCGGCCTCAAGGCCGGTCTCCCCGTCTCCGATGCCATGAAGGTGATTGCAGCGGAATCGGGCCCGCCGGTAGGCCCTGAATTTCTGGAAGTCGTCGAAGGCCAGCGCGTCGGCATCGCCATCGACCAGGGTGTTGAACGCATGTTCGAACGGATGCCGCTTGCCGAAGTGAACTTTCTGGGCATCGTCATGGCGATTCAGTCCAAGACTGGCGGCAATCTGTCGGAGGCTCTTGGCAATCTTTCCAAAGTCTTGCGCGACCGCAAGAAGATGAAAGCCAAAATCCGCGCCGTTAGCCAGGAAGCCAAATCCTCCGCCGCGATCATCGGCGCATTGCCGTTCGTCATCATGGGCGTGCTCACTCTGATGAACCCCGGCTATCTCAGTCCGCTCTTCAATACCACCACCGGCAATATGATGCTGATCGCCTCCGCAACCTGGATGACGATCGGAGTGCTGGTGATGCGCAAGATGATCAATTTTCAGATCTAGCACCGGAACCGCTGCCATGATCGAGATGTTCAAGAATCTGCTGGAAGTGGAGATGATGATCACGCTCCTCACCGGCATGGCCGTTTTTGCCACGGTGCTGACCGTGGCAGCGCCGCTGTTCAACAACGACAAGCTGAAGGCCCGCATGAAGGCGGTGGGTCATGAACGTGACAAGCTGCGAACCGCCCAGCGGACAACCCTGTTGGCCAACGAGACGCGGCTGCGTGACAAACCCAAAACCGACCTCATGTCGCAGCTCGTCGAAGCTCTCAATTTGCGCCGTGTCTTCGCAGCGGAGGCCTCGCGCGACCGGCTGCGTCAGGCCGGTATGCGGAACGAGCGCCACCTCGTGGTGTTTCTGGCGGTGCGCTTTATTGTTCCTATCGTCCTTGCGGCTTTTGCGTTTATTTATTCCTCAACGGTCTTCGCCGATAGTTTTGGGCCCTCGATGCGGCTGGTGGCGACCGGGGCTGGCCTGGTGCTGGGTTATTACCTGCCCAACATCCTGCTCAAGAACCTCCTCAAGCGCCGTCAGGATTCGATAAAAAAGGCCTGGTCGGACGCCCTTGATCTGCTGCTGATCTGCGTCGAATCTGGCATGGCGATTGAGCCTGCCATGCAGCGCGTCGCCCGTGAGATCGGTACCGCCTCAGTACCTTTGGCTGAAGAACTCACCTTAACGGTGGCGGAGCTTTCCTATTTGCAGGAACGCCGCAAGGCCTATGAAAACCTCGGCAAACGCACTGGCCTGCCCACGGTCAAATCGGTGGTGACGAGCCTTATCCAGTCGGAACGCTACGGCACGCCTTTGGGCACGGCCTTGCGGGTTCTTGCACAGGAAAATCGTGACATGCGGATGTCGGATGCGGAGAAAAAAGCCGCGGCCCTTCCGCCGAAACTGACGGTGCCGATGATCATGTTCTTCCTGCCGGTCATCTTCGTCATCATCCTGGGCCCCTCGGCCATCCTGGTGATGAAACTCCAGTAGCCACTGGCCTTGCGTCGAACGTGGGCGGCTTGTAGCCGAAAGAACCTAGCGATCAGCCTTGTCGGTCGCTTGCAAGCTGTTGCCAGGTGTTTGGCTGGGACAGCATTTTCTGCAGATAGGCCATGTTGGCCTCGACCTGGTCCGGCGGCAAATCCTCGCTGGCGATCTTGCGCGCCTCTTCGAAGCGGCCCTGCAGACCCACGACAAGAGCAAGATTTTGCCGGATACGCGGCTGGCTTCCGGCCTTCGGCAATAGCGATGCTTTGCGCAGAACGGTTTCGGCCTCTTTCAGATTGCCCTGCAGCGCATGGGACATACCCATGTTGTTCAATACGCTGAGCTCATCGGGCTGCAAGGCAAGTGCCTTTGCATATTCCGCCTGCGCTTTGTCATAAAGGCCTTGCTGGTCATAAGTCGAACCGAGTGCTGAATGCAGGCGCCAATCGGCGTCCGGGCTTGCCGCGGCGCGCTCGAGAATGGGCAATGCGTCGGCAGATTTCCCCGCCTGCGCCAGCTTCTTGCCATAGAGGCTGCCAAGCTTCGGATTTTTCGGGTGGGCTTCGGAGAGCTGTTTTAACACGGCCATTTGCTGATCGATCTGACCGAGGGATTCAAGACCGTTGGCATAGGCAAGCCCCTTGCCGATGTCGCCGGGATTGGCTTGCCAGGCTTTGCCAAGGCGGGCGGTCGCTTGAAAGGAGGCGGGCGTGGTCGAGGCTGTGTTCATGGTATCGATTTGATCGAGGCTTGCCGTGTTTGACTGACAGCCTGCCAGCACTCCTGCCGATGCGGCGATGACCAGTGCCCCAATCAGTTGCCTGCGTCCCATGAAGCCCCACAAAGTTCGCGCTTAGCCGCGCTCGCAAAAATCCCGTTAATCATGGAAGGGGACTGGTCAATAAACCATTAACCATAAGCCAGCCCAGCTATAAGGACAGAAAACGGAAGGGGTTATCGAATGCCAAGGCCGGAAGATATTCTTTTGCCAGCGAAGGCCCGCACCGCGGCCGTGAAAATCAAGACTACGACGAAATCCGCTTGGCCCGCCATCGCGTCATCGCTTGCACCGGCAGCACGAAAGTGGGCTGAAACGCAACGCTTCGCGGGGGAAGCGGACAAACACATTGCCATTCCCGATGCCCATGGCGCGCTTAATCTGGTGATTGCCGGCGTCAGCGAGAAACCCGGCGCCGACCCCTTCGCGCTCGGGCGTCTGGCGCGGGCGCTTCCGCCGGCTCTGTATGCATTCGATGATGGCGTTGCAGAACCGAGGCTGGCGGCGCTTGGATGGTGCCTAGAATCCTATTCGTTTCAAAAATATCGCAAGACGGCCGACGCACCGGCTCGCTTATTGTGCCCCGCGGGGGTGGAACGCGCCGAGATCCTGCAAGCCGCTGAGGCGGCCTGGTTTAGCCGCGACCTCATCAACACGCCCGCTTCCGATATGGGACCTGACGAGCTTGAACAAGCCGCGCGTGCTTTGGCCGACATGTTCGAGGCCAAGGTCAAAGTCATTAGTGGAGCCGTCCTCGAACGCGATTTTCCCATGATCCACCATGTCGGCAAGGCGAGCCCGCGGGCGCCCCGTTTGATTGACATCACGTGGGGACGGGCGGCGGCGCCGAAAGTGACCCTGGTCGGCAAGGGCGTGTGTTTCGACACGGGCGGCCTCGACATCAAGCCCGCTTCCGGCATGCTTCTGATGAAGAGGGACATGGGAGGTGCTGCAACCGTGCTGGGGCTTGCCCGGATGATCATGGGAGCGAAACTGCCGGTGCGGCTTCGCGTCCTCATTCCAGCCGTCGACAACGCCATCGCCGGCAACGCCTTCCGCCCGGGCGACGTGTTGCGGAGCCGTAAAGGCATCACGGTTGAGATCGGCAACACCGATGCCGAGGGCCGTCTCGTCGTGGGTGACGCACTGGCATTGGCGGATGAGGAAGCCCCAGACCTGCTGATCGACATGGCGACCCTTACGGGCGCTGCCCGCGTGGCGCTGGGGCCTGACCTGCCGCCCTTTTACACCGACGACGACGGCTTGGCGGAAACGATCGCCCGCGCTGCGCGGAGCGAGAATGACCCCCTCTGGCGCATGCCCTTGTGGCAGCCCTACGCGCGCCTCTTCGAATCCAGGATCGCCGATATGGACAATAGCGGTGAGTCGGGATTTGCTGGCTCAATCACCGCTGCGCTGTTTCTCAAACGCTTCGTTGAACGGGCAAAAGCTTATGTTCATTTTGATATCTATGCCTGGGCGCCGCAGGCTCTTCCGGGAAGGCCCAAAGGCGCCGAAGCGCAGGGGCAAAGGGCGCTCTTCACCATGATGCGGGAGCGTTACGCAAAGTAGCTTGCGCGTTAGCAGTGGTTTGACAAAACGATACGCATCCGTAACATTCAATGGCGTTGCGGAGGCGAATCGAATGTCTGTGACGCTTACTCCAGCCCAATCACTGAAGCTTTGGCACGATGTGTCCCTGACGATGGTGCAAGCGGCCGAAGCCGATTTGTCGCTCCGACAGATTAGTATCCTTCTGACCATCTATCTCGAAGCGCCACCCCATACTGTTCGGGATCTTGCGCGGAAACTCGGGGTCTCGAAACCGGTTGTAACCAGGGCGCTCGACACCATGGGCAAGCTCGACCTCGTCTCCCGCCGCCGCGACAGCAAGGACCGGCGCAATGTCCTGATCCAGCGCACGGTAAAGGGTGCCCTCTATCTCGAACGTTTTGCCGACACGATTGGCAGCCTGTCGCAAAGTATATAAGACGCCTGGCCCATGACCGAACTGGATACCCGCCTGCACGCCTACCGCCCAGACCTTGCCGATTCGCGCCTTAGGGACCGCGTCAGCTCTGAACGTTTCGTCGACGGCCGCAGGATGCAGGTTATCAATCCGGTCGTCGCAGTTCACAAGACGCCGCGTTTCGATGCCATGCAAACGTCCCAGGCCCTGATGGGCGAGACGCTTAGCGTCTTCGAAGTGCAGGAAGGCTGGGCCTTCGTCCAGCTCGAGCGAGACGGCTATGTCGGCTATGTCTCCGCCGGTGTCCTCTCTCCCGATGTGACGGCGCCGACTCACCGCATCGCCGTCCCATCGACGTTCATTTACTTGACGCCCGACATCAAATCCCAGCCCGCTACCGCGGTCACCATGAACGCCACGGTGACAGTTACCGGCGGCGATGAAAAATTCGCCAGAATTGCCAGTGGCCAATTCCTTTATCGCCGGCACCTGAAATCGGTGAACGAACTCGAGCCCGACCACGTGGCCGTGGCTGAGATGTTTTTACACACGCCTTACTACTGGGGCGGAAAGTCGGTTCATGGCCTCGATTGCTCTGGCTTGGTGCAGTTGGCGTTGGAGGCCTGCGGCATGAACTGTCCGCGCGACACCGACATGCAGGAGGAAAGCCTTGGCACGAAACTTCAAGTCAACGATCTGGATGGCCTGTCCCGCGGTGATATCGTCTTCTGGAAGGGCCACGCCGGCATCATGACCGATGGGCGAACCCTCTTGCACGCCAATGGCCACCACATGACCACGTTGACCGAGCCCCTGCGCGAAGCAGTCAACCGCATCGCCGCCAACGGCAATCACGTGACGAGCGTCAAGCGGCTTTAGTATCCCCGCGTGCGGTCCACCAGATTTTCAAGTGGTTGGCGCTGTTTGTGCCGCTCGATCTGGCGGGCCACATAGGCGCAGACAACTTCCGGATCGCTGTCAGCCGCGCAGTGGGGCGTCACCGTCACCTTTGGATGCGTCCATAGCGCGCTGTCCGCCGGCAGGGGCTCGGTTGCGAAAACATCGAGCGTCGCCGCATGAAGCTCCCCCGAATCGAGTGCCGCTATAATATCTTCCGCGATCTGCTGGCGGCCGCGTCCCGCATTGATGATTACGGGCGCTCCAAACGGGCCTCTACGCGACAGCTTGCGCATCGTCTTGGCGTTAATGATGCCGTCGGTGTCGGGCGTTGCCGGCAGGAGCGATACGAGAACATCGGTCCGCGCCAGGAAGGCATCGAATTCTGCGGCCCCGGCAAAGCTCTCCACCCCTGCGATTTCTTTGCGCGTACGGCTCCAGCCTGCGACCTTGAAACCGAGATCGCGCAGGCGCGCTGCCGACGCTTGGCCCATGACGCCGAGACCCATAATCCCGACCGAAAGCGCTGAAGCCGCATGGGTCGGGAAGGAATCCCAAATCTTGTTCTTCTGGTTCTCCTCGATGCGGCGTTGCTGCCGGTGATGCAGCAACACATGCAGCACGATATACTCCGCCATGCGGCCCGTGAGGTCAGGGTCGTTCACCCGAACGATTGGGATGTTGGCTGGCAGTGTCTGATCCTTGAGGATCGCATCCACTCCGGCCCCCAATGAAAAGATCACCTTCAGCTTTGGCAGGCTTTTCAGCAAATGCCGGGGCGGAAGCCATGCGGCGGTGTATTCGATCTCCTCGATGCGCCCCATGGCGTCGGGCCAGGCCCGTACATCGAGCGCCGGCGCCACCTTGCGCATCGCTTTGGTCCACACATCGACCGGCCAGGTTGGAAGGATGAAAAGAAAAGCCATCTATTGCTTCACGATCTTATCAGACACCGGTTTGAGATTGAGTGCGGCGGAAATGAGCGCCTTGGTATAGTCGGTCTTGGGTTTGGCAAATACCTCAGCCGTCGGCCCCGATTCAACCATGATGCCGTTCCGCATGACGATCACATCATTGGCAAGCGCCCGCACCACGCGAAGATCATGGCTGATGAACAGGAAGGCCAGTGTGTGCTTCTGCTGCAACCCCCGCAGCAGATCGACGATCTGCGCTTGAACTGACATATCCAGCGCCGAGGTGGGCTCATCCAGCATGATAAAGCGCGGATCCAGCGCGAGCGCGCGCGCGATGGCGATGCGCTGCCGCTGCCCGCCGGAGAATTCGTGGGGATAACGGTCCATGGTTTCGGGATCGAGGCCGACTTCGGTGAGTGCCGCCGCGACGCGCGCCCGGCGTTCGTCGGCAGTCAATTGCTTGCCCTGCACGAGCAGCCCTTCCTCGACGATCTGAAGAATCGACAACCGCGGGCTCAGCGATCCGTAAGGGTCCTGGAAAACGATCTGCATCTCCTTGCGAAGCGGCCGCATCATCTTCGAATTGAAACGATCAATGGATTTGCCCATATAGACGATGGGACCTTCCGAGGAGATGAGCCGCAGAAGCGCCAGCCCCAGCGTTGTCTTGCCGGAACCGGACTCACCCACCACGCCGAGAGTTTGCCCCGCGCGGATGGTCGCATCGATCCCGTCCACCGCCTTGATGTGTCCCACAGTCCTGCGAAAGAAGCCACGCTTGATGGGAAACCAGACTCTCAACCCTTTGGTTTCAAGCACCACGGGCGCGGTTGGATCATGCGCGGGCGGAAGCCCCTTGGGTTCCGCCGAAATCAGCATCTTCGTGTAAGCATGTTGTGGACGCGCGAAGATGGATTTTGTCTCGCCCTGTTCGACGATCTTGCCCTTCTGCATCACCGCCACCGTGTCCGCCATGTGTCGCACGATGCCGAGATCGTGGGTGATGAGCAGCAGCGCCATGCCGAACTCCGCCTGTAGGTCCTTCAGCAATTTCAGGATTTGCGCCTGCACGGTGACATCAAGCGCCGTCGTTGGCTCATCGGCGATCAGCAGATCAGGATTGTTGGCGAGCGCCATGGCGATCATCACGCGCTGACGCTGGCCGCCGGAAAGCTGATGCGGATAATCGAGTAGTCGCGTCTCGGGATCGCGGATGCCGGTCTTGCCGAGAAGCTCGACAATGCGTGCCCGTTGCGCCTCCCCCGTGAGCCCCCCGTGTAATTCCAGGATTTCGCCGATCTGCCGCTCCACTGTGTGCAGCGGATTGAGCGAGGTCATCGGCTCCTGGAAGATCATGGTGATGTCGTTGCCGCGCACCCGCCGTAGATCCCTCTCGTCGGCATCGAGCAATTCCTCGCCCTTGAAAATGATGGAGCCTGAGGGATGCGAGGCCGAAGGATACGGCAACAGCTTGAGGATCGAGAGCGCGGATACAGATTTCCCAGAACCGGATTCTCCAACCAGTGCCAGCGTTTCGCCCTTGTTGATGACAAAAGAGATGCGGTCAACCGCCAACGTCGCGCGGCCGCCTTGATGGAAGGCAACGGAAAGGTCCTTAATCGCGAGGAGGGGTTCCTTCATGCGAAGGTTTTTCGCGGGTCAAGCGCATCGCGCACCGCTTCGCCGATGAACACCAGAAGCGACAGCATGATGGACAGCACCAGGAAGCCGGTGATGCCGAGCCACGGCGCCTGCAAATTATTTTTGCCCTGCGCTACGAGTTCGCCGAGCGATGCCGATCCCGCCGGCAACCCGAAGCCGAGGAAGTCGAGCGCGGTCAGCGTCGTCACCGAGCCCGCCAGAATGAAGGGCATGAAGGTGATGGTGGAGACAACCGCATTGGGCATGAGATGCTTGAACATGATGCGGAGATCGGAGAGCCCCAGCGCACGCGCGGCCCGCACATACTCGAAATTCCTGGCGCGCAGGAATTCGGCGCGCACCAGCCCCACGAGCCCCGTCCATGAAAACAGCAGCAGGATGAACAGCAGGATCCAGAAGGTCGGCTGGATGAAGGCCGCGAGGATGATCAGAAGATAGAGTGTGGGCATCGCCGTCCAGATTTCGATGAAGCGCTGAAACATGAGATCGGTCCAGCCGCCGAAGAACCCCTGCACGGCGCCCGCCGCCATGCCGATGATCGACGAGAGAATCGTAAGGATGAGCCCGAAGAAGACGGAGATGCGAAAACCGTAGATCAAACGGGCGACCACATCGCGGCCCTGATCGTCGGTTCCGAGCCAGTTCATGTTGCCGAATGTGCAATTCGGATCGTTTGTGCCAGCCTGGTATTTGACGCAAGCCTGTTCATCGCTGAGCCGGAAGGCCGGCGGCGAGGGCGCGGGGCTCGGCAATTCATTGTTCACCGTATTGTAGGAATAGCGGATCGGCGGCCAGATCATCCAGCCATTCGCGGCGATCTCCTCCTGGTTCACCGGGTCGCGATAATCGGTGCGCGCCAGGAAACCGCCGAATTTCACTTCCGGATAATCGACGAAGGTGGGGAACAGCAATTCGCTCTTGTAAGAAACCAGTATCGGCCGGTCATTGGCGATGATCGGCGCGAACACCGCGATGACAAACAGTATGCTGAAAATCCAGAACGACCAGAAGCCGCGCCGGTTCGATCTGAAAATCTGCCAGCGCCGCGCATTCAGCCCCGAGAGCTTCGGCCAGCGCATGACCT
>JBGTJO010000028.1:0-7734 GCA_041745135.1 Aestuariivirga sp. | reverse complement strand
TAAACGCAGTAGAGTTTTTCCTTCTCGGGGCCGTTCACATGGATGGGCTTCTGGTTGAGAATCGTATCGAGAATGATGGCGGTCTTGCCCGTCTGCCGGTCGCCGATCACCAGCTCGCGCTGTCCACGGCCAATCGGGATCAACGCGTCGATGGCCTTGAGGCCCGTGGACATTGGTTCGTGCACGGACTTTCTGGGAATGATGCCCGGCGCCTTGACATCGACGCGGCGGCGCTCGGTAGCGGTAATAGGACCTTTGCCATCGATGGGATTACCAAGCGGATCGACCACGCGGCCCAACAGCTCTTTGCCCACTGGAACCTCGACGATGGCGCCGGTGCGCTTCACCGTGTCGCCTTCCTTGATATCGCGGTCGTTGCCGAAAATCACGATGCCGACATTGTCGGTTTCAAGGTTGAGCGCCATGCCGCGGACGCCGCCGGGGAACTCGACCATCTCGCCCGCCTGCACATTGTCGAGGCCATAGACGCGGGCGATGCCGTCGCCCACCGACAGCACCTGGCCGATCTCGGAGACTTCCGCTTCGCGGCCAAAATCCTTGATCTGCTTTTTCAGAATGGTGGAAATTTCGGCGGCGCGAATATCCATCAGGCGGTTCCCTTCATGGCGATCTTGAGATTCTGAAGCTTGGTCTTCAGCGAATTGTCGAGCATGCGCGAGCCCACCTTGACGATGAGGCCGCCCAAGAGCGACTTGTCGACGCGCGTTGAAAGCTGCACCTCGCGGCCGATGGAGGCCTTGAGCGCTGCCTTGATGTCCTTAATGTGCTTTTCGGAAAGTTTTTCGGCGGAGGCGACTTCGGCCTGAACTTCGCCCTTCGAGGTGGCGAGCAAGATGGCATAGGTGGCGATGATGCCGGAGATCGCAGCGAGCCTCCGATTTTTGGCGACGAGCTTGAGGAAGTTGAGCGTCGTGCCGTTAATCCCGGCGCGGGCGCCGATCGTTTCAATGGCGGCGATCTGATCGGCGGCTGAGTAAATCGGCGAATGCACCAGACGCTTCAATTCGGGCGAGGCATCGACCGCCGCCTGGAAAACGGCCAATTCGCCGCCGGTCTTGTCGACCGTTTTCTGCTCGGTGGCGAGCTGGAACAGGGCGTTGGCGTAGCGCCCCTCCACACCGGAAACTGTCTGATCTGTGGTTGCCACGATCCTTTAAGCTCAATCTCTTGAATTTATTGGAATTCCCGCGTGCATGGGGACACACGTGCGCGTCAGGTAACACAGGGCATAAGGACTCGCAACCGCGTTATGGCGGCGCATTGCCGCATTTTGCTTTCAAAAGCGCCTTTCCCACTCTGATCCATCAAGCACGCCGGAAACTCCCTCACTCCCGTCATGCCAGCTGGCATCCCGCTTCGCCTTGAAACTCATGATAGGGACACTTGCCGGTGAAAGCGGGATTCCGACTTTCGCCGGAATGACGAGATTAGAGTGACCGTTTTGCGGATTTCAACTCGCCGGCGGCTAGAACAACCCCTCGATCTGTCCTCTCTTGTCGAGGCCGATGACTTCGGCGGAGGGGATTTTGGGGAGGCCCGGCATGGTCATGATGTCTCCGCAGATCACCACGATGAATTCCGCGCCCGCCGAAAGCCTAATCTCGCGGATCGGCACCACATGGTTGACCGGCGCGCCCTTGAGATTGGGATCGGTGGAGAAGGAATATTGCGTCTTGGCCATGCAGATAGGAAATTTGCCGTAGCCCTGCGCCTCGTAGGTCTTGAACTGGTCGCGCACCGATTTGTCGGCGACGATATCGTCGGCCCGGTAGATTTCCCGCGCGATGGTGTGGACCTTGTCCCACAAGCCTAAATCATCGCTATAGATCGGCTTGAACTGGGCCACGGCTTTGTCGGCGAGTTCCGCCACATGTTTGGCCAAGGCTTCGGTGCCCTTGCCGCCCTCCGCCCAGTGGGTGCATTTGAAGGCCTCGACCCCGTGGCTCCGGCAGTAATCGCGGATAGCTTCGACCTCAGCTTCGGTGTCGGTGACGAAGTGGTTGACGGCCACTGCGATCGGCACGCCGAACTTTTTCATGTTCTCGATGTGGCGGCCGAGATTGGCGAGACCCTTGGTCAGGGCTTCGACATTTTCCGTCTTCAGGCCTTCCTTGGCGATGCCGCCATGCATCTTCAAGGCCCGAACCGTGGCCACGATCACTGTCGCGGCGGGGTGAAGCCCGGCCTTGCGGCATTTGATGTCGAAGAATTTCTCTGCGCCCAGATCAGCGCCGAAGCCGGCTTCGGTCACCACATAATCGGCAAGCTTCAGGGCGGTTTTCGTTGCCATCACCGAATTGCAGCCATGGGCGATGTTGGCGAAAGGTCCGCCATGGACGAAAGCCGCATTGTTCTCCAGCGTCTGCACCAGATTCGGCATCAGCGCATCCTTGAGCAGCACCGTCATGGCGCCCGGCGCCTTTATGTCCTTGGCCAGCACTTGAGCTTTGTCGCGCTTCGCCGCCACAACGATCTGGCCAAGCCGGCGTTCGAGATCGGCAATCGAATTGGAAAGGCAAAGGATTGCCATGATCTCGGAGGCGACAGTAATATCGAATCCCGCCTCTCGCGCGTACCCATTGGCAACACCGCCCAGCGAGCAAACGATCTCGCGAAGCGCCCGGTCGTTCATGTCCATGACGCGCCGCCACGCCACGCGGCGGGTGTCGATCCCCAGCTCGTTGCCCCAATAGATGTGATTATCGATCATCGCGGAGAGCAGATTGTGGGCGGAGGTGATGGCGTGGAAATCGCCGGTGAAATGCAGATTGATATCCTCCATCGGAACGATCTGGGCATAGCCGCCGCCGGCAGCACCGCCCTTCATGCCGAAGCAGGGGCCAAGCGACGGCTCGCGAAGCGCGATCATAGCTTTCTTGCCGATCCGGTTTAGTCCGTCGCCCAATCCTACGGTGGTGGTGGTCTTGCCTTCACCGGCGGGCGTGGGGTTGATGGCGGTTACGAGGATGAGCTTGCCATCCTGTTTCTTAGAAAGCCCGTCGATATATTCAAGGCTCACCTTGGCCTTGGTATGGCCATAAGGGATCAAATCCTTCTCAGGAATGCCCAAGCCCTTGCCGATCTCCATGATCGGCTTCATCCGGGCTTCACGCGCAATCTCGATATCGCTCTTCACGGTCATCAACGGCTCCCCTGGGGCATCACAAGTCGGCGCGTACCATAGGGGCGGCCTTTCGTGAAAGGATTTCTCCACCGACATGATTGGCGGCTTTTTCGACCAGCGCATTCGCGCTAGAGGAGTTCATGCGCAGTTTCCAGAAACCGGGCCGTTCCGCCGCCTACGGGACGAACGGCATGGCCGCAACGTCGGCGCCCCCGGCGACGCTCGCCGCCATCGATGTTCTGCGCGCGGGCGGCAATGCGGTCGATGCTGCGGTGACTGCGTCCGCCGTCCTTTGCGTCGTGGAACCCGCCATGACGGGGATCGGCGGGGATTGTTTCGCGCTGATTGGAATGCCGGATGGCAAAGTTCACGGGCTCAATGGCTCAGGCCGCGCCGCGCTTCGCGCCGATGCTGACTGGCTCAAATCGTCCGGCCTTGCTGAAATCGACCCTTACAGCGTCCATTCGGTGACGGTGCCGGGCGCCATCGATGCCTGGGACACGCTGCTCAAGACGCACGGCACCACGACGCTTGGCGATTGCTTGGAACCAGCAATCCGCATGGCCGAGGAAGGGGCGCCGGTGACGCCGCGCGTTGCCTTCGACTGGCTGGAAGACGCAACCGTTCTCGCGGCGGATGAAGGCGGCCGCACGCATTGCCTGAAAAATGGAAGAGCACCACAGGCCGGCGAGACGATGGCGTATCCGGCGCTGGCGAAAACCATGCGCCTTCTTGCCGCAAAGGGGCGGGACGCCTTCTACGCCGGCGAGATCGCCGAAGACATTGTGAACTGCCTTGAGAGGAAAGGCTCGCTATTGAGCCTCGCGGATTTCGCCAAAAACGAATCTACCTGGGTCGAGCCCATCTCGACATCTTTCGCAGAACACGAATTTTTGGAAATTCCACCCAACGGACAGGGCCTCACGGCGCTCATCGCCCTCAACATTCTCAGCCATTTTGGTCTGAAGCGCTATGATCCCGCGAGCCCGGAACGTATGCATCTCGAAATCGAGGCGATGAAGCTTGCATGGGAGCTGCGCAACCGGCACATCGCCGATCCGGATTTCGCCGAGATACCGATGCAAGAGCTTCTCCACTCCAAAACGTCGGCGCGGCTCGCTTGCCTCATCGACATGAGGCGGGCACTCGACATAGCGACGGCGCTGCCGCCATCGGATACGATATATCTGACGGTGGTTGACCGCGACCGGTTGGCGGTTTCGTTCATCAACTCGGTCTATTACGGCTTCGGTTCCGGCATCGTCACGCCAAAGACGGGAATTGCGCTGCAAAATCGCGGCAGCGGTTTCGTCACAACGCCCGGCCATCCCAATTGCATCGGGCCGGGAAAGCGGCCGCTGCACACCATCATTCCAGCCATGGTGCGGAAAGACGGCCTCGTCGACATGAGCTATGGCGTCATGGGTGGCGATTACCAGCCCATGGGACACGTGACGGTGGCGGTGAACCGTTACATCTACGGCATGGACCCCCAGGAGGCGATCGACTGGCCCCGTTACGTTCCAAGCGACGGGGAGGTGCTGGTCGAGGATGGAGTGCCGGAAGCCCTGCAAGCGGAACTTGCGAAGAAGGGCCACCGGATCGCTTCCACCGCAAAGCCCCTGGGCGGCGGCCAGGCCATCGCCATAGACCGCAAGCTCGGCATGCTGGTTGGGGGTTCCGACCCCCGCAAGGACGGACTGGCGCTGGGTTATTGATCCGGCGTTAAGGAAAGATTTTTCGATCTTCTTTAACCTTGCGCGGTTAGCAATCGAGTTCCCTGCAGTTCGACTTGCGGGCGAGTTTGAGTTTTGCCGTCCGGAGGCCCCTTGAACGAACAACCAGCAGCGACGCCCTTTATGTTCGAGGTCGGCCCTTCGGCGAAACCCGGCCCGTTGTCCATGGCAATTGCTGAAGACCGAAACGAGATGGAACGCATCCGGCAAGGCATGGAAGCTTCCGGCGCCGCAGCCTATCACTGGAACATCGAAACCGACAGCATCGCCTGGTCCACCAACGCCGGAGAGATCCTCGGCTGCCAACCTTCGCAATTGGGTTCAGGCCGGTCCTTCGCCACTTTCCTCGACGCCGATAATCTGACCAGCCGCTATGACACCGTGATGCGCACTCCCATTGCCGATGACGGCAGCGGCACTGCGTTCCGGATCGAATATCTGTTCCGGCCGGAGGGCCGCATGGCGCAAATGGGCATCTGGATCGAGGATCACGGCAAATGGTTCGGCGGCCGGGACGGCAGGCCCGCGAATGTCTACGGCACGGTGCGGCGCATCGACGACCGGCACAAGCGCGACCAGCACTTAAGCTTCCTCGGCAACTGCGATCCGCTGACGGGCCTCATGAATCGCGGACGCATGGCCGAAGCGCTGGGCGAAGCCATGGCCGTCGACAGCCGCGACGGCACATCCTGCGCCTTCCTTATTGCCGCCATCAATAATCTGGCGGTGGTCAATGAAGCCTATGGCTTTGAGGTCGCCGACGAGGTCATCGTCAATATGAGCCGGCGCTTGCGCCAGGTGGTGCGCACAGGCGATGCCATCGCCCGCTATTCCGGCGCCAAGTTCGGATTGATCCTCAATCACAGCGGCGAAGAGGAAGTGAACGCCGCGGTCAACCGGTTCCTGGGTGCTGCCCGGGAAAGCGTCATCGAAACCGCCCACGGCCCGGTCTGGGCGCTGCTCTCGATCGGCGGGCTGGTGCTGCCCAAACATGCCGCCGACGCCAACACCGCAATGGCCCGCGCCGAAGAGGCCCTGGCGGAAGCGCGCCGGCTCCCCTCCGACGGCTACGTGATCTATCGCCCCTCGCCGCAGCGCACCGAGGAGCGCAAGCTCAATGCAAGGAGCGCCACCGAAATCGTCCGCTGCCTCAAGGAAGACCGGTTCAAACTGGCTTTCCAGCCCATCATCTCAGCCGCGACCGGCGAAGCCTCCTTCCATGAAGCCTTGCTGCGCATGACCGACTCCGCCGGCGATACGATCGCCGCCGCCCATCTCATCCCCATCGCCGAGAAGCTAGGCCTCGTCCGCCTGATCGATCGGGCGGTCGTTCAGATGGCGATCGCCACCCTGCAGAAATATCCCTCCGCCCGCCTGTCGCTCAACATATCGGGCACCACGGCGGCCGATCCCCGCTGGTATCCGCAGATCACCGGCATACTCGCCGGCAACAAGGGTGTCACCGAGAGGCTCACCGTCGAAATCACCGAGACGGTGGCGCTGAGCGACCTCCAGGAGACGCGGCAATTCGTCCAGCAATTGCGGGACCTGGGCTGCTCCGTGGCCATCGACGATTTCGGCGCCGGCTATACCTCGTTCCGCAACTTGCGCGCGCTTCCCGTCGACCTCCTCAAAATCGACGGCTCCTATTGCCGCGATCTCAAGGACAATCCCGATAACCGCTATTTCGTCCGTTCACTGATCGACCTTGCCCGCACCTTCAAGATCAAAACCGTGGCGGAATGGGTGGGGAGCGAAGCGGATGCCGCTCTGCTGCGCGAGTGGCAAATCGACTTCCTTCAGGGCAACATCTTCGGCGAAGCCACGCTCAAGGCGCCATGGCAGGAGACGGTTGCCGCAGGCAATTTCATGGCCGCAGCCGAAGCCGTGCCGCATGCGGAGGGAGTAGACACCATTCAGGTGTTCGAGGACGCATTGCCTCAGGAACTCTCCAAACTGCGCCAAGCCATCGCCGCCCTCGACGCCTCGTTCAAGCGCGGCAAGCCAGAGGTTGAAGGCGAACGCCTCAGCCTGACGGGCTAACCGTCCGCTTTCGACGCTGCTCCGCTTTCTTGTCCTCGCCCCCGCGTAGCGGGGAGAGGAAGGGGCCCATCGCGTAGCGATGGGAAGGAGAGGGGCTAACGGTCATTGTCGAACGTTTCGTGGAATTGCCGAAGCCGGAAAGATCATCCGTTGGCCCCTCTCCTTCCCCATCATGCGTGCCGCATGACGGGTCCCCTTCCTCTCCCCGCTAGCGCGGGGCGAGGACAGGCGCCGGAGAGATGTTGACGAGGAGAAGCGAAGCTACTTCTCCGCCAGGGTGTCGAGCTTGCGCTGCATGGCGGACAGTTGGTCCTTGAGCGCCTGCAAATCGTCTTTGGGCGGGGGCGGAGGTTCTTGAGCCGGTGTTGCCTGTTGCCCCATGGCGGCGGCGAAGGGATTGAACACCCGCATCGCGTCGTTGAACATCGCCATGTTGCGCTGGGTGTGCTCCTGGACCGCCTTGAAGGGATCGGCCCCCCAAGCCTCAAGCATTTGCGCGCGTAGCTTTTCCTGGTCCTTTCCCAAACTGCCAAGCGAGAATTCGAGGAAGCCAGGAACGATCGCTTGCATCGAGTCGCCGTAAAAGCGGATAAGCTGGCGGAGGAAATTGATCGGAAGCAGCGTGGTGCCCTTGCTCTCTTCCTCGAAGATGATCTGGGTCAAGACCGAGCGGGTGATGTCCTCGCCGGTCTTGGCGTCATAGACGACGAAATCCGTTCCGGCCTTCACCATGACAGCGAGATCGTCGAGCGTCACATAGGTGCTGGTGGCCGTGTTGTAGAGCCGCCGGTTGGCATATTTCTTGATGAC
>JBGTJO010000027.1:0-8337 GCA_041745135.1 Aestuariivirga sp. | reverse complement strand
GGTCCCGTTCCAGCGGCGACAGACGAAGAGGGGCATCAGCAAGTGGGAATTAACACAAGCATGGCTGGCGAAGGTGAGAGGCGCCAGGCACGACTCTATCACATCGATCGACAACTCTTCCTTCAGCTCACGGATCAGCGCGGCCTCGGGACGCTCCCCTGCTTCCACCTTGCCGCCAGGAAACTCCCACAAGCCCTCCATCGGTTTGCCCCTGGGCCGTTTTGTAATCAGTACCCGGCCGTCGGCATCGACAAGCGCCACGGCAGTGGCAAGGACAAGCCGCATCAGCTGCGATAGGAGCCGTTGATGTCGATGTAGCGGTGCGTGAGATCGCAGGTCCACACCGTAGCGCGGCCTTGCCCTACGCCGACATCGGCTTCGATAGTGATTTCGCGGCCCTTCATATGCGGCATGATCGCCGCCTCCTTATAGGAAGGGTCGCGCATCCCGTTCCTGGCCACCTGGATGCCGCCGATGCGGATGCGCAGCCGGTCGCGGTCGGCTTTTTCGCCGGCTTTGCCGATTGCCATGACGATACGGCCCCAGTTCGCGTCTTCCCCGGCAATCGCCGTCTTGACCAAGGGCGAGTTGGCGATCGACAAGGCGATGCGGTGCGCTGCCCCATCCGATTGAGCCCCGGTGATTGCGATCTCGATGAATTTCTCAGCTCCCTCGCCGTCCTTAACTACCTGTTGGGCGAGGTCGAGGCAAAGCCGGTCCAGCGCTTTCGCAAAACCCTTGAGCCGCGTGTCCTCAGCCGACTTAAGCCTGGCAGGCGCTGCACCCGCTGCTCCCGTCGCGAACATTAGGATCGTATCGGAAGTAGATGTATCGCCGTCCACTGTCGTGCAGTTGAAACTCTTGGCTACGCTCTGCGACAACAATTTCTGCAAAAGCCGCACGGTCAACTGGGCATCAGTGAAGATGAAGGCAAGCATGGTCGCCATATCGGGCGCGATCATGCCGGAGCCCTTGGCGATGCCATTGATGGTGACGGTCTTGCCGCCGAGTTTGGCCATAATGGTCGATGCCTTGGGGAACGTATCCGTGGTCATGATAGCCCGCGCGGCGTCGGGCCAATTCTCAGGCTTTGCTTCGCCGATCATGTTGCCCAAGGAGCTTGTGATCGGCGCAGGGTTGAGCGGTTCCCCGATGACCCCGGTTGAAGCCTGAAAGATTTCCGTTGGGCTGCACTTGAGCAATTTCGCCGCCGCCCGGGCAACCGCCGCCACGGTCTTTTCGCCAGCTTTCCCGGTGAAAGCATTGGCATTGCCGGCATTGACGATGAGCGCGCGCGCCTTGCCGTGGGCAAGAGCATCAGCGCACCCGTCAACCGGAGCCGAGCGGCATTTTGAGCGGGTAAAACATCCTGCCACTGTCGTGCCGGGATCGAAAAGGGCGAGCAACAAGTCCGGCCGGTTCTTGTAGCGGATGCCGGTCGCGGCGGTCGCCAGCGTCACGCCGCCGATAGGCGGCAAATCCGGAAATGCCGCCGGCGCCAGCGGCGAAATGCCATGCCCCATCAAAGCCCCCGGCTTTCAGTTGCGATTTATTGCGGGATTTGCAGATCGCCCTTGCCACCGCTGCCCTCGGCCTCGCTCTCGGCGGCGGCAGCCGGGGTGACGGCCTGACCGGATTGCTTCTCCTGGGCGGCCTTCATGGCCTTTGTCGCTTCGTCGGCATATTTCTTCAGATCTGGATCGATGATCTCGATTTTGGACGCAGCGCGCAGCCCGTCCATGGTTTCCTGCACCTTCTTGCGCAGAAGCACGTTGCGGATCGCCGATTTCACCTGGTCATAGGGCTGCGCCGCGCCCATCTTGCGGTCTTCGAGCTTGATGATGTGCCAGCCGAAGTCGGTTTTGACAGGCTGCGAGGTTTCTCCGGCCTTAAGCGCGAAAGCTGCCTTGGAAAATTCCGGCACCATCTCCGGCACGGTGAAATAGCCAAGATCTCCGCCATAATCCTTGGAACCGTCGAGGCTGTATTTCTTGGCAAGTTCCTCGAATTTCTCGGCCTTGGCGAGCCGGGCGAGAATGTCCTTGGCTTCTTTTTCCGAGCCCACAAGGATGTGGCGGGCCCGAACCCGCTCCGTCTGCGCAACCTTGGCGGCCTCGGCGTCATAGGCGGCCTTGATCTGTTCCTCGGTCACCTGCGGCCTGATTGTCTGGAAAAAATAGGCATCGCGCAACGCCTTGGCCTGATAGAGAGCAAGACGTCGCTTGTATTCTTCGGTATCGGCGACACCCTCCTTGACGGCTAACTGAGCCAGAAGATGCCTCTCCACCAGATATTCGACAACGAAGGGATAGCGCAGCTTGGGCGGCAGGTCCGGCAATTGCCCGATGACATCGTCCGTCGCCATCTGGATTTCCGATACTTTAATCTCATGCCCGTTGACGACGGCAATCGTCTTGTCGTCCTTGATGGCCGCATCCTGCGCCAGGACCATGGGCACGGCGAGCGCCAACCCCGCCGCCAGGATCATCGAATTGCGAATGAGAAACATTAAATCCACCGTGTCAGAGCCCGTTTGGCGGACCATTGATCGCCAAACAAGGCAAGAATATGCTGCGCTTTGATGATGCCCGGGAGGCCGCGGCGCAAGGGGTTGAAATCACATTGGGACGCCTGTTGCCGGGATGCAACACGTTGAATTGATCATCTCGAAAGCCCATCTCGGCCAAATCCCCAAGCCGCCCGATTGCCCCGGCACGCCAACTTGACTAGAAGCGGCGAGATCATCGGGGCCTTAGCCCCCTGAGGAATGAATCATATGCTCGGACTGCGCTCTATCGCGGCAAAAATCTTCGGCACGACGAATGACCGGAAGGTCTCCAAATACCGCGGCACAGTCGATGAGATCAATGCTCTGGAAGCGGAGATCGCGAACCTTTCGGACGACGAGCTGAAGGCTCGAACCGCCATGTTCCGCGAGGAGTTGGCGGCAGGTAAAACCGTCGACGACATTCTGGTCCCAGCCTTCGCCACGGTGCGGGAGGCCGCCAAACGCACCCTCGAACAGCGCCATTTCGACGTGCAGTTGATCGGCGGCATGGTGCTGCACGAGGGCCGCATCGCCGAGATGAAAACCGGCGAAGGCAAAACGCTGGTTGCAACGCTTGCCGTCTATCTCAACGCGCTTGCAGGCAAGGGTGTCCACGTGGTGACGGTTAACGATTACCTGGCCCGCCGCGACGCCGCTTGGATGGGTCAGATCTACAATTTTCTGGGACTTACCACCGGCGTCATCGTCCACGGCCTGAACGACAATGAGCGCCGCGCCGCCTACGCCTGCGATGTCACCTACGCCACCAACAACGAGCTGGGCTTCGACTACCTCCGCGACAACATGAAATACCACCTCGAGGAGATGGTGCAGCGCGGGCACAACTTCGCAATCGTCGACGAAGTCGACTCGATCCTGGTGGACGAAGCCCGGACACCGCTCATCATTTCCGGCCCCGTTGACGACAAGTCCGACCTCTACAACACGCTCGACAAGTTTATCCCCGAGCTTACCCCGGAGGATTATGATCTCGACGAGAAGCAGCGCTCCTGCACGCTCACCGAAAAGGGCAACGTCCATCTGGAACAGGTGCTTGGCGCTGCGGGGCTTCTCGCTGGCGACAACCTCTACGACGCCGAGAACGTCACCATCGTCCACCACGTGCAACAGGCGCTCCGCGCCCACAAGCTTTTCCAGCGCGACAAAGACTACATTGTCAAAGACGATCAAGTCATCATCATCGACGAGTTCACCGGCCGCATGATGCCGGGAAGGCGATACTCCGAGGGCCTGCATCAGGCGCTCGAGGCCAAGGAACATGTGGCGATCCAGCCGGAGAACGTCACACTCGCCTCGATCACCTTCCAGAATTATTTCCGTCTCTATCGGAAGCTCGCCGGCATGACCGGCACGGCGGCGACCGAGGCGGAAGAATTCATGGATATCTACAAGCTCGACGTTCTCGAGATCCCCACCAACATGGCCTTGGTGCGCAAGGACGAGGATGACCAGGTCTATCGGACGGCGCGCGAGAAATATGTGGCCATCATCGAGACCATCAACGAGGCTCGCGCCATCGGCCAGCCGGTTCTGGTCGGCACCACATCGATTGAGAAATCGGAAATCCTGTCCTCCATGCTCAAAGCCAAGGACATCCCGCACAATGTGTTGAATGCCCGCTACCACGAACAGGAAGCTGCAATCATCGCCCAGGCCGGCGTGGCCGGCGCTGTAACGATTGCCACCAACATGGCAGGCCGCGGCACCGACATCCAGTTGGGCGGCAATCTCGGCATGCGAACCGCCACCGAGTTGGCCGAGGTGACGGATCAAACAGAGCGGAAAAACCGCATCGATGCGATCAAGGCGGAGATCGAAGTCAACCGACAGAAGGTGCTGGCGGCGGGCGGGCTTTTCGTCATCGGCACCGAACGCCACGAGAGCCGCCGCATCGACAATCAGTTGCGCGGCCGCTCGGGGCGCCAGGGCGATCCCGGCCGCTCGCTGTTCTATCTCTCCCTCGAGGATGATCTGATGCGCATCTTCGGGTCGGAGCGCATGGACACGATGCTGCAGAAGCTCGGCCTCAAGGAGGGCGAGGCCATCGTCCATCCCTGGATCAACAAGGCGCTCGAGAAAGCCCAGCAAAAGGTCGAGGCGCGCAACTTCGACATCCGCAAGAACTTGTTGAAGTTCGACAATGTCATGAACGACCAGCGCAAGGTCATTTTTGAACAGCGCATCGACATCATGAAGGGCGAGGAGGTGGCGGAAACCATCGACGACATGCGCCATCACGTCATTGAGGATCTGATCGCCAAGTATATTCCCGAAAATGCCTATGCCGAGCAGTGGGACGCGGCCTCCTTGCGCGAACGCCTGCGCGATGTGGTCGCCATAGACTTTCCCGTTGAAGATTGGGCCAAGGAAGAGGGCATCGCCGACGCGGAAATTCGTGAACGCGTCACTGAGGCGGCCGACAAGATTTACTTGGCCAAACGCGAGAAGTTTACGCCGGAGATCATGTCGCAGGTCGAGAAGGCGGTGCTCTTGCGCACCCTCGACAATCTCTGGCGCGATCACATTGTGACCGTTGAGCATCTGCGCCAGGTCATCCATTTGCGGGGCTACGGCCAGCGCGACCCGCTCAATGAATATAAGACGGAGGGCTTCACACTCTTCGAGGCGCTGATCGGCAAATTGCGTGAAAACGCGACCTCCCAGGTCATGCGCGTCGAAATTCAGAGCCGCCCGAGCGACGATCTATTGCCCGATGAGGACGACCTGCCCTTCATGGAGGCCCATCATATCGATGCCTTTACCGGTGAGGACGATGTGGGCGAGGGTTCCTTCTTCGGCACGCCGGTCGCGGCTCCGGCCCTCGCAATTAATCCGAAGAAACCGGAAACCTGGGGCAAGGTCGCGCGCAACGACACCTGCCCATGCGGCTCCGGCAAAAAGTTCAAGCACTGCCACGGGGCCTTTGTCTAAGGTTAGGCGAACGTCCCCACTGTCTTAACGGGGCAACGCAAATCTTAAGAAACGCGTTAACGAGTTTTTGGGACCCGGCATGGTCTATTGGGGAACGGCCGCGACGACGGCCTACCGGGAGAATAACCGTGAATGCCATCGCCAGAAATCTTCGTTGTTTGTTTCGCGACGAGGCGGGCGCTACCGCGATCGAATATGGGCTCATCGCGGCGGGGATGGGCCTTGCTCTGATGACGATCATGTTCAATTTTTCTGCAGTCGTTGCCGCGGGGTACGCTATGATAGCCGGTTTGTTCGACCAGGTTGCCGCCCCTTAAAGATCTCGTCCGATCGCCAAGAACTTTTCCCGCCGCTGCGTCCTCAGTACATCGCCAGGCATATCCGTGAACGCCGTAAGCGTCCGCGCAATGGCCTCTCCGGTCGCAGCGATTGCCTGATCGCGGCCGCGATGAGCGCCGCCCATTGGCTCGGGCACGATTTCATCGATGATCCCTAATTTCTTCAAGTCCTGCGCGGTGATCTTCATGGCCGCTGCGGCATCCTTGGCCCGGGCGGGATCGCGCCACAGAATGGAAGCTGCTCCTTCCGGGGAAATCACGCTGTAGATCGCGTGTTCCAGCATCAGTACCGTGTTGGCGGTGGCAATGGCGATGGCGCCGCCCGACCCGCCCTCGCCGATGATGACCGACACGAGCGGCACACCAAGGCTAAGGCAGCAATCCGTGGAACGGGCGATGGCCTCAGCCTGGCCCCGTTCCTCAGCATCGATCCCGGGGTAGGCGCCCGCCGTATCGACGAAGGTCACGACGGGAAGGCCGAAACGGTCCGCCGTTTTCATGAGCCGCACCGCCTTGCGATAGCCCTCCGGACGAGCCATTCCAAAATTCCGTTTGAGCCGCGCCGCCGTGTCATGACCCTTTTCCTGGCCGATGACCATCACAGGCGTTCCGCGAAAGCGCCCGAGACCGCCCACCACCGCGAAATCCTCGGCGAATTTCCGGTCTCCCGCCATGGGAGTGAATTCCGTAATCAGGGCCTCGACGTAGTCGAGCGCGTGCGGGCGCTCGGGATGGCGCGCCACCTGCGCCTTCTGCCATGGCGCCAGCGACTCATAGAGCTCTCCCAGAATTTTCGCAGCCTTCTTCTCAAGCGCCTTCACTTCATCGGCAATCGAGACGCCCTTGTCGCTTGCCGCAAGCGCCCGCAGTTCGGCGATCTTGCCTTCCAGTTCGGCGACAGGAGCTTCAAAATCGAGGTAAGACGTCATGATGTGGGCGGAACGTGGCCGTCCGGGAAGTCAAAGTCAACTTTTCCTGGCGAGGGGATGATGGCTCTCCACAGCGGCGCGCAGGCGGTCCTGCTGCACATGGGTGTAGATTTGCGTGGTTGATATATCCGCATGTCCAAGCATCTGCTGCACCGCCCGGAGGTCGGCGCCTCCGGCAAGGAGATGGCTGGCAAAGCCGTGCCGAAGCACATGCGGCGAAATCAGTCTGCGGTCGAGCCCGGCTTCGGCGGCGAGAGCCTTAAGTTCAAGAGCAAAATGCTGCCGTGTCAGATGCCCTTCAGCGCCGGAGGACGGAAATAGCCATTTCGCACCACCGCCAGCATTCGCCGCAAGCCGCCGCAGATATTCCTCCAGCGCCGCCCGCGCGGTATTTGAGACTGGCACCAGCCGCTCGCGACCTCCCTTACCCTTCACCGAAATGAAATCGCCCCCCGTCGCGACGGCCCGAACGGTCAAGCTCACGAGTTCCGATACGCGCAAGCCCGTGGCGTAAAGCAATTCGAGCAGACATATAAAACGCCATGCTTTCAGAGCTTTCTTGTCTTTAGCCCTCTCCGCCCGGCCTCGCGCCGCCGTAAGCAGGAGTGCCACATCTTTTTCCGAAATCAACTTGGGGAGCGGTCGCGCCGTACGGGGACTCTCGATGGTTGACGCTGGATTTTCCCGCGATAGCCCGTCGCCCAGCAGAAAACGGTGAAACTGGCGGATTGCGGAGAGCTTGCGTGCCGCCGTGCTGCGGGCCAGGTTTTCGAGAGAGGCTAAGTATTTCCGGATGTGCTTAGGTGTGGAATCTTTGAGGCTGCCGTTAGCGCCGCGTAAAAAGACCTCGTAATCTTCGAGATCGCGGCCATAGGCGGCAAGGGTGTTTCTGGAGGCCCCGCGCTCCGCCGCCATCATCTCGAGAAAGCGTTCGGCCAGCCTTCGGTCATTTGGGCCGGAGTTTTTCATGGGGTAACGGCCGCACGATCTCCGTTTGCTCCGGCGGGAAGTTGGCAAGGGCCCAGGCTGTTCCATATACGGCGCCAGCCAAACACGCCATGATTAACAAAAAACGAATGCTGTCCGGCATTGTGCTCCACCGATTTGGTTTAACTCTACCCGCTTCGTTCATCCGCGGAAAGGCTTTGCGATGTATTGCCCGCCTGCGATAAACCCCCTTTCAGGTTCAGGTTTGAAGAGATGCCGCGCCGCGCCATTGCCAGGGAGGCCGAAACAGTCCGCGAGCGTCTGGGTAATCGTCCCATCGTTCTGGTGGGGTTGATGGGCGCCGGCAAGTCGAGCGTGGGCCGAAGGCTCGCCGAGAAGCTTGGATTGCCCTTTGTCGATGCCGATCATGAAATCGAAACCGCGGCCGGAAAACCCGTCTCGGAAATTTTCGCCGACCATGGCGAGGATTACTTCCGCGAGGGGGAACGCAAGGTGATCGCCCGGCTCCTCGGCAACGGCGCCCAGGTTCTGGCCACCGGCGGCGGCGCCTATATCAACGAAGAGACACGGGCGCGTATTCAACAACACGGAATCTCCATCTGGCTCAAGGCGCCGCTTCAGC
>JBGTJO010000026.1:0-7449 GCA_041745135.1 Aestuariivirga sp. | reverse complement strand
CATGTCCGGCATGGCAAAGGCCGAGGGGTGTGAGCTTCGTTTTGACCTGCCCCAACCGCTCATGGTCATCGGAGACCGGGATGAACTCGTGCAGGTGGTGCAAAATCTCGTCGAGAACGCACTGAAATATGCGAGCATCGGCAAAGTCATCGGCATTTCGGGCCGGCGGGCTGACGGCCATGTGGAGTTGTCAGTGAAGGATCGTGGTCCCGGCATCGCCGCCCAGCACATGCCGCGGCTCACCGAACGCTTTTACCGCGTCAGTGTTCAGGAAAGCCGGTCTCGCGGCGGAACAGGGCTTGGCCTCGCGATCGTAAAACACATCCTCATCCGCCACCGGGGCCGTTTGCAGATCGACTCGGAACTGGGGAAGGGCAGCACCTTCACAATTCGCCTTCCCGCCAAATAATATAATCTTCTTAATATCATAGATCGTCACACTCATGTAATGCGGGTGTCACATAACACTCATGTCCCGGTCCTAGTTTCCGCGCTGTTCGCACACAGGAGAAAGACATGAAACGCCTTCTAATCGCCGCCAGCGTTTTGGCGCTGTTCGCCGGCCCGGCCCTTGCCCGCGACCAGATCCGCATCGTCGGATCATCCACCGTCTATCCTTTCACAACCGCCGTGGCCGAAGCCTTCGGCAAATCTACCGGCATGAAAACCCCCGTGGTCGAATCGACCGGCACCGGCGGCGGCATGAAGCTGTTCTGCGCCGGCTTGGGTGACGATCATCCGGACCTCACCAATGCGTCCCGCCAGATCAAGAAGAGCGAATTCGAAGCTTGCGACAAGAGCGGTGTCACCGAAATCATCGAAATCAAGGTTGGCTTCGATGGCCTCTCGCTCGCCCATGCGAAGGAAGCAGGCGACCTCGCGCTCACCAAGCAGCAGATCTTCATGGCGCTCGCCAAGGAAGTTCCGGATTCCAATGGCAAGCTTGTCGCCAACCCCTACAAGATGTGGAACGAGATCGATCCTTCGCTCCCGGCCGTAAAGATCGAGGTCTTAGGACCGCCGCCCACCTCCGGAACTCGCGATAGCTTCATGGAACTCGTCATGGAGAAGGGGGCGGAGAAATTCGAGTCCCTGGCCAAGATGAAAAAATCCGACTCCAAGGCCTTCGAAACCGTATGGAAATCCATGCGTGAGGACGGAGCCTTCATTGAGGCCGGCGAGAACGACAATCTGATCGTGCAGAAGCTGCAAGCCAACCCGGATGCGCTCGGCATCTTCGGCTATTCCTTCCTCGAGCAGAACGAAGGAACGGTGAAGGGCGTGCCCGTCGATGGCGTCGCCGCATCCTACGAGACGATCGCCGATGGCAGCTATAAGGTTGCTCGCCCGCTGTTCGTTTATGCCAAGAAGCAGCACATGGACAAGATTGCCGGCATGAAGGAGTTCATCGCCGAATACGTCTCCGACAAGGCGATTGGCGAAGACGGCTATCTCGCCGACAAGGGTCTCGTCACCCTCCCTGGCGATCAGGCCGAAAAAACCCGCGCCGTCGCCGCTTCCTTTGAAGTGCTCAAGGGCGACCAGTTGAAATAGTATGCCGAGTAGTACGGCGATGGAAGGAGTCCGCGGATGTACCGGCCCTTCCATTTTGTTTTGCCCTTTGCTTCCGTCATTCCGGCGAAAGCCGGAATCCCGTTTTGGACGAGAGAGAACAATTATCGCGGTGGAGATCAAAACGGGACCCCAGCTCTCGCTGGGGTGACGGAGGGAGGGTAGGAGACGAATAGTGATTGGTTGGGCGCTGCTTGTTATCTCCCTGATCGCGCTTGCCGCTTTTGTGCTCGGTCAAACGCGTGCAAAAGGGCTGCGCGTCGCGGACGGCCCCTTGCTCCACTCCTTGCCCGCCTATCACGGACTTTATCTCGCTGCAGGAGCACTATCGGGGGCAATCCTTGCAGCAATGATTGCGGCGTTAGCCGTGGGTCCGCAGTCCTTCTCCGTGCCGCTAGCCGCCGCACTCGCCGGCACGATGGCGATCCTAGCGCTCCTTCCCCGCATCTCCACGCGATTTCGTGCACGGAATGTCTTCGAGCGCTTCATCACCGGCCTGCTCGTCGCCTGTTCCGCCGTGGCGGTCTTGGCCACGATCGGCATCGTGTTCTCAGTGTTCTTTGAGTCACTCCGCTTTTTCAGCGAAGTACCGGTAACATCTTTCCTGTTCGGCACCGTATGGGCGCCAACCGCCGAGCCTCCCTCCTTCGGCATTCTCCCGTTGCTCGTCGGCACATTGCTTATCACCTTCATTGCCATCCTGGTGGCCGGCCCCTTGGGCCTGCTCTCGGCCATCTACATGGCGGAATACGCCTCTCCGAAACTTCGCGGCTGGGCCAAGCCATTGCTCGAAATGCTGGCGGGCATACCAACCGTCGTCCTCGGCTTCTTCGCCGCCCTGACAGTGGCGCCACTCATCCGCCAGGCCGGACAATCGATCGGCCTCGATGTCGCGTCGGAATCCGCACTCGCGGCGGGCCTGGTCATGGGCATGATGATCGTGCCGCTAATTTCCTCCCTCTCCGATGACATCATCAACGCCGTGCCGCAATCCTTGCGCGACGGCTCCTACGCCATGGGCGCCACCCATTCCGAAACTATAAGGCGCGTGGTGTTGCCGGCTGCCCTTCCGGGCATCGCCTCAGCCTTCATGCTGGCGATTTCGCGCGCTATCGGCGAAACCATGATCGTGGTCATGGCGGCAGGGCTTGCCCCCAGTCTCACTTTCAATCCCCTGGCCGCCGTCACCACCATCACCGTGCAGATCGCAACGCTTCTGGTGGGCGACCAGGAATTCGATTCCGCCAAGACGCTTTCGGCCTTTGCGCTTGGTTTTGTTCTTTTCCTCTTCACCCTCACCCTTAACTTCATCGCCTTGCGCATCGTTCAGCGCTACCGGGAGCAATATGACTGACAGTTTCCGCACCGGCGATCCGGCTGTCGTCGCCAGGCGTTACCGCGCCGAGCGGCGCTTTCGTGCCTATGGCGCCATAGCGCTGGGCCTCACCGCAATGTTTCTCGCCTTCCTTATCGTCGATATCGTCGTGAAAGGCTGGCCCTCCTTTTTTGAACATCGCGCTATTTTGACCGCCACGATAGATCGAGCCCAGGTCGATTCAGCCTCACCGCAAAGCGGCGATTTCCAAGCCATTGCCAAGGATGCGCTCCGAAAACAGTTTCCCGACGTGACATCGCGGAGTGACAAAAAGAAGTTGAACGGTCTTTTGTCAATTGGTGCCGCCGATAATCTCCGTGATCGCGTTGTGGCCAATCCCTCCCTCGTCGGTGAGGCGCTCACCGTTCCGATCCTGCTGTCCGATAACGCCGATCTTTATTTCAAGGGCCACGGGACCAGCCGCATTTCGGAACAGGAGGCGTCGTGGCTTGAAACGCTAAAAGATCGCGGTCTCATCGAGAAGGGCTTCGCTTGGCGCTTCTTTACCTCAGGCGACTCGCGCGAGGCGGAACTGTCGGGAATAAAAAGCGCACTGGTGGGGTCGCTTCTCACCATAGCCGTCACTCTTTTACTTAGCCTGCCGCTGGGCGTTGCCGCCGCACTCTATCTTGAGGAGTTCGCCCCCAAAAACCGCTTCACCGATATCATCGAAGTCAACATCAACAACCTCGCTGCCGTGCCTTCGATCATCTTCGGCCTCCTCGGTCTTGCGGTTTTCCTCAACTTCTTCGGCCTGCCGCGCTCGGCGCCGCTGGTGGGCGGCCTGGTGCTAGCCCTTTTGGTGCTGCCCACGATCATCATTGCTTCGCGCGCCGCCTTCAAGGCCGTGCCGCCCTCCGTCAAGGAAGCGGCCTTGGGCGTCGGCGCCTCCCATCAGCAAGCGGTGTTCCATCATATGCTGCCGCTCGCCGTGCCCGGCATCCTGACCGGCACCATTCTCGGCGTCGCGCGGGCGCTGGGCGAAACAGCGCCGCTGCTCATGATCGGCATGGTGGCGTTCATTGTCGACGTGCCAAGTGGCTTCACCGATGCCGCGACAGCCCTCCCGGTGCAGATTTTCCTATGGTCCGACCTCCCGGAAATCGCTTTCCAGTCGCGCACCGCCGCCGCCATCATCGTGCTGGTCGCGGTTCTCTTCGCCTTGAACGGCATCGCAATTTACTTGCGCAAACGTTTCGAAAGGCGCTGGTGATTTCATGAACGATATGGCCCAAACCAAAATCACGCCCGCCCGCCCCCGCATCATGGCCGAGCGCCCGGTGAAGATCGTGGCCAAGGATGTGAGCGTCTATTATGGCGACAAGCCCGCCATCAAGTCGCTCTCGATCGAAATCCCCGATTGCGCCGTCTCGTCGTTCATCGGCCCCTCGGGCTGCGGCAAATCCACTTTCCTCCGCGCCATCAACCGCATGAACGACACCATCCCCACAAGCCGCATGACCGGCCAAATTCTCATCGACGAGAAGGATATCCACGACCGCGACCTCGACGTCGTTCAGCTCCGCGCCCGCGTCGGCATGGTGTTCCAGAAGCCCAACCCCTTTCCCAAATCGATTTTCGAAAACGTCGCCTATGGCCCGCGCATCCACGGCCTCGCGCAAAACAAATCCGATCTCGAAGAAATCGTGATCGCCAGCCTGAAGCGAGCCGGCCTCTTCGAGGAGGTGAAAGATCGCTTGACCCATTCCGGCACGTCTCTTTCCGGCGGCCAGCAGCAGCGCCTGTGCATCGCTCGCGCCATCGCCGTCAACCCGGAAGTGATCCTGATGGACGAACCCTGTTCGGCGCTCGATCCCATCGCCACAGCGCGTATCGAGGAACTGATCGACGAGCTCCGCCGCAACTTCTGCATCGTGATCGTCACCCACTCCATGCAGCAGGCGGCGCGCGTATCGCAGCTCACGGCGTTCTTCCACCTGGGCCACTTGGTCGAATTCGGCGACACCGATCAAGTCTTCACCGCGCCCCAGGAAAAGCGCACCCAGGATTATATCACCGGCCGCTTCGGCTGAGACGGAGGCACGAATGCCCGATCACATTGTCCACGCCTATGATGCCGAGCTTTCTGGCCTCAAGACTATGCTGGCCCAGATGGGCGGCCTTGCCGAGCAGCAGCTCGACGGCGCCATCGATGCGCTCGTCCGCCGCGACACGGCCTTGGCTGACCGCGTGATCGCGGGCGATGACAAGATCGATGCCCTCGAGCGTCTGCTTGAAGAGAAGGCCATCCTCACCATCGCCAAGCGCCAGCCCATGGCCCGCGATCTGCGCGAGATCATGGTGGCGATCCGCGTCTCCTCCGATCTCGAACGCATCGGCGATCTTGCCAAGAACACCGCCAAACGCACCCACGCCATTTCCGATTCGCTGCCCCGGAAACTGATCACCGGCTTAACCCGGATGGGCCGCCTCGCCCAGGAAGAGCTCAAGAACATTCTCGACGCCTACGCCCAGGCCGATGCCGAGAAAGCAATGGCCGTATGGCGCTCGGACGAGGAACTGGACGCTCTCTACAATTCAATCTTCCGCGAGCTTTTGACCTACATGATGGAAGACCCGCGCAATATCGGCCTGTGCACTCATCTCCTTTTCGGCGCCAAGAACATGGAGCGCATCGGCGATCACGCCACCAACATCGCGGAGAATGTCTATTACCTCGTCCACGGCAAGACCATCGCCCAAGAGAGGCCGAAGAAAGACACAACCAGCGTCATGCATATCGAGAGCGGCAAGGGATGAGCGCATCGATCCTGGTCGTTGAAGATGAGGAGCCCATCCAGATTCTCCTCAACTACAATCTCGAAGCGGAAGGCTACCGCGTGCGTGCCACCGCCCAGGGTGAAGACGTGGCCCACCTCGTTGGCGAAGAACGGCCAGATCTCATTCTGCTCGATTGGATGCTGCCCGGCATTTCCGGCATTGAAGTCTGCCGCCTGTTGCAAGCAAAATCGGAAACTCGCGACATCCCCGTAATCATGCTCACCGCGCGAAGCGAAGAAGCGGAACGCGTACGCGGCCTCTCGACCGGAGCAGACGATTATATCGTGAAGCCCTTCTCCGTGCCCGAGCTCCTGGCCCGAGTCCGCACGATTCTCCGCCGCGTCAATCCCGACGCCGTGGCCGATGTGCTCAAGGCCGGCGAACTCGCACTCGACCGCCGCGCCCGCCGCGTCACACGCGCGGCCCGCGACGTCACCCTATCGCCAACCGAATTCCGCCTGCTCGAACATCTGATGCAGAATCCAGGCCGCGTCTATTCCCGCGCCCAGCTTCTCGACACGGTCTGGGGCCGCGACATCTACGTGGACGAACGCACCGTGGACGTCCACGTGGGCCGCCTGCGCAAATCGCTCAGCCGCGGCCGCGAAACCGATCCCATCCGCACGGTGCGTGGCACGGGCTACGCCTTCGACGAGCGTTTTGGTAAGGCGAGCTAGGCTTCAATCCCCCAACCGTCATTCCAGCGAAAGCTGGAATCCAGCTTTTCACTTGAATCTCGATCAGTGACAACTGTGCGTAAAAGCGGGATTCCAGCTTTCGCTGGAATGACGGGAGATAGTCGAACGAGGTAACTGTTAGCCGAACGATACCCTGCGATGACGGCGATCTTGCAACGGCTGATAAGCCAAACGCGCGTGATATTCGCAGTAGGGTGACCCATCCCGCGGGCCATGGCCGCAAAAGCAGAACTCTTCATTCCCCGGATCGCCGATCGGCCATTTGCAGGTCTTGTCCGAGAGATGCAGGATGGTGACGCGTCCCCCCTTGGGAAGGTCGACAAGGCGAAGTGGCTCCGGCGCGGGCAGCGTTTGCTGGCGCACATGCACTTCAGCTCGCATCTTGAGCGCCGTATTGCCTGCCGACGGCATCGAAGGCTGCCCGATGCTCCGCCCCGGATGACTCGGTTCCCTTGGCTTGCGCGGCGCCCGTGGCGTCGTGGCCCGAGGCTGCGTGGCGCGCCCCGAGAGATTGAGGCGATGCACCTTGCCGATCACCGCGTTGCGGGTCACTCCCAGGCTCAGCCGTGCTGCGATCTGGCTGGCGCTCAGGCCCTCGGACCAGAGTTTCTTCAGAAGCTCCACCCGTTCATCCGTCCAGGACATTTTTGCCCCTCCATGGTTGCCTTCGAAGCAAACGCTCACGCGGAATCCCTTTTCCTTCACCAACTTCGTGAATCCTTGAACGCCTGATGTGACTGACCCCGAAGCCCAACATCTCGTGGCTTCAGTACGCAGAGCCTACAATAAGTGGTGACTCGCCTGCAACAACTTCAACCCGCGTGATCGAGGTTTTCCCCAGCTAATCTCGAAAGGGCGAAAGCGATGGTTCAGTGAGACGAAGCTTATCCACACAAGGAATCGCCGGTCCATGTGCTGTTTTGACTCACCCCGCCGCTTGCTCATTCCGCGCAATTGACCCCTGACCATCATGCACTTATAGCGGGGACGCTTCTTAAGTGACGAAAGCCGAACATGATTTCC
>JBGTJO010000025.1:0-4036 GCA_041745135.1 Aestuariivirga sp. | reverse complement strand
GCCGATGGTGCCAGCCATGCCTTAACATTCCGTTCACCACACTTTTTAACGCATGGGCAATCGTTTCATTCGTTGAGCGTCCCCGCCCCGGCCGGCGTCGTTACCGGGCTCACCTTGAGGACTTCATTGCCTTTGGCGCGGAATTCCTCAGGGTGCTGAAGATGCCTCAGGAAGGCGAATAGGCCGAGCGCGCCATAGACCGCAACCATGTAAAGAAGAAAGCCCTCGCCGCCGATCTGGCGCATCGCCAGGCCAACCGACACCGGCCCCAGCATCGAGCCCAGGCCGTAAAGCAGCACGAGTTTCGCCGAGGCGCCGAGCACTTGTTCCTTTTGCAGATGATCATTGGCGTGGGCGATCACCAGGGAATAAATCGGCAGGGAAATCGTGCCGAACGCCGTGAGCATGCCGATGAAGAGGATGGGCGTGAAACCGCTGGTGAAGAGTGTAGCACCAGCGACTGCGGCGCTCAGCAGGCTGAGCAGAAGAATGATGGTGCGCCGGTCGAACCGGTCCGATATGAGGCCGATGGGATATTGCGAGAAGATCACGCCGATGAGGGGCAGCGCCATCATGATCGAGACGTAAACCAGGGGCAGGCCGGCGGTCAGGCCATAGACGGGCCCCAACGCAAAAAAGGCGCTTTGCGCCAGGCCGCACCCAATGGCGCCGGCGACCGCCAGAGGCGATGCGCGCCAGATTTCCTCGACCGCGACGAGGCGGGCCCCCTTGATGATGGGCGCTTCCATGGGCAGCAGGATCAGCGGCACCAGCGAAAGGGAGAGCAACGCCGAGACGAGGATGAAACGCGAAAAGCCGGACGTATCCGCCACATTGAGCAGCAATTGTCCCGCACCGAGGGAGCCATAGGTCACGATCATGTAGAGCGACAACATCTGGCCGCGGTTGCGATTGGATGAGGCGGTGTTGAGCCAGCTCTCGCAGACGATATAGAGGCCCGCGGTGCAAAAGCCTGAGACCACCCGCATGAGAAACCAAAAGGGCGCGTTGATCCACAAGGGAATGAGCAGCACTGCGGTGGAGACGATGGAGGCAAGCCCCGCGAAAGTGCGGACATGGCCCACGCTTCTCACCAGATGCGGCGTCACGAAAGTGCTGAGCAGAAGACCCGCCGAATAGCCTGACATAATGAGGCCGGTGACGTCAGGGCCGAAATCTTCCGCCTGAGCACGAACGCCGATGAGGGAGCCGTTCAGGCCCTGCCCCACGCAGAGCAACGCCACGCACACCATGAGAATCCAGATTGAATACCGGGCCATGGCGCATATTTGGTTGAGAATAGCGCCAGGGCCAAGCGAGAAATGATCAGCGCGGCACGTGTCTTCACCCCGCGTAGCGGGGAGACGACATTAGGCGATCACGCCCGCCTGCTTCAGCTTGAATTGCAATATGTCGCGGTCGAAGGGTTTCATCAGCACGTCGGCTGCGCCTTGCAGGATGGATGCTCCGATCATCTCGGTGTCCGGCGTTTCGGCATAGAGAAACACGACCGGCTTCTTTCCCTGAACATTGCGGCGCAGATGGCGCACAAAATCCTTGGGGCGGCGTCCAGCACCAGTCGCTGCGAGCATCACCACGTCAGGCGCGTTGTCGTTGCAATATTTGAGCGCATCTTCGTGCTTGCTGGTCTGCGCCGTATCAAGGCCCAAACCATCGAGAAGCTGCTGCAATCTGCGGCCTTCGGTGCTGTCTTCGCCAATCAGCAGACATCGCGTCATGTCCACAATTCCCTTCCGGCTTCAGGGTTGCCGTCCCGGTTCATCGTTAACCTCGAGTCCTGCGCTTGCATGGTTAATGAGCCGTTAATCGGCTTATCCACAGCTTTTCCACAAGCACCAACGGGCTGGAATCCCTTCGAAAACTCAAATTTCCAACAGAGTTATCAACAGTGGCGGAAATGGGGCGGCGCGGACGAGTCCACGCGACTCGGGGTTAACTTGGCCGCCGCATTCTCCAGGCCTGCTCGACGGTGGCGTATTCGCTGTAGCCCAGTCTGGCGATGGGGCGCATGGCGGCGGTGTTGACGCGGCCGTTCTCGATGAACTGGTCGTCGATGTGAATGCCGATCACTCTTCCGATGGTGAGCCAATCGCTGACCCTCCCCTGCTCATCCGGCAACTCCACGATTTGGAACAGCTTGCACTCGAAGCAGACGGGACTCGCCTCCACGCGGGGCGATTTGATCAGCCGGCACGGAGCTTTCTTGAGTCCTGCCGCTTCGAACTCATCCACATGCGACCCTAATGCGACGGACGTCACGTTCATCTGCTCGCGCAGATCCCATGTGGCAAGATTGACGGCGAATTCGCCGACGGCTTCAATGTTGTTGATGCTGTCCTTCCGGCCGCCGGAACCGAACATCACATAGAAGGGGTTTTCCGCTACGGCGTTGAAAAAACTATACGGCGCAAGATTGGCGACGCCACTGGGCGAAAGCGAAGAGATCCATCCGATGGGACGCGGCGCCACCAGCGCTTTGAAGGGATCGTTTTCAAAGCCGTGATCGTTCCGGATGGCATCGTAGAACATGGGGCTTAGAGGCTTCGCAAAAGTGCGGGCAGCTCGGCCACGCTGGCGATCGTGTGGTCGGCGAGGTGCGCGATATCTTGGTGTTTTGCATTGCCGCTGAGGACGGCGATGGCAAGCCCCGCGCCACCGTTTCGCGCTTCCTCCATATCGTGCGAATTGTCGCCCACCATGGCGATTTCTTCCGGACGCAGGCCCGTTATGTCAGAGAAACGGCGGATCATATTGCCGGAAGGTTTTGGAACCTCCACCGTATCGGCGGCGATGATATCTTCGAAATGTCCGATCATGCCGATATGGCTCATGTGATTGGTGGCGGAGACGTGACTGTCATTGGTGGCAACGCCAAGACGCATGCCCATGCCCTTCAACTCCGCGAAGACGGGCTCCAGCGCCATCAACGGCTTGAGAGCTGCTTTCACCAGCGGCGCATAATCATGGTCGAGGATGCGCACTTTCTCCGCGATGCCCGCCGCATCGAGCCCCGGCCACCAGATCGAGATGAGTTGCCGGGTTGTACCGGCGGCAAGGGCGGAACCCGGCTTGAATGTATCCGTGGCGCGGTCGAGTCCCGCCTTTTCCAGGAGCGTGTCGGCTCCGTCGACGTCGGTTTCAAACAACTCAGAGAGCATCTGGCGATAGATCGGAAGCCAGGTGTCGTTCACCTCGATCAAAGTTCCGTCCTTATCGAACAGGATGCCCTGAATGCTCATGCCTGCGTCCAGCGGGTAAGCAGCGAAAAGGGGTCGGGCCGTGGCCGGTCCTCCAAGGGTGCCGTAGACGTGCCGAGATAGATGAAGCCCGCAACCTTCTCATGGGGTGCCAGGCCCATCACGTTGGCGATCTCCCGGTCATAGGCAATCCAGTCGGTATTCCACGCACAGCCCACGCCTTGCGCCGCTGCGGCAATCAACATGGTCTGGCATACGGCGCCGGCTGACAAAGTTTGTTCCCATTCCGGAATCTTGGGATGGGGTGCGGCCGTCGAGATCACGGCGATAACGACCGGCGCGCGCAGCAACATGCCGCGCTGAAAGTTAATCAACTCCGGGCCGTGTTCGGGGTGCAACTCCTGCCAGCGCGCCTTCATGGCCTCGCCGAATTTCGCCCTGGCCTCGCCTTCAAACAGGATGAAGCGCCAAGGTGTGAGCTTGCCATGGTCCGGCACGCGGACGGCGGACTTCAGGATTTCCGTGAGCTGCTCTGGCGTTGGTCCAGGCTCCCCCATGGTCTTGGGGGAGGCCGAACGGCGGCTGCGGAGAAGGGCTCGAATCGACGAAATGTCATTGAGGAGGGTCATGCTTCGGCCCGCAATGTGGCCGCGGCACCCGCGGAAGGCAAGTTCCCTTCTCCCCTGTGGGGCCTGTTGCGTAATTTGTGGATTGTGATTCACTCTGGTTTAGAACGGAGGGATTCGTGATGGCGGTGAAGCGGACGGGCCAGATGAGTTTGGTGGAAGCATTCATTGGAGGCAAGGCGGGAGGCTCGC
>JBGTJO010000024.1:0-4021 GCA_041745135.1 Aestuariivirga sp. | reverse complement strand
TTTATCGTTTTCGGCCTGCGCAGGGGCCAGGTCCATGATCGGCACGGCGCATAGGAGCGCAGCCGCCACCATCACCGATCTGAATGAGGGACGAAATCCCCGAAGCCAGCCGAAACCCATCCCTGCCTCACAGCTCTTTTTGCGCTTCACAAGCAGACAATCCATATCAGCCCGGAATCGACTCGTCAAAAGCGAGCGGCACGAACGCAAAAAAGACCCCGCCCTGCGGCTTTTGGGCCACAGGCGGGGGTTTGCAGGAGAAAGAATCAGAGCCGGTAGAGGATCTGGTCGGTCCAGAAGCGCTCGAGACGGGTGAGCGCCTTGTTCAGCTTGTCGAATTCTTCGACGGAGAGCCCGACCAACTGCTCGACGGAGGTGAGCTGGCGGTTATAGAGGGCATCGACGCGCTCGCGGATCGCCTGGCCCTTGGGCGTCAACTTGATGCGGACGGAACGCTTGTCGGCGCTCGAACGCTCATGGTTGACATAGCCCGATTCAACGAGCTTCTTCAGATTGTAGGAGACGTTCGACCCCTGGTAGTGGCCGCGCGTTTTGAGCTCGCCGGCGGTCAATTCCGAGTCCGCGATGTTGAACAGCAACAGCGCCTGAACCGGGTTCACCTCCGGTTCGCCGGTGCGCTCGAAATCGTCCTTGATCACGTCAAGGAGTCTGCGGTGCAGGCGCTCGATCAGTGTCAGCGCCTCCATGTATTTATACTTGATCGGATGCTGCGCCGCCTCGGTCGCAACCGGGCGCAGGGCCCCCACTGTCTCAGTACGCATGTTGTCCACCTATCCCTTGTTCGAGGCCGGACTCTGTCTTGGTCCGTTTCCTCCGATGGGATCACAATGCCCTGAAACGGCTTAAAACCGGCTCAATAGCTTGGGTAAATTTGTTCTTATATTTTCAAAGATTTGGCTCTGTTTCGAAGACAGTTTACGGAGTCTTTTTTTCCACTCTTAACAAAACCGGAAAAGGCCCTAAAACCCTGCCACACTCCTGTTTATCAACTACCCGGTAGTAATTCGCAGTGACCCACCGCTCTGAGCCTCCTCAATTCCCCGCGACCCGCATGCGGCGCAACCGCCGCACGGTCTGGTCGCGCAATCTGGTTCGCGAAAATACGCTACAGACCCATGATCTGATCTTGCCCTTATTCGTCATCGACGGGGAGAACACATCAACTCCGGTGCCCTCCATGCCCGGCGTCGCGCGTCTCTCGGTGGATCTGGCCGTAGCCTGCGCGAGAGAAGCAGCAGAACTGGGCATTCCGGCGGTGGCGCTTTTCCCCTTCATCGAGTCGAAGCTCCGCAGCGCCGATGGGCGTGAGGCTTTCAATCCGGATAATCTCGTCTGCAGAGCCGTGCGCGCCATCAAGAAGGCAGTGCCCGAGATCGGCATCATGTGCGACGTGGCGCTCGATCCTTATACCAGCCACGGCCACGATGGCCTCATGGAGGGCGAGGAGATCGTCAATGACGCTTCGCTTGAAGCGCTCGTAAAGCAGGCGCTCGTGCAGGCTAGGGCTGGCTGCGATATCATTGCCCCCTCCGACATGATGGATGGCCGCATCGGGGCAATCCGCGCCGCTCTGGAAAAGGCGCGCCTGCAGCATGTGCAGATCATGGCCTACAGCGCCAAATACGCTTCCGGATTTTACGGCCCCTTCCGCGATGCGGTGGGCTCATCCGGCACGCTCTTGGGCGATAAACAAACCTACCAGATGGATCCCGCCAATGGCGATGAGGCGCTCCGCGAAGTCGCCCTCGACATCGCCGAAGGCGCCGACATGGTGATGGTGAAGCCGGGGCTCCCCTATCTCGACATAATCTGGCGGGTGAAGGAAACCTTCCGTGTACCGACATTCGCCTACCAGGTCTCCGGCGAATACGCGATGATCATGGCCGCTTGCCAAAACGGCTGGCTTGATCGCAAGGTGATCGCCGAAAGCCTCATTGCCTTCAAACGCGCCGGCGCCGATGGCATACTGACATATTTCGCGCTCGAGATGGCGCGCTCCCTTCACCAATAACAGATCAAAACTCCGTCATCCCGGCGAAAGCCGGGACCCACCGTTCCATTGGCTCGACTCTATTTTGTCGAGTCGTTGCGCCGAGAAATGGGTCCCGGCTTTCGCCGGGATGACGGAATGAGGAACAAGCGAACGTGGATCCTATTTTTGCAATCTCGCGATCAGGCTGGAAGTGTCCCAGCGCCGGCCGCCCATTTTTTGCAATTCAGAATAGAATTGGTCGACGAGGGCCGTCACCGGCAGATGCGCACCCTTGCTGCGGGCTTCGTCTAGGCAGAAGCCCAGATCCTTGCGCATCCAGTCGACAGCGAAGCCGAAATCGAATTTGCCCGCGATCATCGTCTTGTGGCGGTTCTCCATCTGCCAGGAACCAGCCGCACCCTTGGAGATCACGTCGATGACGGCCTGCATGTCCAGGCCCGCCTGCTTGCCGAAGTGGATGGCCTCCGCCAATCCCTGCACCAGCCCTGCAATGGCGATCTGGTTGCACATCTTGGCGAGTTGCCCCGAACCAGTCGGTCCCAGCAAGGCGCGCATGCGCGAGTAGTGCGTAATCAACGGCTCGGCCTTCGTGTAGTCCGCCTGGTCGCCCCCGCACATGACCGTCAGCAGGCCACTCTCAGCCCCCGCCTGGCCGCCGGAGACGGGCGCATCGACGAAACCCAGGCCCTTCTCCTTGGCCTTGGCATGAAGTTCGCGCGCCACCGTGGCCGATGTGGTCGTGTGGTCGACAAATATTGCTCCCCGCCTCATGGCAGCGAATGCACCATCGGCACCCAACGTCACCTGGCGGAGGTCATCGTCATTGCCGACGCAAGCGAATACGAAATCCGCGCCCGTTGCCGCTTCCCGCGGCGTGCCCGCCGCCACGCCTTTGTGAGCGCTCACCCACCTGTTCGCCTTTTCGGGAGAGCGATTATAGACGCGCAGATCGACGCCGCCTTTCGCTGTGAGATGCCCGGCCATGGGGAAGCCCATGACGCCCAATCCGATCCAAGCCGCAGTGATTGCCATGTCAAGCTCCTAGGCGAATTGACCGGTCATATCAAACGCACAATCTGCTTGAAAGGCAGGAGCGGGCGGCGGCATTATAAGCCATCTGTTGGAGTCGCCTGAGTTGAGCATCGAACGCCGTAACTTTCCGCAGTTCTTTATCACGGCGGCATCGCCTTGCCCCTATTTGCCAGGGCGGCTGGAGCGCAAGGTCTTTACCCATCTCGTGGGGCAAGACGCGCGCGGGCTTAACTCGCAGCTCTCGCAAGGGGGCTTCCGCCGCAGCCAGAACATCGCCTACCGCCCCGCCTGCGAAGGCTGTGCGGCCTGCGTGTCCGTGCGGGTTCCCGTCAACACCTTCGATCCGAACAGGTCCTTCCGGCGTGTGCTGGCGCGCAATGCGGATCTCGAAGCCCATGTGATCCGCCCCAAGGCGACGAGCGAGCACTATTCCCTGTTCCGCTCCTACATCGATACAAGGCACGGCGAGGGCGGCATGGCGGACATGACGGTTCTCGATTTTTCCGCCATGATCGACGACAGCTTCGTGGACAACCGCCTGGTCGAATATCGCTTGAAAACGACGGATGGCGAACCGGGCGAGCTGGTGGCCGCGGTGCTGATCGACCTCCTGGGCGACGGCGTCTCCATGATCTACAGTTTCTACAGCCCGGACGTTCCAGCCCGCAGCCTCGGCACCTACATGATCCTCGACAATATCGCCCGCGCCCGCAAGCTCGGCGTGCCCTATCTTTATCTCGGCTATTGGGTGAACGGTTCGCACAAGATGAACTACAAGGCGCGCTTTCTGCCCCAGGAAAGATTGACCGCCAATGGCTGGGCCTTGCACCGCGCATAGTTTGATCGATCGGCTTCATCATACGTTTACCAAACTTTGTTAAGCCGTAAGTGGATTTGCCCGGCCAGGGTTGATCGACGCTGCACCGCCGTTCATAGTGACAAGGTTCCCCGAGGTAAGTGGCCGGCCGAACCCCG
>JBGTJO010000023.1:0-14105 GCA_041745135.1 Aestuariivirga sp. | reverse complement strand
CTCGAGGAGGGCTTCGAGGCCGAAGTTGTCGAGCGCGCTGCCGAAGAACACCGGCGTCTGCCGCCCGGCCAGGTACTCGGCCTGGTCGAACCGGGTGCCGGCGCCGGCGATGAGGGCCGTGTCGTTGATCAAGGCGTGGTGCAGGGTCTCGCCGAGCAGCTCGACCAGGCGGGGATCGGCGGCGTTGGTCGTGTGTACCGGCGCCCGGTAGCCGCCGCCTGGCACCTGTTCGTAGAGGCGGGTCTCCTGCGTGACCAAGTCGAAGACCCCGCGGAAGCGATCGCCGCTGCCGATCGGCCAGTTGAGCGGCGCCGCGTGGATGCCGAGCACGTCCTCGATCTCCTGGAGCAGGTCGAAGGGATCGCGTCCGGGCAGATCGAGCTTGTTGACGAAGGTGATGAGCGGCAGGTGGCGCAGCCGCGCCACCTCGAACAGCTTGCGCGTCTGCGTCTCGATGCCCTTGGCGGCGTCGATGACCATCACGGCGCTGTCCACCGCGTAGAGCGTGCGGTAGGTGTCTTCGCTGAAGTCCTGGTGACCTGGGGTGTCGAGCAGGGTGATGTGGCAGTCGCCGAGGTCGAAGTCGAGGGCCGCCGAGGTCACCGAGATGCCGCGCTCGCGCTCCACGTCCATCCAGTCCGACACGGCGTGGCGCTGCGTCTTCCGCCCGCGCACGGCGCCGGCCAGCTCGATGGCGCCGGCGTAGAGCAGGAGCTTCTCGGTGAGCGTCGTCTTGCCGGCGTCGGGGTGCGAGATGATAGCGAAGGTCCGCCGCCGCGAAACTTCTTCTTCGAGGGAATTTGCCAAGCGATGTCCGGTGCTGAATGAGGCCGGTGTCTAGCCGTGTTTGCCTTAACCGTCCAGCATTGGGTTGCTCCCGAACGCCAGCCGTGGCACTTGAAACCATGCTTGAACTGGCGCTGGTCGGCGATATCGGGGGAACCAATTCGCGCTTTGGATTGGTTGAACCGGGCACGACTGCCGTCCACGATGTCGGCGTGTTGAAGAACGACGAGTTCGCTTCGCTCGAAGAAACCATCGGCCATTATAGCAAGGCCCAGGGCATCACTTCGTTAGCTGCGGCGGCGATCGCCGTTGCGGGGCCTATAGCGAATGAAACGGTATCGCTCACCAACCGCAATTGGACCTTTACGCGTGAATCCTTGCGCCGGGCGGCTTTGGCAAAACGGTTCCGGCTGCTGAACGACTTTGAAGCGCTCGCCCTTTCCCTGCCTCATCTCGCTCCTGGCGAAATCCTTCAGATTGGCGGGCAAGCTTCCCCCGCGCCGGCGGTCAAGATCGTTCTTGGTCCGGGAACCGGCTTCGGCATGGCAATGCTCGCTCCGCTCCCACAGGGCGGATGGATGGCGCTGCCGGGCGAAGCCGGCCACATCATGCTGCCGGTGGCGACGCAGGAGGAGTTCGACTGGCGCCAGAGCATGAGCAAATCCGGAAAGCCGTTCGAAGCGGAGGATGCGATTACCGGTGGGGGGCTCCTGTTAATGTACAAGACGATAGCTCCCAATGGCGAACTGGCAACGCCTGAGGACATCGTGCAAGCCGCCCTCGCTGCGACGGACCCCGCGGCGGTCAAAACCCTCGAACAATTTATTATTTGGCTGGCGCGTGTTGCTGGCGATATGGCGATGGCGCTGCAGGCACGGGGCGGTGTCTATCTCGCAGGCGACATCGCGGCGTCGATCATACCCAAGTTGCAGTCGAGGCCGTTCCGGACCATCTTTGAGGAGAAGGGCCAGCTTGCCCATATCATGCGGGCGATCCCGGTCTATGTCATTGTCGGGCGCTTTCCGGCGCTGAAAGGCTGCGCCGTCGCCATTGCGGAGTAAGATCAATGCGCAAGGAAACCGATATCCTTCTCGTCATCGATGTGCAGAACGATTTCTGCCCCGGCGGCGCACTGGCGGTGCCCGGCGGCGACGAAGTCGTCCATATCGTCAACCGGCTTGCCCATGGCTTCAAGCATGTGGCGCTGACCCAGGATTGGCATCCGGCAGGGCATCTCTCCTTTGCATCGAGCCACCCGAATAAGAAACCGTTCGAGCAGGTCGCCATGCCCTATGGCCAGCAGACGCTCTGGCCCGATCACTGCATCCAGAACAGCGCCGGTGCTGCGTTTCACCAGGGGCTAGATATTCCGCATGCGGAGCTCATTATCCGCAAAGGCTTTCGCCCTGAGATCGACAGCTACTCCGCCTTTTTCGAAAATGACCGCAAGACGCCAACCGGCCTCGGCGGTTATCTCAGGGAGCGTGGTTTCACCAAGCTGATTTGCGTGGGCCTCGCCTTCGATTTCTGCGTGCGCTACTCGGCGGAAGATGCACGGACATTGGGATTTGAGACGGAGGTGATCGAGGCGGCTTGCCGTTCCATCGATCTTGCCGGCTCGGCCGAAGCCACCCGCCAATCCTTCGCCGAACGAGGTATCGTGCTGGCCTGAACACCCATGGAGGCAACAATGCAGATCGGACTGATAGGCGCTGGGCTGATGGGACACGGCATAGCGGTCAATCTGCTGAAGCATGGCCATGGGGTCGCCGTCATGGTTCACCGCAACCGCGACCCCATCATTGAGCTTCTGGCGCGGGGTGCTGCGGAAGCCAAGGATCTCGGACAATTGGCGCGGGATGCCACTATTATCCTGCTTTGCCTGCCGTCGTCCAAAGTGGTTGAAGAGACGGTCAACCGGCTCCGTCCGCATCTCCGCCCGCGCCACATCCTGATCGACACCGGCACTTCCGACCCCGAGGTGACGCGGCGGCTGGTGCGCGAGCTGGCCCATATGGGCGTGAGCTTTGCCGATGCACCGCTGACGGGCGGGCCCGAACAGGCGGAAACAGGCCACCTGGGCGTTCTATGCGGCGCGGACGCGAAGTCGTTCACCGCCATCGCACCCGTTCTCAAATGTTTTGCCACGACCGTCCGCCATGTGGGCCCGCCCGGATCGGGACACACGGCGAAGCTCATTTCGAACTATCTGGTGACCGGCATGATCGCGCTGGTTACCGAGGCTTTCGGCGCGGCCCGCAAGGCCGAAATCGACTGGCGCGACCTCTACGAGGCGATGCTCAACGGCTCCGGCAATTCCGGGGTCTTGCGCAAAATGGTGTCGCCGGCACTTGAGGGCGATTTCGACGGCTATCGCTTCTCGATCGCCAACGCCGCCAAAGACATCGGCTATTATGCCGATCTGGCCGAGAAGCTTGGCTGTGACAGCCCGCTCATGGAGGCGGTTGCCGAGGTGTTTGCCGATGCGGTTGAAACCGGCCATGGCGGACGCAATGTCAGCCATCTGCTCGACCCCAAGGCATTTCTCGAATGAAAGAACCATGCCGGGCGCAAGGTCGGGGGCGGTGACCGGGAGCCGCGGCATGGCGCAGTTGCAACAGCGGGAATGGGACGCCTCCCCGCACACACACAAGGCAGGCGTTCAATGACAAACAGATGACAGGTACCCGGTTATCAGCCGTGACGGATGAAAATCTCTATTCCCTGCTCGACCGCAGCTTTGCCGACGCGGGTAGCAGGACCGCCCTGCGTTTGCCCTCAGGGGATTTAAAGCCCAGCTATGCGGAGCTGCGTTCCGGCGTTTCCCGTTACGCCAATGCGCTTATGACATTGGGTGTGGAATCAGGCGACCGCGTCACCGTGCAGGTGGAGAAATCAATCGCCAATGTATTTCTGTATCTCGCGGTTCTGAAGGTTGGCGCGGTCTATCAGCCTCTCAATCCGGCCTATACGGACACGGAGGTCGCCTATTTTGTAAGTGACGCCGAGCCGAAATTGATCGTTCGCGATCGATCGCGGCATCTCGATTTTGGAGCTGTTACGGCAATTACTCTCAAGTCGCTGGCAAGCCTCGCTGAGCGCATGGATGACCGCCATGAAACCATGCCGCGGACATCCGCCGATCTCGCTGGGCTGCTCTATACGTCGGGCACCACGGGGCAATCGAAGGGTGCGATGATCACCCATGGCAATCTAGCTTCAAATGCCCAAACACTGGTCCAGCTTTGGAACATCCGCGACAGCGATGTGCTGCTGCATGCCCTGCCTATCTTCCATGTGCATGGCCTTTACGTCGCGCTGAACACGGCTTTCCTGTCTTCAAGCGAAATCGTCTGGTTTGAGAAATTCGACGCCGAAGCTGTCACCACAGCACTCCCTCAGGCCACTCTGATGATGGGCGTGCCAACATTCTACACGCGGCTGCTTTCGTTGGGCGGCCTGACAAAGGAAGCTTGCCGCAACATACGGCTGTTCATTTCCGGTTCGGCGCCGCTTGCTGTTGAAACACACCGGGAGTTCGCCAGCCGCGCCGGCCATGCAATCCTCGAGCGCTACGGCATGACGGAAACGGGGATGATCACTTCGAACCCGCTGGCGGGTGCCCGCGTTGCGGGAACTGTAGGCTTTGCACTCCCCCGAGTCTCCGTCCGCATCAGCGGAACACAGCCGGGGGTTATCGAAGTGAGGGGGCCAAACGTGTTCAAAGGTTATTGGCGTATGCCAGAGAAAACCGCAGACGACTTCACCGAGGATGGCTATTTCATAACCGGCGATGTCGGGACCATGGATGAAGAAGGCCGGATCAGCATCGTGGGCCGCGCCAAGGATGTCATCATCTCCGGCGGCCTGAACATCTATCCCAAGGAAGTCGAGGAGGTGCTCGACACGCTCCTTGGCGTTGTCGAGTCGGCAGTTATCGGCGTGCCCCATTCCGATTTGGGGGAAGGGTTGATCGGCGCCATCACCGTCGCGGGGGAGCATGCCTCTGAAACTGAAATGATCGCCAGCCTCGCCACGCATCTCGCGCGGTTCAAAATCCCAAGACGCATCTTCATTGTCGGCGCGCTGCCGCGTAACGCCATGGGCAAGGTGCAGAAGGCGGAATTGCGGAGGCGCTTTATGACCGTCTTTGCGGATACGGCCGCCGATCAGCCCACGGCGATAGATTTGGCTGTTTCTTCCGATTGATAGGCGAGCTTCCGCATCTCTTGCGCGAGCACTGCAAATCCCGCGCCCGCCCGCCCGGCGCGCGCGGCTTCGATGCCCGCGTTCAACGCAAGTAATTTCAGGTAGCGCAGCGATTCGACCACCTCCAAGGTGCGGGAAGCTGCCTGAGCCAGTTCGGCTGTGCGTTGCTGCATACGGTTATAGAGGGCGTCGATATCGGCAACCGCGCCCTCGAGATACTGGAGTTCATTTCGGTCATTCCAGATGCCGCCGCCGGTTTCGTGAACCCATACGGGTCTGCCGTCCGCCGCTATGAGACGGTAGTTCACGTCCCAATTGGCCTTGTCGGCCAATCCTTTGACCACCGCTTCGTCAACGGCCGGGAGATCGTCCCTGTGAATTAAAGAGGAAAAACTGCGGAGCCGGTTGCCAAGGATCTCATCGACCGGGTATCCAAATATGCGTTCGATCCCGGAGGTCATTTCGAGCATCGTATAGGTTTCGTCCGCCTTGCAGCGGTACAGGAAACCGTTGAACCTCTCGATGACGCTGGCTTCCCAACCAAGTTGTTCCATAGCCATGCTGCTTTCCCCCACGATTATTTAATTCATCGTGGTGAACAACGTCTTAACTAAACCAGGACGGGAGTTCACTTGAAGATCTCGATATCTCCAGCCTGTTTCGTGACCGAGATGCGCGAGCGCAGCAGCGCTTCGGCCTTCAGAGCTTCATCGGCCTCCGTATCCCGCAGTTCTCGGACCTGGGCCGCGCCGAGGGTCGGGAAATAGCGCAGCTTGCGGGGAAAAGTGCCGCGCAGATCGGCGGCGGCGATGGGCAGCCGCTCATTGGCAAAATAGTGCTCGACGAAATCGACGTTGCGGGAGCCTATGTCCGACATGCCGCTCATCACATTGGCGCCGCCAAACACCTTCACCTCGAGACGCTCGCGCCTGCCGCCGCGGGACAGAATGGCGTTGATCAGCCGTTCAATGGAATAGCTGCCATAGCGCAGCGCCTGGCTTGGATACTGATCGTCGGGATTGTCGATATCCGGCAACAAGAAATGGTTCATGCCGCCGCAGCCGGCGATGGGATCGCGGATGCAGACGGCGATGCAGGAGCCCAACACCGCGGTGAGGAAAAGATCGGGCCGCGAGGATACATAGAAATCGCCCTGGAAAATCCAGATTGCGGTGGCGCCGGCGGCTTTATCGAAATGGGATTTGCGGCCGACGGTATCGGTTTCGGTGTCGGCATGGGCCGCCGGCGAAGTCTGCGTCGTGCTCATGCGCCCACCTGCAAGTTAACGGCGCGCCGCAAGCGCGCATTGCGAAGAATGTGTACCGGTATGCCGGACAAGGGAATCTGCTGGCAGACGGCGCCCTCGGCGACGGCAGCTCCCGGCATGCCGTAAATCAGGCTTGTCGCCTCATCCTGGCTCGCCGTAAGCGCACCCGCATCGCGCATGGCCTTGAGGCCGATGGCGCCATCCCTGCCCATACCGGTCAAAATGATGCCAAGCGCGTTAGGTCCTGCCGCTCTCGCCACCGATTCAAACAGGACATCGATTGAGGGTACATGGCCATTGACCCGGGGGCCATTCTCCAGCTTGCACACATATCCCCGCGGCGTGCGCTTGACCGTCAGATGCCGATCACCTGGAGCCACGAGCGCGTGTCCCTGGGACAGCGCCATGCCGTCGGCCGCTTCGGTCACGGTCATCGCGCACATGTCGTCGAGACGGGCGGCAAACTGCTTGGTGAACTGGGCGGGCATGTGCACAGCCACAAGCATGGCGGGACCATCGGCGGGCATGGCGCCGATGATGTGCTGGAATACCGCCACCGATCCGGTCGAGCCGCCAAGCGCCACGAGACGGGTTGGGTCTCCCGCCGCATGGGGCAAGGTCAGTTGCGGGGTTGGGGGAATTTCGTAGGGCACGAATGCGGCCGCTGCGGTTTTCACCTTGGCAATAATTTCCGCTGCGAAATCCGGCCAGCCTGTTTCCAGTTCCTGCGAGGGCTTGGCGACAAAATCCACAGCGCCGATTTCAAGGGCTTTCAGGGTGACGGCGGCCCCCCTCTGGGTCAGCGAGGATACCATCACCACCGGCATGGGGCGCAGCCGCATGAGATGCTCAAGAAAGGTGAGCCCGTCCATTCCGGGCATCTCGATATCGAGCGTGATGACGGAAGGGTTGAGATCCTTGATCTTCTGGCGGGCCGAAAACGGATCGGGGGCTACGCCCACCACCTCGATTTCGGGATCGCTGGCCAACACCTCGCGCAGGAAACTCCGCATCATGGCCGAATCGTCCACAATGAGAACGCGCGACGGCATCAGGCAATCCTCTGATAAATGCTTTGGCCAATCGGGCGGAAGCGCTCCGTCACTTTGTAGAGAGACTCGGAATGGCCGATGTAAACGAAGCCCCCTTCGCACAGGCAATCGGCAAAGCGCTCGAACAGGCGGCGCTGGTCGGGGACGTCGAAATAAATGATCACATTCCGGCAGAATATCGCATCGAACTTGCCCTTCATCGGCCACGGCCCGTGGAGATTGAGCTGGTTGAACGTGGCAAGGGACCGCAAGCCTTCCGCCATCAACCCGTGGCCGGTGTCGCCGGGCAGGGTTTCGATGAACTTATCGCGCAGCTTCGGTGGAATCGATTGAACCTCCGCGTCGGAATAAACCGCGCGGCGCGCGAACTCGATCACATTGGTGTCTATATCGGTTCCGAGGATCTTCGCATCCCACCGCGCCAAATCGGCGAAGGTTTCGGCGAGACTCATGGCGATCGAGTACGTCTCCTGACCCGATGAACACCCCGCCGACCACACGCGCAATTTGGGCCTTGCCTGTTTGCCGGCGCGCTGCCGCAAGCCCGGCAAAACGACAGACGAGAAATGCTCGAAGTGATGGTTCTCGCGGAAGAACTCCGTCTTGTTGGTGGTGAGCGCGTTGACGAAGTGCTGAAGCTCCCCTACCGCGTCGGCTCCCAGCAAAAGATCGCGGTAGGCGCCGAAGCTTTTTAGGCCGAGTGCCGTCACCCGCTTCGATACCCGGCGATAGACCATGTTGCGCTTATGGCCGGGAAGCGAAATTCCGGCATGGGCTTTGGCTAGATCGCGAAAGCAATTGAACTGGGTTTCCGACATGCGCGGCGCCCACTGGCCGGGAAGAACCTCGTAGGGCGTTCCATCCTCCAGATCGATCTCGCATGTCTTGGCTTGGGGCTGCACGAGGATCAGAATTCCTTCCAATTGTCCGGGGCGGCAGCGGCAGCTCCCACAGCCCGCCCGCCCGCCACCTTGCGCGCCAAGGCCTGAAACTGCTGGCGCACCGGATTGAGTTCGGGCTGCCCTTCAGGGCGATGCTCTTCAGCCATGGTTTCGTTTCCGGTTTTGAAGAAAGCCACCACGTTCCGCAATTCATCGACCTGACTCTGTGCCGATTGCAGCGCGGCGTTGGTTTCTTCAACGAGGGCCGCGTTCTGCTGAGTCATCTGGTCCATGCCAGTCACGGCCTTGCTCACCTGCTCGATGCCGGAGGATTGCTCCTGGGTGGCCGCGGCGATCTCGGAGACAAGCGTTGCCACTTTCTTCACCGAGGCCACGATCTCGGTGAGCGAGCTTCCCGCCTGCTTCACCAGGGTCACGCCTTCGCGCACCTGGGTGTCGGAATTGACGATGAGGCCCTTGATGTCCTTCGATGCCTGACCAGCCCGCTGAGCCAGGGCGCGGACTTCGTTGGCCACCACCGCAAAGCCCTTGCCGGCTTCGCCCGCCCGGGCAGCTTCCACCGCCGCGTTGAGGGCAAGCAAATTGGTTTGGAAGGCGATGTCCTGAATCAAACCGACAATGTCGGTGATCTGACGGGAAGAGTCTTCGATGCGGCCCATGGCGGTCACCGCGCGGTTCGCGATGTCACCGCCGTTGGTGGCGGAAACGCTTGCCGCTGCTGCAAGCTGGTTGGCCTCCTGGGCATTGCCGGCGTTTTGGCGCACTGTCGTGGCCAGTTGCTCCATGGATGCTGACGTCTCTTCGAGCGAAGAGGCCTGATGCTCAGTCCTCGCGGAGAGATCGGCAACGCCCGAGGCGATCTCACGCGTTGCACCCTGCACCTCGCCGGACACACCAGAAATCCGGCGCGCAATGGCGCGGATCTTGTCGGCCATCGTATTGGCATCAGTCTTGAGCTGCAGGAAGCTGCCCTTGAACTCGCCCGCCACCCGCTGGCTCAGATCGCCGCGCGCGAGTGCGGACATCATACGAACGGTTTCCGAAAGGCCGCGATCCACCGTTTCGGTGATATCGTTCATGCCCTTGGAAAGATCGAGCATGAAACCGGATTTGTCCGAGACTGGAATGCGCTTGGTGAAATCGCCCTCGCGCGCCGCATCGACAATGGTGGCAACCTGCCGCTCGGTCGCCAGCTGGTCCGTCATGTCCTTCCACTCGATGCTGGTGCCCAGGCGCTCGCCTAGACCGTTGAGCACCGGCGTCATGACGATGTCGAAAGTACGGGCGCCGATGACCATGCGATCGTGCTGGGTCGCCTCCGGTTTGGCTTCCGCCAAAACGCCGCCAAAGACCATGATCCAGCTGCCGACGAGCGCCTCGGCACTGAACTGCGGGATGACTGCCTGAATGTCCGCCTCAGCCAAGCGGAACATTTCCTGGGCCGCCTTGTTGATTGCGATGATTGTGCCTTCCGGCGCCACCAGCATGAACGGTGCCGAGGCCACGTCGAGTGCCGACTGCGTGCGCACAGCCTGCGTCGTGCTCTGGTGGAAGGACGCCAGGATGCGGGCGAGCTGGCCGATTTCGTCCCTGCGCTCCTGGGAGGGGATGGCGACATTCTGGTGCCCCGCCGCCACTTTCTCGAAAACGCCGGTGATGGCTTTGACCGGACGAATGATGCTTCGCCCAACCATGAAGCCGAATAAAAGAATTACTCCGAGCAGTGCGGTCAGACTCGCAACCCAAATCCTACGTGTGTGTTCGCGGGCCTCTGTCAGCGTGCGAGCCGATCTCGCTTGCGCTTCATCCGCGATCGTTTCGATCTTGACGAAAACGGGATCCATCTCAGAGGCGAGATCGGCCAGCTTTTTCACATTTCCCAGAAAACTCCGGTCGCCGGCGAACCACGCGACATTCGCTTCGCGATAATCCTTGACCAATTTCAGGATGCGATCCTTGTCCGAGGCCGAAAGCGTATAGGTGGCCGCAGCCCCCGCAATATCGGAATCCATGCGGTCCAGCAACGCGATGAACCGGCGTTCCATGGCTTTGAGTTCCGCCGGGGTCTGGTTCTCTCCCTGTTGATACTCCCGTTGCCGGAAATCCTTCGCGGCGGCGCGCGCCGCCAATACCTTCGCCGTCAAGCTATAGAACCCAACCGAAGCAACAGCGTCATCCAGATTCAGCTCGAGGCGGGCAAGAACGCCCTTTCTTCCGCCCCGGCTCTGGTTACGTTGCTCGGCCACGACATCGCCAAACTGCTTTTGGTAGGCGGCCAATAATTCCTTCAATCTTCCCGTAGGTGCCGCGAGATCGCTGATCGACTTATTTTCTCCAATGACGTTAAGCATCACGGCTATCAGATCAGTGGCGGCTTTCGACTGTTCGACGGATCTGTCGTCGTTACGCAGCAGGAAATCCTTCTCGCGGCGAGCGACTTCGGATGCTTTTACCCGCAGCTCGGCAACGAGGTCGGAGAGGCGCACGGATCGCTGGTTGTCCTGAAAAGCCATTTCGACCGCCCGGTCGCCGCTCAGATAGGTGGCTGCAAGAATGCCGAGACCGATCGCTGGCGCCAAGACGAGGAGAGAGATCCTCTTTCCGATTTTGATGTGGTCGAGGGGGTTGAACATTTTTGGCTCCTATGCCGCGGCCGAAGTTGAAGCAGGGCCAGTCACGCGCTGGCTGATAAGCCGATCGAGCGCGATTACGGCCATCAGACTGTTCTGGCTGGTGACGAGGCCGTGAAAAAAGGGATTGCGTTCCTCGCCTTCCAGATCGGGAATGGCGGCGATATCCTTGCGCGGCACCGTGACGATATCGGAAACGCCGTCGACCAGAAGCCCGCTCTGGGCTTCTCCTACTGCCACGATCACCACCACATGGGCGGGCGTCGGTTCGGTCAGGCCTTGGCCAAAACGCATGCGAAGATCGATCACCGGCACGATCGTGCCCCTGAGATTGATGACGCCGCGGATATAGGCTTGCGAGTTGGGAAGGCCTGTGGTTCCCGTCCAGGCCTTGATTTCGCGCACCGCCATGATGTCGACGCAGTAGTGCTGATCGCCAACCATGAAGGACACGAATTGCTGGACATCCGAGTCCTCCATGACCGGGGTTGGACCGGGAAGTTCGTCATAGTCGGTAATCCTGCGTTTGCCGATCATGCGACATTTCTCCTGGAGTCGATTCCGGAATTGAATGTTTGTACCGTTTTGCGGCGCGATCCATTGAGCCGCGAAATCTCCGAGGCATCGAGGATAAGCGCCACCCGGCCGTCGCCAAGAATTGTGGCTCCAGCGATGCCCACTATGGGATCGAGATTATCGGTGATGCTTTTGATTACGACCTGCTGCTGGCCCACGATCTCGTCCACCACCAGCGCCACATGGCCGCCGCCCTCAATCTCGGCAATGATCGCGACCGACTGCTGCTTGAAAGCCGCCGCGGCGCTGCCGAAGACGCGGTTCAAATGGATGAGGCTCACATAGCTGCCGCGCATCTTGAGAACTTCACCGAAACCTGCAACTTCGCCCACGTCCTTCTGCCACGATGCGCGGCATTCGACGATGCTGGAGATCGGAATGACGTAGGACTCGCCCGCGGCGCGCACGATCATGCCTTCAAGAACGGCAAGCGTCAGCGGCAGCGTGAGGACCACGGTCGAACCCTGCCCCGGTTCGGAGCGCAAGCTCACGCGCCCGCCCAGCTTCTGGATGTTGCGTTTCACCACATCCATGCCAACACCCCGGCCGGCGATGTTGGTGACCGTCTCGGCCGTTGAAAATCCCGGCAGGAAGATCAAATTGTCGATATCCTCGGTGCTCAACACCGCGTCGGAGGCAATGAGATTTTTGGCGATGGCCTTGTTGCGCACTCTCTCCCGGTCGATGCCGCGGCCGTCGTCGCCCACTTCGATTACGATGCGGCTGCCCCGCTGCTCAGCACTCAGGTGAATGAGGCCTTCGGCCGGCTTGCCTCTTGCAATCCTCTCCTCGCTATCTTCGATGGCGTGGCCCGCGGCATTCCGGATCATGTGCATGATCGGATCGCTGAGCTGCTCGATCACCGTCTTGTCGATTTCGGTGTTCTCGCCCGCCGTTCGCAGAACGATTTTCTTGTTGGTCTGTTCGGCAAGTTCGCGCACCAATCGCGGCATGCGGTCGAAGATCGTGCGGATCGGCTGCGCTCGTATCGCCATCACGCTGTCTTGCAGGTTCTGCGTGTGTGTCAGCAGTTGCGACAATTCCTGAAATAAACGCGGATTGGCGTTGAACAACGACTGATCGATCAGCTGCGCGACAAGGGCCTGCGAGATGGCGATCTCACCGGCGAGATTGACCAGCCGGTCGATGCGGTCGATGTCGACGCGGATGGTGGACGCCATCGGCTCGGCCATCACGACATCAGGCTGAAGAAGAGCTTGAGGGGCGGTATCCTCGGAAACGCTGCCAGCTTCACGTCGTGTTATCGACAGGTCGCAATCGTCTTCGACGAATTGGAAGATATCGCGAATGGCGGCTTCGCCACGCTCGGTTTCGAGCTCGAATGTCCAACCAAGATAGGCATCCGTTGGCTGCAATTGAGCGAAGGGCGGCAATGCCGACATATCGGCGGTAACCTGCAGGCTTCCCAGCTCCTGCATCTGACGCACGATGAACAGGGGTTCGTTGGCCCGTTTCAGCAGGCCCGCATGCGGTGAGAAGCGAATGTTCCACCGTTCCGCGCCGCCCGAGGCAGCCGGTTCCCGGGATTGTGGCTTGGCGGGCTCCAGGGAAGCGCTTTCGATCGTGATCCCGGCGAGCCTCGCCAAAGTGCCGATCATATTGTTCTCATAGCCCGCCGCCAGATCCGTATTGCTGGCGGCGGCAAGAATGAGATCGGAAAGGCAATCGGTGGCGCGGAGCGCCGCAGTCATCAGCTCTTCGGAGACCGCTATCCGGCCGGTGCGAATTCCGTCGAGCGCCGTTTCAAAAATATGGGCGAAGGGAACGATCCGGTCGAAACCAAACATTCCGGCACCCCCCTTGATCGAGTGGATGGCCCGGAAGGCGTCGTCGACGAGGTCGGCATTCCTGGCTCCCCGCTGCAACGCGCCAAGCGTGCGTTCAAGGGTTCGCGCGTGCTCGTCGCACTCGTCAAGGAACATCGTCCTGAAGCGTTCGAGCTTGCTATCCACGGGCATCTGGCAGCCGGTTCACGCGGGGCCGAGCCGCCGCACCAGTTGAACGAGCGAGCCTGGATCGAACGGCTTCACCATCCACGCCGTGGCGCCGGCGTGGCGGGCCGCGCGCTTCAGTTCGTCATCGCACTCGGTGGTCAGGAACACGAAAGGAGTGCCCTGGTGCACCTCGCTTTGGCGCACCTTGTGCAGCAATTCGAAGCCGCTCATCACCGCCATATGAAGGTCGCTGATGATCATCTCGACCTCGTCGACGGCGAGCACCTTCATGGCTTCCGCGCCGTCGCCCGCTTCCAGAACGTCATGGCCAGCTTCGACCAGAGTCGACACCAGGATTTCGAGCAAGGTGGGGGAATCGTCGACGGCGAGAATTTTCATGTCAGTTCCCGTGCTTTGATGCCGTTGAGGACGCCCGCCAGCCCGAGATTGGCAAAAGCGGCGTCGACGGCTTCGGAAGAATTCTTGAGCGTGAGCGGTATGCCGGCTTTTTGCGTTTCTAGTGCGAAGGCCGTCAGCAACTGGACACACGCGGTCGATATGCGGGTGACCGCGCCCGCATCGATCATGAGCGGGATTTTGCGGCCCAAGCCCTGTTGCAGAACCTCTTTGAGAGGGGCGGCCGCGCGCAGATCGAGCACCGGGTCGAGCGCCATGCTCAACCGTTCAATCGAGGCCTCCGGCAACGGCATCCTACCCTCCCAATCGGG
>JBGTJO010000022.1:0-5168 GCA_041745135.1 Aestuariivirga sp. | reverse complement strand
GGCAGGCTTTCGGCCATTGAGGGTGTGAGGCCGGAGGACCTTTCCATAGCGCGGCTGATTGAGCGGGCCGCTCTTGGGTCGCTTCGCGAAGTGGTGCTCGCGGTTAACGCCACGGTCGAAGGGCAAACCACCGCGCATTACATCATTGAGCAGCTTAGGGGCCTGAACATCGCGACGTCGAGGCTGGCGCATGGCGTGCCGGTGGGCGGTGAGCTTGATTATCTCGACGAAGGCACCCTGACCCAGGCCATGAAGGCCAGGCGGCCTTTCTAAAATTTACAATTCATTAACCGTATTCCGAAGCCACTCACTCCAATGGCTGGCCGGGCCCGGCCGTTGCTCCTGCCTGGAAGCATGTCCCGCCATGGGACGCAGGAGCAAAAATGGTTCTCGGCAGTAAATTGTTTTCAAAGTTCGTCTCCGATCAAAAGGGCAGCACGGCAGTGATCTTCGCGCTGGCCGCCATTCCGCTGATGCTGGCCGCCGGCGTTGCCATCGACATCGTGCGCTATTCCTCCGCCAAGGTGGCGCTGCAATCGGCGCTTGATGCAGGTGCGCTGGCTGTTGCAGCATCGAGCAGCCTGTCCACCTCTGCCCGCATTGCCGCGGGCCAATCGACATTTCAGAACAATATCAAAGCAGCCGCCATCCAAGGCATCGGCGTCACTGGGAATTTCAATCTCTCGGCCAATAAGGTGGAGGCCTCGGCATCTTTTGATCTTCCAGTCGGCCTCATGCAGCTTGCGGGTTTTAGCGCCATGGAAGTGGATGCGGAAACCGAAATCAACATCCCCGAGAGCAAGAAAGCGGAGATCGCGCTGGTTCTCGACTACTCCGGCTCCATGGAAGAAGTCCTGAGCGGGAAAGTGAAATATATCGCCATGCGCGATGCCGCCAAGGACCTGGTGAATGAGTTGGCGGACAGCAATCCGGACAAAGTCAAATTCGGACTCGTTCCCTTCTCGCATCATGTCTGGGTCACTTTGCCCAAGCTACATGTGCGGGGGCAATCGGGCGGCGGCACGTGGACGGGCTGCACGCAGGACCGCAAGGACCCGTATAACGTCACCGATGCGACGCCCATTTCAGACATCGCGTCCAAATGGCGCCAGCCGATCGCGCCCGAGCATGCCTCCTATGGTTGCGGCCCCTATGTCCCGAAAAAGCTGATCGTCAAGCCGCTGAGCAATGATTTCGCCGCGATCAACAGCCAGCTTGATGCCATGAAACCTTACGAGTACACGCATATCGCGCTGGGCGCTGAATTTGGCTATCATCTGCTGTCGCCCAACTTGCCTTTCGACGAGGGCGCAAGCTATTCCGATACGGCGACCCGCAAGATCATGGTGCTGCTCACCGACGGCGTGCAGACGGAGCCAGCCTTCGGCCCCGGTCCCCGCCACAAACACCGGGGCGAAGAGAATCTCGAAACGATTTGCAAGAATGCCAAGGCTTCGGGCATCACCGTGATGACCATCGCCTACAACATCGACGACACCGCCACCGTCGACCGGCTGCGCAAATGCACCACCGATCCCGAGAAGGACTTCTTCAGCGTGGAAGAGGGCGAGAACATAGCGGCTGCGTTCAACGCGATCAAGCAGCAGATCACCGCGCAGATCCGAATCGGGAAGTAACCTCTCTAACTCTCCACCAACGGCCTTGAGCCGGTGATCCAAACTGGATGGCAGGGTCAAGCCCTGCCATGGAGAGAATTAGAAATCATCCGCGTTCGACGAGCCTTGGTTTTGACTCGACGGCTACGATGCGGGGCGGTTCTTCCAGATCCATGCTCTCGATGCGGAGGCCGCGCTTCGCTATTTTTTCGGCGGAGACATTGAGCTTGTCGAGATCGGCGTTGGCGGCGCCGAAATGCTTCTGCAAATCGCCAACGCGCTCCTGCAGGCGGCCCACATCTTCGAGTAGCCGCGTCACCTCGATCTGGATGAGGCCCGCCTGCTCGCGCAGCGCCACATCCTTGAAGATCGCCTGCATGGTCTGGATGAGCAGCATGAGGACATTGGGAGACGCCATAATGACGCGCGCGCGGTGCGCCTTCTGGATCACATCCTCGAAGTGCTCATGGAGATCGGCATAGATCGATTCGGACGGCACGAACATGATGGCCGTCTCGTGGGTTTCGCCGCTGATCAGGTATTTCTCGGAAATATCTTTGACATGCTTGAGCACATCGCTGCGCATGCGGGCCTGCGCCGATTTCACCTCCGCCTCGCCCTTGGCAAGCTTCAGGGCATTGAAGGCTTCGAGGGGAAATTTGGCATCGATCACCAGGCGAAGCTCCGAATCAGGCAGCTTGATCAGGCAATCGGGCCTCATCGCGTTGGAGAGCGAGGGCTGGAAGGCATAGGCGCCGCCATGGAGGCCATCGCGGATGATCGCTTCCATGCGGCCCTGGCCATAGGCGCCGCGGGCCTGCTTGTTGGCGAGGATATCCTTGAGGCTCACCATCTCACTGGAGAGGGCACTGAGATTCTTCTGGGCAGCGTCGATGACCGCGAGGCGTTCATAAAGCTGGGTGAGCGATTGCCCGGTGCGTTCGGCCTGATCATGAAGGCCAAGTCCCAGCCGCTGGCTTACCTGGTCGAGGCGCGTCTCCACGGTGCGCGCAAGATGCGCCTGCGAGCCTTGCGCCTGTTCGGCAAAGCCCCGCAGATGTCCTGTTATTTCAGCCAGCCGGTATTGCAACTCGGTGGCGCGGCGCGCCTGGGCGCGCCAGCCGAAAATGACTGCGGCCATCACCAGCAAGAGCGCCAGCGCCGCACCCGCCACGATGAGATCGAGAAGCGTTAGCGGCGTCTGTCCGATGCGGACGAGGATTTGATCGAGATGCATGGCCAGCGAGGTTAGACTGATTCGCGGGCCGCTCAAAAAATGTGGCCCGCCCATGCTCTTGCGAACACAGACGGGCCCTTGACCCGCACGACTCGGGACGGCGACAGGAGCCGCTTAGGCCAACCTTTTCACAACGCAGGACAAATGGAAGAGATTGTTCCACCCTAACACCGTTCCGGCTCGTTGGCCGGGGTGATCCCCCGCTGAGATCGAAGCAGAGACTGATCCGCGAACGTGGCCTCAACACGGACAGAGTGAGGCAATTTAGCGGCACGATTCATCTTCCCCATATTTTCTTTCCCGCTCGGCTGATTTATTCAAGGTGGCGGAGTCGTTCGCTGTGCAACCGGAGGAAATATGTGGCAGGAATTCAGGACCTTTGCGCTCAAGGGCAATGCCTTCGATCTGGCGATCGGCGTCATCATCGGGATTGCCTTCGGCAAAATCGTCGACGGCATCGTCACACTGTTGATCATGCCGATCTTCGGCGCGGTCACCGGCGGCCTCAACTTCGACAATTATTTCCTGCCGCTGTCGCCCGCTATCACCGCCACCACTTTCGCGGAAGCGCAGAAGCAGGGCGCGGTGCTGGGCTACGGCGCCTTCATCACCATCATCATTAATTTCCTCATCATCGCCTTCATCCTCTTTCAGCTCGTCAAGCTGTCCAACCGGATGAAGCGGGCACCGCCTGTCCCCGCCGCTCCCACGCCCACCGAAACGCTGCTCGCCGAGATCCGCGATGCGTTGAAGAAGCGGCGTTAATCGCCGGACCTTTCGAAGTGATGATTGCCGGCGAAGGCGGATTTCAGCTCATCGGGACTAAGCTCGCCGATGAAATCATGGCCCGTCAAGATTTCCGAATAATAGGGGCTAAGCTGCAACCGCCGCTGTTGTGATTCCTTGACGTTGAGCGCGTAGTAGCCGACTTGGTGATAGTAAGTTACCCGCGCGCGAATTTCAGCTTGAATTTTGTGGTAGCCAAAGCCCTCGAATATTTCTTTCAATAGAGTAATGCGATCGGCATCGACTTCCAGGAGCAGCCTTGCCGCCTTTGGTGATCGCTGCGCCCATTCGCGGACGGCGCGGTCATAGCGCGGGTCGAACTCGTTCTCGAGGACCCAGACGCCCACGAAGGCGAGATAGCGGTTCCGGGGATCGGGTCTTGCTCCTTCAACCGCGCGATGGAATGAACTGGTGTTGGCTTCGCGCCAGTTGGCCAGGAGCGCTTCGTGAAGCGCCTCGCGATTGGAAAAATGCCAATAAAAGCTGCCGGGCGTAACCTTGAGCAGTCTCGCCAGCGGCTCGACCTTGACGTTGGCAATGCCGTGTTTGATGAGCGTCTTCCGCGCCGCCAATATCCAGTCCTGCCGGGTGAGCGCTTTGCCGCGCTTGCGGCCAGCCGGCGCCATGGCGTTCTCCATAAGAAATTCTTGAACAGGCAAATAACATCGGTTAGGGTTATAGACAACCATAGGGTTCCCTATGGGCGGTCGTCGCAGAACGGCTCGGAAATATCAATGGGAGGTAGTAAGATGAAATCACTCAAACTGCTATGCCATGCGTCGGCAGTGGCGCTCACGGCCATGGCCTTCAGCGCCGGTGCGCAAGCGCAAGGAACCTGCGAGGGAGCCGAGCTGATCAAGCCCGGCAAGCTCGTCGTCGCCTACAATGGCGACATGCCGGGCACCGGCACCAAGGACGGCAAGCTCATCGGCATCGACGGTTCGATGATGAACTGGGTGGCCGAGCGCCTGGGCCTTGAAGTCGAGCCCGCACTCATGGAATGGGCGGCGGAGATTGAGTCGGTGAAGGCGCGCCGCGTCGACATCATGCATGGCATGATGGGCTGGAACAAGCAGCGCACCGAAGTGATCGTCATGAGCGAGCCCATCTATTATGCGGGCGCCTTGATGACGCAGAAGCAGGGCTCCGGCATCGACAAGCTCGACCAGCTCAAGGACAAGCGCATCGCAACGATACAGGGTTTCGGCTGGATTCCCGATCTCAAGACCGTCAACCCAGATTTGAAGCTCTATGATACATCCGACGCCGCCGTCCGCGACCTGGTGGCGGGACGCATCGACATTCTGTTCGCCGATCCGCCGCTGATCCAGTGGGTGCAGACGCAAAATCCCGACTGGCAACTCGAATCTCTCCCGGTCAACGCGCCTTATGACGAGAAGCTTCCCAACATCACCGGCAAATACATGGTGGTGTTCGGCATGAGCAAGGAAGCGCCGAAGCTGGAAAAATGCATCAACGACGCAATCGCCGAACTGTGGAAGACCTGCGGCAACATGAAGTCAGCGGCC
>JBGTJO010000021.1:0-9422 GCA_041745135.1 Aestuariivirga sp. | reverse complement strand
CATCGCCCATGTGGTGCGCTGCTTTGTCGATGACGACATCACGCATGTGGAAAACAAAATCGATCCCATCGCCGATATCGAGACCATCGAGACGGAGCTGATGCTGGCCGATCTCGACTCGCTGGAGAAGCGCCTCGCCAGTCTCGAAAAACGCGCCAAGACGGGCGACAAGGAAGCCAAGGAATTGGCGGGGCTGATGAACCGGGCGTTGGCGCTCTTGGTTGAGGGGAAGCCGGCGCGGCTGGTGCAGCGCTCGCCGGAAGAAGAGAAGATATTTCGCGGCCTTGGACTGCTGTCGTCGAAGCCGGTTCTCTATGTATGCAACGTCGAAGAGGCTTCTGCCGACAAGGGCAATGAATTCTCTGCGCGCGTCTTTGCCCGGGCAAAGGAAGAGGATGCGGTGGCCTGCGTCGTCTCCGCCAAGATCGAGAGCGAGATCGCTATTCTGCCGGAAGCAGAGCAGAAGGAATATCTGGAAGCGGTTGGCCTTTCCGAGCCCGGCCTAAACCGGGTGATCCGCGCGGGCTACGACCTTCTCCATCTCGTCACTTATTTCACCGTGGGCCCAAAGGAAGCGCGCGCCTGGACGGTCACCAACGGCACCAGAGGACCGGCCGCGGCCGGCGTCATCCATACGGATTTCGAGAAGGGCTATATCCGCGCCGAAACCATCACCTATGAGGATTACGTCGCGTGAAACGGCGAAGCCGGCGCGCGCGAGGCGGGGAAGTTCCGGCTTGAGGGGAAGGACTACGTGGTGAAGGATGGGGACGTGATGCATTTCCGATTTGCGAATTAGTAACTCCCTCTCCATGCGAAGCATGGGGAGGGTGGCGCGGTACGCGCCGGGTGGGGTGCCTGTCACGGGCCCAGACCCCATCCGTCACGCGCCGAAGGCGGCGCGCGCCACCTTCCCCGCCCTACGGGCGGAGAAGGAGTTAATGCCCCTTGAAACCCACTAACGTGTGAACCTTCACGCCCTTGGCTTTCAGTTTCGCGGCGCCGCCCAGATCGGGCAGGTCGATGACGAACGCTGCGGCGACGACTTCGCCGCCGGATTTGCGTAACAGGTCGATGGCAGCACCCGCGGTGCCGCCCGTCGCTATGAGGTCGTCGATCAGGAGGATGCAGTCGCCCTTCTTGATGGCGTCGGCGTGGATCTCGATGGTGTCGACGCCGTATTCAAGCGCGTAGTCCTGGCCGATCACGCGCGAAGGCAGCTTGCCCTTCTTGCGGATGGGAATGAAGCCGCGGCCCAGCGTGTGGGCGACGGCGCCGCCGAGAATGAAGCCGCGCGCCTCGATGCCCGCCACATAGCTGATCTCACTTCTGAGGAACGGCCAGGCGAGCTCATCCACGGCGGCGCGGAAGGCGTGGAGATCGGCGAGCAGCGTGGTGATGTCGCGGAACATGATGCCGGGCTTGGGGTAGTCCGGGATGGTGCGGATATAGCGCTTGATGTCGAAGCCGTTGCGGAGGTCCATGAGCTTTTCCTTAGAGCCATTTCACCAGCGGGGGCAGGGAGGACAGGATCGCCTCCACATTGCCGCCGGTCTTGAGGCCGAAGATCGTGCCGCGATCATAGAGCAGATTGAACTCCACATAGCGGCCGCGGCGGATCAATTGCTCCTCGCGGTCGGCTTCGGTCCAGGGTTTGTCTTTGTTTCGGCGAACGAGCGTTGGATAGATTTCGAGAAAGGCGCGACCCACGTCTTGCACAAAAGCGAAGTCGGCATCCCAATCGCCGGAGTCCAGGTAATCGAAGAAGATGCCGCCAATGCCACGCGGTTCGCTCCGGTGAGCGAGGTGGAAATAGTCGTCGCACCATTTTTTGTAACGATCGTAGTCGGCAACCTTGGATTCGCAGGCGCGCTTCATGGCGGCATGAAAATCCTTTGAATCGGGATCATTCTGAGTGCGCCTCCGGTCGAGCACGGGTGTCAAATCGGCCCCGCCGCCGAACCAGGCTTTGGAGGTGACCACGAACCTCGTGTTCATGTGAACGGCGGGCACGTTCGGATTGCGGGGGTGGGCGATCAGCGAGATGCCGGAGGCCCAGAAATGGGGGTCTTCCTCGGCGCCTGGCATCTGCTTTCGGAACTCCGGGGTGAACTCACCGTAGACGGTGGAGCAATGGACCCCCGCCTTCTCGAAAACCTTGCCGTGGAGCATGGACATGACGCCGCCGCCGCCTTCCGGGCGCTGCCATGGTTTGCGGGCGAATCGGGCGCCATCCTCGATTTCTTCAAGGCTGACGCAGAGCCTGTCGCGCAGGGTCTCGAACCAGGCTTGAGCCCTCGTTTGGCGGCCGTCCATTCGTGCAAAACCTTCGGAAAACAGTGCGACACTTGATGGCTAGACTTATTAGCACCGCAATGTCAAAAACGCGCGGGATTCAGCCTCGCCAAGGGAAAAAACGTGGCCACAGCGGAACATGCCGAACACGCGGACGTAAACCGCCGGGATTTTCTCTATATCGCCACGGGCGCTGTGGCAGCCGTCGGCGGGGCTCTCGCGGTGTGGCCCCTGATCCACCAGATGAACCCCGATGCCTCGGTGATGGCGCTGGCGACCGTTGAGGTTGACCTAACCCCCATCGCCGTTGGTCAGGCAATCACGCTCAAATGGCGCGGCAATCCGGTGTTCGTGCGCCACCGCACGCCCGCTGAGATTGAGGCGGCGAAGGCCGTCAATCCGCAAGAGCTTATCGATCCACTGGCGCGCAATCAGAACGTTCCTGAAGGTTCGCCTGCCACCGATCAAAACCGCGTCGTGGGCGAGAAGGAATCATTCATCGTCATGATGGGCGTTTGCACCCATCTGGGCTGCGTGCCCATCGGCAATGCCGGCGAGTATGCGGTGGTCGAGGGCTCCGCCAGGACGGGCGGCTGGTTCTGTCCCTGCCATGGCTCTCACTACGATACGGCGGGGCGCATTCGCAAAGGACCGGCGCCTGAGAATCTGGCGATCCCCAAATATGAATATCTCACCGACACGACGATCCGCATTGGGTGATACAATGCCAATCTCATCATCCTCAACAATTATCCTCACCCTGAGGTGCTCGCGGAACGCGAGCCTCGAAGGGTCTCGCCCCGCTGCGATGCTTCGAGGCTTTGCCTTCGGCAAAGCACCTCAGCATGAGGAAATGGGAAGCACTCCATGAGCGACCATTCGCATTCGCGGCCGAAGAGCGCTCTTGGGCGGTGGTTCCACGAGCGGCTGCCGCTCAGCGATCTTTCCGGCCACATGCTGGATTACCCCACACCGCGCAACCTCAATTACTGGTGGACGTTCGGCGGCATCCTCACCTTGATGCTGGTTCTTCAAATCATCACCGGCATCGTGCTGGCGATGCATTACACGCCGCATGTGGATATGGCGTTCGCTTCCGTCGAGCATATCATGCGCGACGTAAATTACGGCTGGCTGCTTCGGTATCTGCACGCCAATGGCGCATCGATGTTCTTTGTCGCGGTGTACATTCATATTTTCCGCGGCATGTATTACGGCTCCTACAAGGCGCCCCGCGAAGTATTGTGGATGATCGGTGTACTGATTTATTTGGTGATGATGGCAACCGCCTTCATGGGCTATGTGCTGCCATGGGGGCAGATGAGCTTCTGGGGGGCGAAGGTCATCACCAATCTGTTCTCCGCCATTCCCTTCTTCGGCGAAGCGATCACCACCTGGCTGTGGGGCGGCTATGCGGTCGAAAATCCAACACTGAACAGGTTCTTCTCACTACACTTCCTGCTGCCCTTCGTGCTGGCGGGCCTCGTCGTCTTGCATATCTGGTCGCTACATGTGCCGGGGAGCAACAATCCGGCGGGCCTCACTGTGAGGAGCGGACAGGACACGCTACCGTTCCATCCCTATTTCACCATGAAGGACAGTTTTGCGACCGTTGTGTTCCTGATGGTGCTGGGGGCCTTCGTGTTCTTCACGCCGAACTATCTGGGGCATGCAGTCAATTACCAGGAAGCCGATCCGTTGGTGACCCCGGCGCATATCGTGCCCGAATGGTATTATCTGCCGTTCTACGCCATTCTTCGCGCGATCCCCGACAAGCTCGGCGGTGTCGTCGCCATGTTCGGCTCAATCCTCATCCTCTTCGTGCTGCCGTGGCTTGATACATCGCGAGTGCGCTCGGGAACTTACCGACCGATCTTCAAGCAGTTCTTCTGGGTGTTCGTGATCGTCTGCATCGGACTTGGCTATCTCGGCTCGAAGCCGCCAGAGGGGGCTTATGTCATCTGGGCGCGCATTCTCACTGCCTATTACTTCATCCACTTCCTGGTGATCCTGCCGTTGCTGGGCCTGCTCGAATCGCCGAAGCCACTGCCGCCGTCGATTGCCGAGTCGGTGCTTGCCGGGAAGAAGCCTACCGTGCCGGCCGAGTGATTTGGGGGACGCAGACATGAAGATGCTAAAGACGCTTGGCCTCGCGGTGGCGGGGCTGGCGTTCATCGCCGGGGCGGCGCTCGCCGCCGAGGAGCAGAAGGAGGCGAAGGATGTCTCCTATTCCTTCGAAGGTCCCTTCGGCCATTTCAACAAGGCTCAGCTCCAGCGCGGCTACAAGGTTTACAAGGAAGTCTGCGCTGCCTGCCATGCGATGAAATATGTCTCGTTCCGTAACCTGGATGACGAGGGCGGACCGGGATTTTCAGCGGAGCAGGTGAAGGCGCTGGCCGCCACATATACGGTGCAGGACGGACCGGGCGAGGATGGCGAGATGTTCGAGCGCCCCGGCATTCCATCCGACCGCTTTCCTTCGCCCTTCCCCAATGAGAAGGCGGCCGCCAACGCCAATGGCGGCGCGGTGCCGCCGGATCTCTCGCTCATCACCAAGGCAAAGGCAGGTTGGTACGGCACCATCGAGCAGTTGATCCACGGCATCGGCGGGCCGGAATATGTCTACTCCGTGCTGACCGGTTACAAGGAGCCGCCGGCGGAACTAAAGGCGGAGCAGCCCGAAGGCAAATACTACAATCCCTATTTCGCCAGCGGCCACTGGATTTCCATGGCGCCGCCTTTGGTCGACGGCCAAGTGACATTCGACGATGGCGCGCCCAACACGGTGGCCGACATGTCGCGCGAAGTTTCAGCCTTCCTCGCGTGGACGGCGGAGCCCAAGCTTGAAGAGCGCAAGAGCATGGGCTTTGCCACCCTCATCTATCTCGCGGTGCTGGCGCTGCTGCTCTATCTGGTGAAGAAGAAGCTCTGGTCCCGGGTGCATTGAGTAATGGCCTCTCCCCGGCGAAGCGGAAGAGAAGAACTCATTTTTCGACACCACTTTCGTTGCGGATAAGGTGCAACACATCGTTGCGCAGCTTGAAGAACTCCTGGCTCTCCCGCATCGCCAGGGTCCGCCTGTGACCGAGAACCGCAGCGACATCGATATCCTTCAGCACGCTTGCAGGCCGCGCGGAGAACAGGATGATCCGGTCGGCCAGGTAAACCGCTTCCTCGACATCGTGGGTGACGAAGATGATGGTCTTGGTTTCCTGCATCTGGATCTCCCGTAGTTCGATCTGCAATCGTTCCCGGGTCAATGCGTCGAGCGCGCCGAAGGGCTCATCCATAAGCAGCACATCCGAGCCCGCCGCAAGGCTGCGCGCAATGGCCACGCGCTGTCGCATTCCCCCTGAAATGCGGCTGGGAAAGGATGTAGCAAAATCCTCAAGCCCGATTAGTTTGAGGTAATGGTTCACCCGCTCGGTGCGTTGCGCCGCCGTCAGGTCGCGGCGGTAACGCATCCCGAAGGCGATGTTGTCTGCAACCGTAAGCCAGGGAAAAGACGAGTAGGACTGGAACACCATGCCGCGCCTCCGGTCCGGTCCCGCTACCGCTTCACCGTCGAGGCGGATGGTGCCCGATGTCGGCTGGTCAAGGCCTCCCACCATCCGCATCAGCGTCGTCTTCCCGCAGCCCGAAGGCCCGAGAAACACCACGAGCGAATTGCGCGCAATCGACAGCGTCGTGCCCTCGACCACGCGAACGGGACCAAATGTCTTGGTCACCCGGTCGAATGCGAGATAGTCCTCCACCTCATAGATACCGGAACATGCGGCGGTGAAGCGCCCGCAGGATCTGGTCGGTGATAAGTCCGATCAGGCCGATGACAACCACGCCCGCCATGACTTCGGGTGTTTTGACGTAGCGCCGCGCCGACCAGATGACGAAGCCAAGCCCTGAATCCGCAGCGACAATTTCGGCGATCACCAGGTAGGTCCAGCACCAGCCTAGCGTGATGCGCAGATTGTCCACCAGCGAAGGTCCCATGGCGCGAAGCGCCACATCCCGCAGGACTTGCCGCGGCTTTGCCCCAAGGGTGAAGGCAATCTCGACATATTCATGGGGTACGCGCCGCATGTCGTCGGCCACCAGCAGCACAAGCTGGAAGAAAGTGCCGAGCCAGAGCAGAAATATCTTTGTCTCCTCGCCCACGCCGAACCAGATGATGGAGAGCGGCACCAATGCAGGAACCGGCAGATAGCGGATGAAGTCGATACTGGGTTCGAGCGCTGCGCCCACGATCCGGTAGCTGCTCATCAGGATGCCGATGGGGATCGCCATGGCCGCCGCGATCAAAAATGCACTCCAGACACGCAGGCTGGATACGGCCGCATGCCAAAGCAGATCCTGCCCGGCGATCATCTTCCACAACGCCGCCAGAACGCTCGTCGGCGAGGGCAAAAACTGCGGCGCGACCAAGCCCGCCCGCGCCACCGCTTCCCAAAGCAGCAGCACGAACACGGCCATCAAAGTGCCAAGTGCAATTTCTGCACTCGCGGTCGCGCGCCCTCTGAACGTGAAGAGGCCGCGCATCATGCCGCTCGGCTATGGCGAGGCAATGCTGTTGATCACCGAATTGTCGATCTGCTGATTTGAGTCGAGTTGGTTGTCGGCGGCCTTGTTATCGAGGTTCAGCGTCATGACCGTATCAAAAATATCATGCAGCTTTCCCCTCTCGCCCGTCTTGCCCATATAGGCGCGCGTATCTTCCAGGGATGTATAAGCAAGGGCAGTGTTGAGGATTTCCTTCACCTCTTCAGGCGTCAGACCGAAGTGCTTGGCGGCAAGCTCGGCATATTTGTCAGGGTTCGTCTTGCTGAGATCGACGGCCTTGTAGATGCACTTCAGGAAGCTTGCGTATTTCTTGGGGTTGGCGGCGAGATCATCCTTGCGCGCCGTGATCACGTCGATGATGATCCCGCGATAATCTTTGGACGAGAGGAAGACACGCGCACCCGGCCGGCTCGATGCTTTGACCGCTTGCGACATAAACGGTTCGTATGTTGCGATGGCGGAAATCGAGGCATCAGAGAAAATAGCCGCCGTGTCCGCAGTCGCGATATCTTTGATCTGCAAGTCTGACAGCGAGAGGCCCGCTTTCTTCAGCTCCATTTGCAACAGAAGCCGGGCTGGAATGTTGGGCTCGGCTGCTACGGTTTTACCCTTGAGATCGGCCACCGACTTTACGGTGTCATCGGCAATGACTCCATCGCCGCCCACTGACTCATCGATCGTGCCGATGATGACGCCCGGCGTATCGGCATCGCGCGGCCTGCCCTGGTGCTCGCCCACCGTTCGCATGTCCACTTCGATGTCGCCGCGTGCATAGGCCGCAAGCACGTTCGAGCGGTCATCCTCGAATTTGTAATCGACTTCGAGGCCTTCCTCCTTGAAGCATCCGAGATCGTTTGCCACGTGCACCGGAGCGAAGCCCAGCCATGTGGGCGCCAGCATGCGAATGGTTTCCACCGCTTGAGCCGTGCCAGCCCCCGCCAACAAAGCCAGAATTGCTGCACCTGCGAAAAGCCGTTTCATGTTGTCCTCCCATATTATTATTATCGAAGGCTATCACACTTTTCCGATCTGTGAATTCCCCTCCAAACCGTCTTTCCAGCGCAAGCTGGAATCCCGCTTTCCCTCTTTAAACTCACCGATAGAAGCGGGATTCCAGCGTGCGCTGGAATGACGGGATTAGGATGAATGATGCTGCTATCTGCGGCGGGTATGGAGCTTGCCGTCTGCCAGCGTCAATACTTGCACCGGATCCGCATCCCCCTTGAAGGCGAAGAATTCGGCGTTTGCGTCAAGGGCTGCCTCCAGCATCCGGTGATAGTCATCCTTGGGCAGCGACACTGCCCCAAGCCGCCCGAGATGGGCGTTGACGAACTGCGTGTCGAGCAGGTGGAAGCCGCCTGCGTTGAGCCTCGCCACCAGATGGACCAGCGCCACCTTGCTGGCGTCCGTTGCCCGCGAGAACATGCTTTCTCCGAAGAACACAGCCCCTATGCGTACGCCGTAAAGACCGCCTAAAAGCTGCCCGCTCCCCCAACACTCGACACTGTGGCAAGCGCCCATGCGGTGGAGCTGCGTGTAAAGGCTGCGGATGCGCCCGTTGATCCAGGTGCTGACTCGGTCCGGCGACCGCTCGGCGCAGGCGGCGATCACCGCGGGGAAATCCGCATCGATTTTCACTTCGAACACCCGCCGCCTCACCGTCTTGCGCAAGGAGCGCGAGATGTGCAGGCCGTCAAGCGGGATAATCCCGCGCTCCTCCGGTTCGACCCAATAAAGTGCGGGGTCGTCGGCGGTCTCGGCCATGGGGAAGATCCCGGCCGCGTAGGCCCGCAACAGGATCTGCGGTGTAATCGTGCTGCTCATCACACATTCCGGGCGAGATAGTGCTCCAACCAGTGGATATCGTAATGGCCGTCGATGATATCCGGTTCCGTCAGCAATTGCTGGAACAGCGGAATTGTCGTTTCGACCCCTTCGATCACGAACTCGCCGAGCGCCCTTCGCAGCCGCATCATGCACTCGGTGCGCGATTTGCCGGAAACGATAAGCTTGCCGATGAGGCTGTCATAATAGGGCGGTATGAGATATCCGGCATAAAGGGCTGAATCGACCCGGCAGCCCAAGCCTCCGGGGAAGTGTACGGCGTCAACCCGGCCCGGCGATGGCGCGAAGGTCGTAGGGTTCTCAGCATTGATGCGGCACTCGATGGCATGGCCCGCGAAGACGATATCGGATTGCTTGTATTGCAGCTCCGCCCCCGCCGCCACGCGTACCTGTTCCTGCACCAGGTCAAGCCCGGTGATCGCTTCCGTCACCGGATGCTCCACCTGCAGCCTCGTGTTCATCTCGATGAAATAGAACTCGCCATCCTCGTAAAGAAACTCGATGGTACCCACGCCTTCATAACCAAGCTTCGCCATGGCAGCGGCGACGCGCGAGCCAATCTCATCGCGCTGGACGGAATTGAGGGCAGGGGAGTGAGCTTCCTCCCAAATCTTCTGATGCCGCCGCTGCAATGAGCAGTCGCGCTCGCCCAGATGCACCGCCTGGCCTCTGCCATCGCCCAGAACCTGGATTTCGATATGGCGCGGCTTCTCGAGATATTTCTC
>JBGTJO010000020.1:0-7603 GCA_041745135.1 Aestuariivirga sp. | reverse complement strand
CGCCACGTTTTCGGATTTTCCGCCCCAGGCCTTGAGGGCATCGGCTTGCAAGGCGCGGCCATAGGAGAAGGTGAGCGTCCAGGGCAGCGGACCGGCGGCATTCATGTAGTGGAGATGGGCGGTCGCATCTTCGCTCGATTGCCCGCCCGACAGGAAGGCGATGCCTGGAACGGCGGCGGGCACGCAGCGCTTCAACACCTTCAGGGTTTTCTCCGCCACTTCCTCGCGCGAGGCCTGCTTTGCGGATTTCTTGCCGGCGATCACCATGTTGGGCTTGAGGACCATGCCTTCGAGGGCCACGTTCGCATAGTAGAGTTCCTGGAATTGCTCCTTGAGCGCCCATTCGGTGACCATGGCGCAAGCGTCGATATCGTGATCGCCATCCATCAAAACTTCAGGCTCGACGATGGGCACGAGGCCGCCCGCCTGGCAGATCGCCGCGTAGCGGGCGAGCGCGTGGGCATTGGCGTGGATGGCGTTGTGAGAGGGAATGCCATTGCCGATATCGATGACGGCCCGCCACTTGGCGAACTGCGCGCCGAGCTTCACATATTCGGCAACGCGTGCGGCAAGACCATCGAGTCCCTCGGTTATGGTTTCACCGGGCGAAAGGGCCAAGGCCTTCGCGCCGGTGTCGAGTTTAATGCCGGGAACCGCGCCGGCCGCCTTGATGACATCGACGAGAGGTGTGCCGTTGCGGGCCTTCTGCCGCAAGGTTTCGTCGAACAGGATGACGCCGGAGATGCAGGTCTTCATGGCATCGGCGGCGCTGAACAGCATCTCCCGGTAATCGCGGCGGGTGTCCTCGGTCGACGGCGTGTCGATCGATTCAAGCCGCTTGGCGATGGAGGCGGTCGATTCATCGGCGGCGAGGATGCCCTTGCCGGGAGCGACCATGCGGTTGGCGATCTTGTTCAACTGGTCAATCATCTTGTTACCTCCAAAGCCTTGACGCCGGGCAGGGGCTTGCCCTCGAGCCATTCGAGAAACGCGCCGCCCGCTGTCGAAATATAAGTGAAATCATCGGCCACGCCCGCATGGTTGAGGGCGGAGACAGTATCGCCGCCTCCGGCGATCGAGGCAAGCTTGCCGGATTTTGTGAGTTCGGCTGCGTACCTGGCGCAGGCGACGGTCGCCGCATCGAAGGGCGGGAGCTCGAAGGCGCCGAGCGGGCCGTTCCAGACCAATGTCCGGGAATCGTCGAAGGCTTTGTTGATCGCGGCAATGGTTCGAGGGCCCACGTCGAGGATCATGTCGTCAGCCGTCACATCGTCAAGTCCGGCCGCACGGCTTGGCGCATTCGCCTTGAACTCTTTGGCCACGATGACGTCGGTGGGCAACAGAATGGTGCAGTTCTTCGCCTTTGCGGCTTCAAGAATGTCGCGCGCCTTCTTGGCAAGATCATGCTCGCACAGCGATTTGCCGACGGGATGGCCCTCAGCGGCAAGAAACGTATTGGCCATCCCGCCGCCGATCACGATGGTATTGGCGACACCTGAAAGGTTGCCGAGAAGCTCAAGCTTGGTGGAGATCTTCGCGCCGCCGACGACGGCAACGAGGGGCCGCTTGGGATTTCCCAACGCTGTTTCAAGCGCCCGAAGTTCAGTCTCCATGGCGCGGCCCGCGACCGCAGGAATGAGATGGGCGATGCCTTCCGTTGAACTATGGGCGCGGTGGGCGGCGGAGAACGCGTCGTTGACAAAAATATCGCCGAGGCCGGCGAGAAGTTTGGAGAAGGTCGGGTCGTTCTTCTCTTCGCCGGGATGATAGCGGGTGTTTTCAAGCAGCAGGCATTGCCCGGGTTTTACATCAATCGCGGGTGGTGACTGCCAATCCGTAAACGCGAACTTCACCGGATGGCCCAGCAATTTCTCAAGCGCGGGCGCCACCGGCTTCAGCGACATCTCGGGTACGACCTTTCCCTTGGGCCGGTCGAAATGCGCCAGCACGATGACGGCGGCATTTTTGTCCAACAGTTCGCGAAGCGTCGGCACGATACGCTCGATGCGCGTAGCATCGGTGACTACGCCGTTCGCGATGGGCACATTGAGATCGACGCGCACCAAGACCCGCTTGCCCGCAACGTCGATGTCGTCGAGCGTCCTAAACGCCGGCATCTTGCTCCTCACCCTGAGGTGCACCGCGTAGCGGTGCCCCGAAGGGTCCCTTCCGAGACTGGGCTGATCCTTCGAAGCTCGCCTTCGGCGAGCACCTCAGGATGAGGGTAGGAGCATATCGCGTCACGCTCTCGCCGCCTTTACGACCGCCTTGGCCGTTATACCGAAATGTTTGTAGAGGTCCTCAGCCGGTGCGGAGGCGCCGAAGCCGGTCATGCCGATGAACTTGCCGCTTGTGCCGATAAAGGGATCCCAGCCGGTGCGCACGCCCGCTTCGATGGCGATGCGGATTTTCTCGGCGCCGAGCAGTTTTTCCTTGTAGGCTCTGCTCTGTTTCTCGAACAGCTCCATGGAGGGAACCGAAACAACGCGGGCGGGCGTTCCCGCCTTGTCGAGCACGCCCTTTGCCTCAAGTGCGATTTCAACTTCCGAGCCCGAGGCGAAGATCACGGCTTTGGTCTTTTTCTCCGAAGTCGCCATCTCATAGGCCCCAAGGGCGCAGAGATTTTTGGCCGAATAACTCAAGCGGGCGGGCTTCAGTTTCTGGCGCGTCAAGGCCAGGATGCTCGGACCCTTGTTGTGAAGCGCAAGCTGCCAGCATTCGGCGGTTTCGACCGCATCGCAGGGGCGGAAAACCTTTAGGTGCGGAATGACGCGGAGGGCGGCGAGGTGTTCGACGGGCTGATGCGTCGGACCATCTTCGCCAAGGCCGATCGAATCGTGAGTCATCACATAGATGACGCGCTGCTCCATGAGGGCGGAGAGGCGGATCGAGGGACGGCAGTAGTCGGTGAAGGTGAGAAAGGTGCCGCCATAGGGAATGATGCCGCCATGAAGCGCCAACCCGTTCATAGCCGCCGCCATGCCATGCTCGCGGATGCCATAGTAGATGTAACGGCCGCCATAGTCAGCGGCGTTGAGCGGTTTCATCTCCTTCGATTTGGTGTTGTTGGAGCCAGTCAGGTCGGCGGAGCCGCCGATGGTTTCGGGGACAACAGAGTTGATCACATCGAGGGCGTTCTGGGACGAATTGCGTGTGGCAAGCGCTGGCGGATTGTTCGCGAGCTCTTTTTTGTAGTTGGTGATGGCGTCGTCCAAACCCGAAGGCAGCGCGCCTGAGATGATGCGGTCGAACTCCGCCTTCCTGTCGCTCGCAGCCAGGCGCTTCTCCCACTCGATCCGCGCGTTGCAGCCGCGCGCCCCGGCGGCGCGCCAGTCTTCCAGCAAATCCTGCGGAACGATGAAGGCGGCATGATCCCAGCCCAGCCCCTTGCGGGCCCCGGTAATCTCCTCCGCGCCCAGGGGCGAGCCATGGGTTGCGGCCGTGCCCTGTTTGTTGGGAGCGCCGTAGCCGATGATCGTCTTGCAGGCGATGAGCGAGGGCTTGTCCGAGGTTTGCACGGACGAAAGGGCTGCAGCGATTTCATCCGCGTTGTGGCCGTCGACGCGCATGACGTTCCAGTTGGCGGACGCGAAGCGGGCGAGTTGGTCGGTCGAGTCCGCCATGGACAATTTGCCGTCAATGGAAATGCCGTTGTCGTCCCACAGCACAATCAGGTTCGATAGTTTGAGATGCCCCGCAAGCGTGATTGATTCCTGCGAGATGCCTTCCATCAGGCAGCCATCGCCTGCGAGGACGTAAGTCTTGTGATTGACGAGATCATTGCCGAAGCGGGAATTGAGATGGCGCTCGGCGATCGCGAAGCCAACCGAATTGCCCAAGCCCTGGCCCAGGGGACCGGTTGTCGTTTCAATTCCAGTAGCGTGGCCGAATTCCGGGTGGCCCGCCGTCTTGGAGCCAAGCTGGCGGAAGTTCTTCAGCTCCTCCAGCGTCATGTCCTTGTAGCCAAGAAGAAACAGCAGGGAATAGAGCAGCATGGAGCCGTGGCCGGCGGAGAGGATGAAACGGTCGCGGTCGGGCCAGTGGGGCTCGGCCGCATCGAATTTGAGGAACTGCGTGAACAGCACCGTTGCCACATCGGCCATGCCCATGGGCAGGCCCGGATGGCCGGAATTGGCTTTCTGAACCGAGTCCATGCTGAGCGCGCGGATCGCGTTCGCCAAAGAGCGGGTTTGCTCTGCGGAAATCTGCGTCATGTTTTCTGGAGTCCTCGGAGCGCTGTCCATCAGGGCGCTTCTGTTAACACCGGAAACCCCTGAGTCAACAGTAGAAAGCCCGCGCCAACGTTGCGCTTGCGGCCCCCGGCGCATATGGTAACAGATTATTGGCATGAGAGATTCTCGTGTGTTGCCCGGGACGGCAATGGCGGAAAATGGCAAACTGGACGACGTGCTTGACCAGTTCGAGCAGGCCTTGCGGCAGTTCGAAGCCGCGGTCGCGCGCCGGCAGCAAAATGGCAAGCTTGCCGAGGAGTTAGCGGCTCAGGCTGAGACATTGCGCAAGGATCGCTCGCGCCTCGCCCATGAGCTTGACCTCGTGCGCACCAAGGCGGGCGAGCTCGTCGATACCAGCAAGCAGGCGGCGGGCAAGATCGATGCCGCCATGTCGCGCATCCGCGCGGTGCTGCATTCCAACAGCGGGGACTAGGCCATGGCGCATGTCATCGTCGAGGTGAATGGCCAGCCCTACACCATGCAGTGTCCGGACGGCGAGGAGAACCATCTGCGCGAGCTTGCGAAGCTGCTCGATTCCGAAGTCATGCGCATCAAGCAAAGTGTCGGCACGGTGGGCGACATAAGACTGCTGGTCATGTCCGGGTTGATGTTGGCCGACCGGCTGTCGGAATCCATGCGGCGCGTGGAGGCGCTGGAAGAAGAAGTGCGCGACATATTGGTTTCGCGGGTGGCGCTTGAAGCCCAATCGAAGGCGCTGGAGATCCGGCTGAGCCAACGCCTAGCCTCGGCAACCAAACGCCTCGAAGTGGTTGCCCGCGAATTGGCCTGAGGCGCACTGGATTTCTCCAGCCCCCGGGATTACATTCAAAGGCGGCGGGCTGCCCGGCCCGTGTGGAGAAATTTTCCCTGGGGCCTATACGATTCTCACGGGAGCTGTCCCTGTGCGGGGCCCTGGCCTTGCGTAAACGGCGCCCACCTACGTAAGTAGGGACCCGGGATCGCGCTCTCCCACGGCCTATGGTGGCTCGCCGCTTTGATTTGAGCAGGTCCTCATGGATATCGCAGCAGTCAAACGCCGGGCGCGCGGGGAAGCTTCAAGGCAGCGCGGGGCGGCCCATGAGCTTCTGCACCACACGGCCAAGCACGCGCTGGCGGAGCGGGGCCTGCCATTTGCTTCAGCCCCGCCAAAATCGGTGATATCCGGCTTCTTCCCCTACAAGAGCGAAATTTCGACCTTGCCCCTGCTCAACCGCCTGCATGGGGATGGCTGGATGGTTGCCATGCCCGTCGTGATCGGCGAGGGGCTGCCGCTCACCTTCCGCGTCTGGGCGCCGGGTGAGCCAACGGTTGCAGGCATATGGAATATCCCAGTGCCGGCGGAAACATCGCCGGAAGTGCATCCCGATGTTCTGCTGGTGCCAATGCTCGCGTTCGATGCGAAAGGCTACCGGCTCGGCTATGGCGGCGGCTTTTATGACCGGACCCTGGTTAAATTGCGGGCGCTGAAACCCGTCATCGCTATTGGAGTTGCCTATGCGGACCAGGAGGTGCCAGAGGTGCCGCGTGCCGAATACGATCAGCCGCTCGACTACATCATGACCGAGAAAGCCACCTTCGCGTGCGGCTGATTTTTCTGGGCGATGTGGTCGGCAAGGCTGGCCGCGAGGCGGTGACGCGCGAGCTGCCGCTGCTCCGCCAGCGCTATCGGCCTGACCTCGTGGTGGTGAATGGCGAGAACGCCGCCCACGGCTTTGGCATCACGGAGGAAATTTTCCATGGGCTTCTGGCCGCCGGCGCCGATGCCGTTACCCTCGGCAATCACGCCTTCGACCAGCGCGAGGCGCTGGTGTTCATCGAGCGCTATTCCAATCTGCTGCGGCCGGTGAATTGGCCCGCCGGGTGTCCGGGGCGAGGTGTCGCGATCATCACTACGGCCTCAGGCCGCCGGGTGCTCGTCATCAACGCCATGGGGCGGGTGATGATCGAGCCGGTCCTCGATGATCCGTTCCCGGCCATCCAGCGCGAACTCGATAGCTGCCCTATGGGGCGCGACTGTGACGCGGTCCTCATCGATTTTCACGCGGAAGCATCTTCAGAAAAGATGGCCATGGGGCATTTTGCCGATGGCCGCGCCAGTCTCGTCGTCGGCACGCACACGCATGTACCGACAGCCGATCATATGATCCTGCCTGGCGGTACAGCCTATCTCAGCGATGCCGGCATGAGCGGCGATTATGATTCGGTCATCGGCATGCAAAAGGCGGAGCCACTCAACCGTTTTCTGCGCAAGCTGCCCATCGAGCGCTTCGAGCCTGCCTCAGGTCCGGCGACCGTCTGTGGAGTGGCGGTTGAAACGGATGACCGGACAGGATTGGCTTTGGCCATAGCTCCTATCCGCGTGGGCGGGCGCCTGTCGGCGGCGGATGTTCCGTTCTGGAGCTAGCGCCGCTTCTGAAGATAACCCGGCAGTTGGGCTGGCGTTTCCAGCTCCTGGTCCGAGGCGGCAGCCAGCCGGTCCATCTGTACGAGCGAACGGGCAAACTCCAGTGTCGCGGTATCCTCTTCGCCCGTAGCAAGAGCTTCCTGTCCGGCTTCGAGGCTCGTCTCGATCCGGCGGGACATTTCGGTGAGCGTAGCGATAGCCGCGAACATGCGGCCCGAAGGCACCTGGTCGGCAAAGGAGCGCACCCGGCGCAAGGCTCCCGAGGCCGCGGTTCCCGCGAGTCCCTCCGCTGCAAAGGAAAATTCGTCCACCGTGCCGCCCCGCCTTGTCATACTTTTTACTCCCGCAAACTGACGCGTGGGGAGCATGGCGCAGCGGGGTTTAACGAGGGGTTAAGCGGCTTGTTTCGGGGATGGACGCCCGCCTATAAGCAGGCCATGGCCGGCCATTCGCAATTCAAGAACATCATGCACCGCAAGGGGAAGCAGGACAAAGTGCGGTCCAAGATATTCTCCAAGCTGGGCCGGGAAATCACCGTTGCGGCCAAAGCGGGGCTGCCCGATCCCAACGCCAATTCAAGGCTCCGCCTCGCCATCCAGAACGCGCGGGCCGAAAACATGCCGAAAGATACGATCGAGCGGGCGATCAAAAAGGCGCAGGGCGGCGAGGGGGAAAATTACGAGGCGATCCGTTATGAGGGCTACGGGCCCGGCGGCGTTGCGGTGATCGCCGAGGCGCTGACCGACAATCGCAATCGCACCGCCCCTATTGTGCGTTCGCTGTTCGTTAAATATGGCGGCAATTTGGGCGAGACCGGGTCAGTGTCCTTCATGTTCGCGAGGGCGGGTGAAATTACCTATAAATCCGACGCAGGCACGGCGGACGCGGTTCTTGAAGCCGCCATTGAAGCGGGTGCAGACGATGCGGCTTCCGATGAAGACGGCCACCTCATCACCTGCGCGTTCGA
>JBGTJO010000019.1:0-16617 GCA_041745135.1 Aestuariivirga sp. | reverse complement strand
GACCCAACCATGTGCCCGACTGATCTACATGAAGCACGTTGGCCCCGTGGACTTTCGCGTGTCGAGGCGGCCGCATACATTGGCCTAGGTGTCACTTTCTTCGATGAAAAAGTTGCAGAAGGCGTGTTTCCGAAGCCGTTGGAAATCGGCAGGCGCAAGTTATGGGATCGCCGCGATCTCGATGCAGCTTTTGACATACTGAAAGGAAACGTGCCACCTTTGGGAGAGAACCCATGGGGCATGTGATGGTGCAAATTGAGTTCAAATATCTGCACCGAACGAAGAATCGGCACGGCAAGTTCTATTACTCATTCCGAAGGAATGGGTCCAAGCGTGTCCGCATTCCTGGTGCGCCCGGCAGTGCGGAATTCGTCGCCAACTATGAGTCGGCCCTGGGAATGTCGACTGCTGAAAAGAAGCTCAGACCCGGATCGATGGGAGCGTTGGTGAGCCTGTTCTATGCGAGTACAAAATTCGCGGGCCTCGACAAGAAATCCACGCAACGAACCTACAGACGTGTCCTCGACAATTTTTGCGAAGAGCATGGCGACAAGCCCGTGGTGCTGTTGGAAATGCGCCACCTAGAGTCAATAATCGCGAAAAAGTGCGACACACCCGCCGCCGCCAATCAGTTGCTAAAACGCGTAAAGCAAGTGCTGGACTTCGGCGTCAAGCATGGTTGGATCAAAACGAATCCCGCAAAGAGTGTGGATAAGATCAAGTACTCGGCCAAGCCGATCCACACTTGGACCGAAGAGCAAGCCGCGCAATTCGTAAAGCGGCATCCTCCCGGATCAATGGCCTATCTTGCATTCGTCATCATGTCGTGCACCGGTGTCCGACGTTCCGACCTGATCGCATTAGGTAAATCGAATGTTCGAGGCGACCGAATCGTGATTGAGAGTATCGAGAAAAATGATGAACAGTTGAATGTCCCTATTCACCCCCTGCTCGCCACTGAGCTTTCGCGGATAAGAGGCCGCTTCATGTTTATGGTAACGGAGTACGGCAAGCCGTTCGCGTCATCTGCGAGCTTCGGTAATTGGTTTCGGGATCGCTGCAACGAAGCTGGGTTACCGGATTGCTCTGCCCATGGCCTGCGCAAATTGATTGCAACCCGCTTGGCGGAAGCCGGTGCAAGCGAGAATGCGATTTCTGCGATTCTGGCCTGGCGTGACAATCGCCAAGCCTCGCACTACACGAAAGCCGCAAATAAAAAGAAGCTAGCGGACATCGGCATGCAGCAGTTAGCCAAAGATGGAACGTAAGAAAAACAAAAAACTGTACACCCTGCGCTCCAAGTGTACACCCTTCCCCTAAACCTATTGAAAATGCAGGAAGTTTTTCTAAAAAGGAAGGACTTGGCGCTCCCTGCGGGAATCGAACCCGCCTTTGCAACGTGAGAGGCTGCCGTCCTGACCGATAGACGAAGGGAGCGAGCGCGCCCTCCTATATCGGAAGGGGCAACGGCAGCGCAAGCGTACTAGTCGATTGCAATCCGACTTATCACGGCATTCTTGCGGATATCGACGACGATGATCTCGCCCCCGGTGTTGATCGCCAGCCGGTCGCCATCGAGCTCCATGGCTTGAACCTGGGCTCCAGCCGCAAGGCCAAGGTCAAGCAGCTTTGTTTCAACCGGCGGCGTTTCGCCCCGATGCGTCACCTTCCAGATGATGCCCCCGATCAGCCCCACAAGCATGAGCACCAGCAGGCCGCCCATGATATAGACGGCGGCCTCGAGGAACTTGAGGCCGGGCTGCCGAATCTCCAGTTCCGCCTCGCGCTCAGGGAATTCTGCCTTGCCCGTCATGCCGCCATCCTCTCAAGTGCTTGCAACCTTGGCCAGCGCCAGCGCCCGTCTTGATCGCTTTCTGGCGCAGGCCTTTCCGGAGGTCAGCCGTTCCCGTTTCCAGAGCCTTATCGCGGAAGGTAGCGTGACTGTCGAGGGAGCCCTCGTCACCAGCGGAAGCCACAAGCTGAAAGGCGGCGAACGAATCGAGGTTCGCGTTCCGCGAGCCGCCGCAGCCCTTCCCGCCGCCGAGGATATCGCTCTCCAGATCGTCCACGAAGACGATGACCTCATCGTCATCGACAAGCCCGCCGGCCTCGTCGTCCATCCAGGTGCCGGCAATCACACGGGCACACTCGTCAACGCCCTCATCGCCCATTGCGGCGGCAGCCTCTCCGGCATCGGCGGCGTGAAACGGCCCGGCATCGTCCACCGCCTGGACAAGGACACCAGCGGCCTCCTGGTGGCCGCCAAGAACGACCTCGCCCACCGGGGTCTCTCCGAGCAATTCGCCGCCCACGGCCGGGATGGCAGGCTCGAGCGGGCCTATCTCGCCGTGGTGTGGGGTTCGCCCGAGCGCAGCCGGGGCACCGTGTCAGCCAGCCTCAATCGCAGCAGCGCCAATCGCCAGAAGATGGCGGTTTCCCGTTCCACCACGGCGCGTGAGGCCGTGACCCACTATGAGGTGATGGAGCGCTTTGGGCATCCTCCAGTTGCAAGCCTGATACGCTGTGAACTGGAGACCGGGCGGACTCACCAAATCCGCGTCCACATGGCCCATCTCGGTCACCCCCTGCTGGGGGATAAGACCTATGGTGCGGGTTTCACGGCTTCCATGCACAAATTATCTGGAACCGCAAGAACCGCCCTTAAGTCTTTGAACCGGCAGGCGCTTCACGCCGCCGTCCTGGGTTTTGAGCATCCCCGCACCGGCCAGGCCTTGCGCTTCGAAAGCCCGCCACCCTTGGAACTGGGACGCCTGATCGACGCTTTAGCCAGTGTCACGGCGAATTGATAAACTGTAACTTGGCTGGTGTCTTATTTTCAGCGTATTGTCCGGCTATATGACGCTGCAGACAGAAAGGTTTGAACATGGCTCAGAAAACTTCGCTCCCAGCCATAGCCTCCGGCGAAGGCGGATTGAACCGCTATCTGCAGGAAATCCGGCAGTTCCCGATGCTGCAGCCGGAAGAAGAATTCATGCTGGCCAAGCGCTGGAAAGAGCATGGCGACAGCGCTGCGGCTCATAAGCTGATCACCAGCCACCTTCGCCTCGTCGCCAAGATCGCCATGGGTTATCGCGGCTACGGGTTGCCCATCGGTGAGGTCATTTCCGAGGGCAATGTCGGCCTCATGCAGGCGGTGAAGAAGTTCGAGCCCGACAAGGGCTTCCGTCTCGCAACTTACGCCATGTGGTGGATCAAGGCCTCGATCCAGGAGTTCGTCCTGCGCTCCTGGTCGCTGGTCAAAATGGGCACGACCGCCAACCAGAAGAAGCTCTTCTTCAACCTCCGCAAGGTGAAGGGCCAGATTCAGGCCCTCGAAGAAGGCGATCTCAGGCCCGACCAGGTGGAGCTTATCGCCAAGCGCTTGGGCGTCACCGAGGAGGATGTGGTTTCCATGAACCGCAGGCTCGCGGGCGACAGTTCGCTCAATTCCCAGATCCGCGCCGACAGCGATGGCGAGTGGCAGGATTGGCTAGTCGACGACACCAGCAGCCAGGAAGATGTGCTGGTTGAAAGCCAGGAAGCGAGCCTCCGCCGCGGCCTGTTGACCGAAGCTTTGGGCAAGTTGACCGACCGCGAACGGCGCGTCTTCGAAGCTCGCAGGCTTCAGGATGAGTCCGCAACCCTCCAGGACCTCTCGCAGGAATTCGGCGTCTCGCGCGAGCGCATCCGGCAGATCGAGGTCAGGGCCTTCGAGAAGGTTCAGAAGGCGGTCAAGAACGCCGCCCAGAAGGCTTTGGCCCCGAAGCTCGTGTCCGCTGGCGCCTGATTATTGAAAGAGCCCCTTCTCGCGGGGCTTTGCCCAGAATATCTGCACGGCCCAGATCTTGTTGCCGCGCTGCACGACCGCGGTTGAGACAAACGCGTAATCCCGGCTCACCAACGCCTTGCGATGTGGTCTGCTATGGACCCATTGTTGAAATAGAGCCTTTGCCTTGGCTGGTCCCACAGGCGTCTTCTGCGAATCCCGCGCGGCGTTTTCCGCCATCGCGGGAAACTTCGTGATGTCATCCACGAACGTCCGCATCCGGCTGTCGAAATTATGCCCGGTGCTGGCATTGTGTCCTAAAAAATTGTTGATCATCATATCCACCGCATGCGCGCGTGCCGGAACGAGGAAAAGGTCGCTCGGCGTGAGCGGCTCCTTGCCCTGCTGCGCCCGATAGCTATTGGCGTGGCCTACGAGGAGCGCCTCCAGGTCCGGCCTGAATTGTGTGCCTTCCGGAGGTTTCGCCACCAGCGAGGCTGCAAAGGTCCTATACGGTGCGGCGTGAGCCAAAGGCCCCGCCACCAGAATCACGAGCAGAACTGCAATCATGTGCAAGCTTAAATTGCGCCATATCCTCATCTTTCGCGCCTTTCCGCTGTAATTATTCAAGCAACCACCCCTGGAACGGGCCAAACTTTACCTAAAATTCGTCAACCCCGGTCTAACTCGTCAATTGGGGAAATTTTGTGGGAACCGGGGCATCACGAATGGGTCGCTCGATCTACGGAACCAAGTCGAGGCGCCTGTTGCATCTCATCACTTGCTTGGCGTTGAGCCTATGTGCCGCCGTGCTCGCCTTCATTTTCGTCCAAACCGCGGTCACCGGGCAGATAGCGACGCAGGCCCAACTCGACGCGGAGCTTTGGCTGGACGAGGTTTCGCGCAATGCGGGCTCCCTTCCGCTGCTGGCGCGGGGCGGCATGCCGTCGCTTGAGACCCAGGAATTGCTGCGGCAAGCCCGCGAGATCGGCCGGGTGCATTCGTTTCACATCTATGACACGCAGGGCCGGCTCAAGCTCGCCTCCGGCGACCTTGCGAAAACCCGCACCCGAAATCAGCCGGAAGAACGCATCAACGCCGAGTTCTCAAAATCCCTTCGCACTGGAGAACCGGCGACTTTCATCCATCAGGGCACACGCATTGGCGAGCCCGTCTGGTTTGCCTCCACGGCCCTGCCCGTCAGGGGCGATGACGGCAAGATCGCAGGTTGGATGGTTACAAAGGTCGACCAGTTTGAACGGCATGCGCTCTTCTTCGGCTTAGCAACACGGTTTACTCTCACGGCCTGCGTCCTGCTGGTTTTGGCGCCCCTTCTGGGGTTCTGGTATAAAACCAGGCAAAAAACCGTTCTGCAACGCCGGCTAAAAATTCTTTCGCAGCATGACCAGCTTACCGGTCTGCAAAACATGGCGAGCTTTCTCAACCGGATGGATGCGCAGCTTTCCGGTTCCCGCAACGACCAGAGCCAATGCGCGCTGATCGTCTGCGAGATCGCCGAGCTTCATCTGATCGACCAGAATTTCGGGCAGCAGGCCGCCGACAACGCCATAGTGGCGACATCGAACCGGCTGTCGGAGGTAAAGCCCGATCGCAGCGAAATCGCCTATCTCGATCACGCCCGCTATGGTTTGTTCGTCCACGGCGTTACCGACACCATGGCGATATTAAGCCTTGCCAAGGAGCTGACCACAAAACTCAGCGAATCTATCGGCTGGCACGGTGAAGAAATTTCCGTTCAGGTTCATGCCGGCATAGCGCTCTCGGCTTCCGATGGACATGCAGCAGAGCCGCTGCTGCGGAGCGCCGAGCTGGCGCTGCGCTCGGCCCAGGAACAGGGCACGCCCGGTTACGGCTTTTTCAATCCCGAAATCGCCCAGGATACGAGGCGCCGGCTTGCGGTTCAAAAAGCGGTTGCCGATGCCGTCGTCGCGCAATCCTTCCGCCTTGATTTCCAGCCCGTCTACAATATCAAGACCGGCGAGCTGAATGGCTTCGAAGCGCTGATGCGTTTGCACGATGCCGAGCTCGGTTCAATCTCGCCTGCCGAATTCATTCCAATCGCCGAACAGGCCGGGTTGATCAACCGGATCGGCGCCTGGTGCCTGCAGGAAGCCTGCCGCGTGGCCGCAGAATGGCCCGCCCATCTTATGGTGGCCGTCAATCTCTCCCCGGCGCAATTCTATTCGGGCTCGCTGATGAATGACGTCCGCAATGCCCTCGATCAGAACCGCTTTCCCGCCTACAGGCTGGAAGTCGAGATCACCGAGGGCACCTTGCTCAAGGACTCCGAGCTCGTGTTGCAGCAACTGCGCGTCCTCAGGGACATGGGCGTTGCCGTGGCGCTCGACGATTTCGGCACCGGGTATTCAAGCTTGAGCTATTTGTGGAAGTTTCCGTTTTCCAAGCTCAAGATCGATCGCAGCTTCATTCAGGCGCTCGATGAAACCCAAAGTGCCCGCGGCATCCTTCGCTCGATCATGAAACTGGGCCACGGTCTTGGACTAACGGTGACGGCCGAAGGCATTGAGAGCACCAAACAACTGACGATACTGCGGGACCTCGGCTGCGATCTGGCACAAGGTTATCTGCTCGATAGGCCGGCGCATGTCACCGACCTCGCCGCGATTATCCTACGCAATTTCGCCAAGGGGCTTTCCCGCCGGAACCGCGAACCTGCTCCGCCCGCCGGCAAGATCACCGCATAGCGCTTCGGGTGTTTCTTTCCGCGCCGCGAGCCGCTAGTTTCCGCGGCCCATGCGAAAATTGCCACCGCTCAAGGCTGTCTCCCACGCGCTCCGCTCCGTCATTACCTATCGCATGGCCGGGATACGGATCGGCATCGTCTGGATCGCGATCCTCTTTGCGCTCGATGCCGCCGAGTTGCTGCTCTTTGGCTTCGACCCGGAGAGAACCCGCGATGGTCCTGCTCGGACCTTCGACTTCATATCCGCAATCACTGGCTTCGTTGCTTTTTCTTCGATCGCTGTGAATTGGCACCGGTTCATCCTGCGCGACGAACTGCTCACCGCCAATTCGCTCCGCCTGGATACCCTGGTGTTGCGCTATATAGGCAATTCACTTTTAACATTCTTGGCGGGTTTTGCCCCCTTCGCAGTCATCGTCACGATCGTTGCATTTCTGCCGCGCACGGCGATGATCGTCCTGTTGCCGGCCTCCGTGCTGGCGGGTGCTTTTATCATGATTCTTTCGCTGAAGCTGCCCGCCGTCGCTCTTGGCCGCCGTGATTTTTCCTTTGGCGACGCGCTCAAATCTTCGGAGGGCAATTTCTGGCAGATCGCGGCCGTATTCCTGCTCAACGCCCTGGTCATTCTCCTGCCGCTATACGCGCTCGCTTCGCTTTTGCGGCAAGCGAGCCCTGCGACGGCTGCGGCGGCAGGCCTCGTTCTCAGCGTTCCCCTCAACCTGTTTTTGGCTTTGTTCAGCGTCAGCGTGCTGACCTCGCTCTACGGCTTCTTCATCGAGAAGCGCGACTTCTGACGTACGTCTAGACCCTCGACTATCTTCGGGTTATGTGCCATATTATCAAAAATTTGGACAAAGTGGCACCATGCCCGATTCAGTTATTCAAAGGCCTTCGAAGCGCGCAACGGGAAATCCTCGCGCTCCCGCTCATCCAAGCAACCCGGAGAGCAAACCGCTGCTTACCACCTGGGAAAAGGCGCAAGCGCGGATTGTGAGCGGAAAAGTTGTTATCGTGGAACTACACGAATTGTCTCGGTGGAACTCGCGTTTTACCAGCGAGGAGATCGGTGCGCTGGTTATCCCGAAACGCACCTTGGCGAGGCGCAAGGCAAAGCATGAAAAGTTAACGCCTGAAGAAACCGACAAAGCCCTGCGGTTGGCGCGAATTAGCGCCGAAGCGGATCGTGTGTTTGGTGACTCCGGGAAATCTTCCCGTTGGCTGCGTAAACCCAATTTCGCGCTCTCGGGACAAACGCCGATCGACCTTCTGAGAAGTGAAACCGGCGCCCTCGCCGTGAGTGAACTTCTGGGTCAAATCGACCACGGCATCTTTATCTAAGCGGAATGAAGTTATGGCGGATCTCGAATTACACAGATTTGTCGGGTGCGGGAGGCCTTCGCAATTCCGGCCGCTGGCACACCAAGGGCCGCCCCATCATTTATACCGCCGATCACCCGGCCGGCGCCCTCAACGAACTTCTTGTACACATCAATTGGGAGGATATCCCCGAAACATTTCAGCTGATGACAATCGAGGTGGAGGACCGGCTGCTCGTCGCCAGCATAGAGCCGCACCAGCTGCCGACGGCTTGGATGGCCGACGTTCCAACTTCACGCGCTCTGGGCGACAATTGGCTGACCTCAGGGGCGAACCTGCTCCTTCGCGTTCCATCTGCCATCATTCCCGGCGCTCATAATATATCGGTCAATCCAACTCACCGCGATATTGGCAAGCTACGAATTACAAAAATTGAGAACGTTCCTCTCGACCGGAGGCTGGCTGCTCGCTAGTCCTCGAACGGATCCCGCATCAAAATCGTATCTTCCCGCTCCGGCGATGTTGAGAGCAGCGCCACCGGACATTCGATCAACTCCTCCAGGTACTTCACATATTTGATCGCCTGTGCCGGAAGCTGCGCCCAGCGGCGCGCACCCGCGGTCGTTCCCTCCCAGCCTTCGAAGCTTTCATAGATGGGTTGCACCCGCTTCTGGGCTTCCTCGGCGGCGGGGAATCGGTCGAGGCGTTTGCCATCGAGCATGTAACCCGTACTGACCTTGATCTCCTTGAGCCCGTCGAGAACATCGAGCTTGGTGAGCGCGATGCCGTGAATGCCGGAGGTCTTGATCGCCTGCCGCACCAGCACGGCATCGAACCAGCCGCAGCGCCGCTTGCGGCCGGTGACCGTTCCAAACTCGCGGCCCCGTCTGCCGATATATTCGCCAATCTCATTTTCCTGTTCCGTCGGGAACGGGCCGGACCCAACCCGCGTGGTATAGGCTTTAGCAATGCCGAGCACATAACCGATGGCCGAGGGGCCAAGCCCCGAGCCCGCCGCCGCTTGTCCCGCGACGGTGTTGGATGACGTCACATAAGGATAGGTGCCATGATCGATGTCGAGGAGAATGCCTTGGGCGCCTTCGAACAAAATCCGCTTGCCTTCGCGCCGCGCCTCATCCAGCAGCGACCAGACCGCGTCCGAGTAGGCGAGTATTTTCGGCGCGATCTCCGAAAGCTGCTCCAGTATTTCCCGCGTTCCGGCCTCTGGTTGGCTTAAGCCCCGGCGCAGCGCGTTGTGATGAGCGAGCAGCCGGTCAATCTTAGGCCCAAGTGTTGCAAGATCGTTGAGATCATTGACGCGGATGGCGCGCCGGCCGACCTTGTCTTCATAGGCAGGCCCGATGCCACGCCCTGTCGTGCCGATCTTGGCCAAGCCCGCTGCCGCCTCGCGCATTTGATCCAGCTCGCGATGAAGCGGCAGGATCAGCGTCGCATTGCCCGCGATCCGCAGATTGTCGCGCGAGACTGAAACGCCCTGCGATGCGAGCTTCTCGATTTCGGCCACAAGGGCCCACGGGTCTATCACCACACCGTTGCCGATAACCGAGAGCTTGCCCGGGCGCACGATCCCCGAAGGCAACAGCGACAGCTTATAGGTGACGCCGTCGATGACCAGCGTGTGGCCCGCGTTATGGCCCCCCTGAAAGCGCACCACCACATCGGCCCGCTCCGACAGCCAGTCGACAAGCTTGCCCTTGCCCTCATCGCCCCATTGGGCGCCGACCACCGCCACATTGGCCATGGGCCTTATCCTTTCAGACATGCGAACGGCCCCATGCGAAGCGCCGGGGCCGTCGCCGGGACATACACGAACCGGTGACTTTACAAAACCAAAAATGACAATTACGCCTGCGCTGGTATCAAGGCGAGCAGTAAAATGGCGCGGATCGACTGGTTGATCGAGGGCAAGTCCTACGGCAACTGCAATTGTGATTACGGCTGTCCCTGCCAGTTCGAAAGCCTGCCCACCCGCGGCGACTGCAAGGGCTTCGAAGTGTTCGAGATCGAAAAAGGCCACTTCGGTGAAACCAGGCTCGACGGCCTGCGCGCCGCGGTCATTTATTCATGGCCGGGACCGATCTTCGAAGGCAAGGGTCAGATGCAGGTGGTTGTCGACGAGAAAGCCAGCTCCGCCCAGCGCGAGGCGCTGAAAACCGTCCTCCACGGCGGGGAAACCGAGGAAGCCGTCAATCATTGGTGGGTCTTCAGCGCCATGTCGGACACCCACCACCCGACCCTCTACAAACCGATCAACCTCGAAATGGACATAGAAGCCCGCACCGCCAAGGCTTCCATTCCCGGCGTGCTTGAAAGCGAAGGCCGCCCGATCAAGAGCCCGGCCACCGGCGGCGAGCACCGCGTCCGCATCGATATTCCCGGGGGCATCGAGTTCGACATCGCGGAAATCGGCAGCGCCAGCGCCACCGCAAAGGGCGCCATCGCCTTTTTGCTCAAGGACAGCTATGGTCAGTTCAACCGGCTGCGCCAGCACGGCGGCGGAGTTGTACGCTAGTTCAAACTGGAGGAGACCCACATGGCCCACACGGAATGGATGATCCAGGGTACGGAAGTCGTGTCCTGCAACTGCTCTTACGGTTGCCCCTGCCAGTTCAATGCCCTTCCTACCAACGGCAATTGCCGCGCGGCAATAGGCGTTGAGATCGAAAAGGGCCACCATGGCAAGGTCAAGCTCGATGGCTTGCGCATCGCAGGTACTGTGGCTTGGCCTGGCGCCATCCATGAGGGCAAGGGCGAAATTCAGCCCATCGTCGACGAGCGCGCGACACCCGAACAGCGCGAAGCTTTGCTCAAGATCATGTCGGGCCAGGATACCGAGCCCGGCGCCACCTTCTTCCAGGTTTTCGTTTCCATGTGCGAGAAAGTGCATCCGCCCATGTTCAAGAAGATCGAGTATTCATCCGATCTCCAGAACTGTGTTGGCCATGTCAATGTCCCGGGCGTGGTCGAAATCAAGACCGAGCCCATCCGCAATCCCGTAACCGGCCATACCCACCATGCGAAGGTTTCGCTCCGCGGCGGCTTCGAATATCTGGACGCTGAATATTGCAGCGGCTCCATCAAGTCTCCCGCGCCGATCAAGTTTGATACGGCGGGCAAACACGCCCATCTCGCAAAGCTGCACATGACGGGACAAGGCCTCGTCAGGTGAGCGGCGGCAGCCAGGCGCTGCCGGACCGGATATCGGAGGCCGCCCGCCACCAGCATCTCATCGTTCTGGCGGCGCTCGCCTTCGTGGCTGTTCTAGGCCTTTGGATAACTTTGCGGACGGGCGACCTCCTGATGTCGCCCTCGCCCACGAACAGCGCGCGTTACGCGGTCCTGCTATTCATCATGTGGTGGACCATGATGCTGGCGATGATGCTGCCAACCGCAGCGCCCGCCATTCTCACCTACGGCGCGATGACGCGGAAGTTTTCCGCCAAGGGCGCTTCCGTTGCACCCGTCAGCCTCTTCACCCTGGGCTATGCCGCCATCTGGACCGTCTTCAGCGCCGCCGCCACAGCGCTGCATCTGGCGCTGGAGAAGTTCACTCCGCTCACCGGCATGATGGCGTTGACCAGTGCCACCATCGGCGGAAGCTTGTTGATCGCGGCCGGCCTCTACCAGATGTCGCCGCTCAAATATGCCTGTCTGCACAAATGCCAGACACCCCTCATGTTCTTCGCGCGCAACTGGCGCAAGGGATGGCTGGGCGCTTTCCGCATGGGCCTCTCGCACGGAGTGTATTGTCTCGGCTGCTGCTGGGTTCTGATGGGCTTGCTGTTCTACGGCGGCGTCATGGAACTCGCCTGGATCATGGGCCTCGCCATTTACGTCGCAATCGAAAAACTGATCCCCGCCGGAAACCAACTGAGCCGTTTCACCGGCCTCCTGCTTGTTGGCTGGGGAGTCTGGGAAATGAGTTCAGTATGAAATTCCCGTCACCCCAGCGAAAGCTGGGGTCCAGCTTCAGCGAAGCGGGATTCCGGCTTTCGCTGGAATGACGGAAAATTTGAGAAAGGGTTGGAAGAACATTAGTTGAAATTCATTCCCACCTTCATGTCCCGCGGCATCTTCACTTTGAAGCCATGCTTGATCAACGCCTCGGCCTTGGGTTCCACATCGAGATTCCAGGCAAGCACGCCTCGCTTCTTCTCGAAATCCTGAAAGGCAGGAGCCGTCATCCCCGGCAGAGCGTCGACCGTGACCTCTTCCCAAGTCGAATACGGCACCTGGTCGAGTATGGTCACCGGAACGGAGAAGTCATGGAGGTTCTTCACCGTGATGTCATAGGCGCGGGTCTCCACATTAGACGTTGAAAGCAAGCCCTCCTCGCCGCTCATGCGGTCGACCTCCACGCGCTTCACCTTGATGAGGTCGTCGGCACCGAAGCCGAGTTTCGCTTCCTCGCCCGGCGCCAGCAGCGGCAAGCCGCCCTGCCCCATGAACACGCCATCGCGATAGAGCATGACGACGCCCGGCAGCAGCGGCGTCTCGCCATTGAGCGTGAACGACGCCATGAGATAGGCATTGGGATCTAGCTTCGGCACCGCCCGCGCCGTCAGCTCCGCTTCCACTTCGCTCGTGTCGATGCGAACCTTCTTGGCGGAGCCGGTATTGTCGACGCTCACCTTCCCCGTGATGGAATAGAGCGCCTGGAACCCGGCAATTTCGACCTCCGCCTGCGCTTGCGCCACGCCGTCTTCCTTGCGCAACTTCGATGCCACGCTCTGCTCGGGTGCCGTCGCGGGCTTCTCCGTAACCATTATATCGGCGGACTTGCCGTAGTTCGCGCCCCTTCCCTCATCGAAGGCCACGATTTGCGCGGGGTCCAATTCGGGAGCCGTCGTTGCCCCTAGCGGACGGGCGGTGGAAAGTGTCAGCGTCACATTGTTCCAGCTCTCGGTTGTCGACTGCATGACGTCAGCCCGGCGCACCAGCTCGATTTTCGCCTTCGTGTTTTTCTCCGGCGAAACAAGACGCGCATCATAGATGGGTCGCCAACCCGCCTCCGCGATCCGGTACTTCAGCTTGAACGTTCCCGCAGCGGCCACGGGTGCTGCAAGATGCACCGTCACCACGACGCGCTGTTCATCCTGTGGCGCCAGCCGCAGGAGTTCGTCCGAAAGATCGCCGATCTGCCTGTCGATGGCCCGCTGCCTCACGCGAGAATCGAGGATAAGCTTCGACAGCATCTGCAATTTGCCGCCCACCAGATCAAGAAGCCCGCCCAGATCCTCCGGCCCAAATCGCTTCACCTCATCCTCTTTAGGCGCCGGCGCGAAAGCGACGGTGGCCAGTTGCTGCATCAGCGATTTCTGATATTCCGTATCGCTGATCGTTTGGTCGAGCACCGCGCGCTCGTCCTGCAACGCTTCGATCTCCGTTTCAATTTTCTTGCGCTGCGTATCGGTTGCGACTGATGGCACCGCCACCAGACGGGAGTCGACCGATCCGATTTCTATCTTGCCCGAAGAGGAGCCTTCAACCCGTATGGTTTCCATTTGCAGGTTCCCGGGCAAACCCGAGAAGGTGAGCGTATTCTCCCCGGCATCGACTTCCGCTTCCGCCAGGCGCACGACCTCGGCTCCCGAAGGAAAAACGGTCACGGCATCGATGCGGGAATTTGCGGTGATATTGGCGGCGAAGGCTGGTGTGAAAGCCGTGCTGGCAAGCACGGCTACGGCAAAGCGCAGGCGCATGGTTAATACTCCGGTTGGCCCCCGCCTGCTCCGATGAGTTCATTCTTGCAAGGCGAATTCAGGGCCGATTTGTGCCCGGCCGCTATTGACTGCCGAACCGCAAAAATGCTCCGTTGGCGCCGTCAGAATTCGCAAACAAGGTTGGTTTTCATGCATCTTCGCTTCATCGTTGCCGCCGTCATCTTTTTTGCTTCCCACACCTCAATTGTGGCCGCCACCGCCACGCCGGAGGAAGCCCAGCGCCTCACGGGCGTCTTCCAAACCTATCTGGGCCGCGAACCGGGTGTCGTGACGGTGACACCCGCTGGCGAAGTCTATGTCGTGAAAGTTGATTTCGCGCCGCTGTTCGCGCGGATTTCCCAGCCCGGTTTCAAATTTGAAATGTCTCCCATGGAGATGACGCTGGCGGATCAGGGTTCGGGAAAGTGGCTGGTGACGCAGGATCAGGCCTTTTCGGGTGCAGCCAATGTGCCAGGGGTCCTCGACCTTACCTTCAGGATCGAGAAAGTGGCCGGCAGCGGAATCTTCGATGAGAACCTGACGGCCTTCAGCAGTTCATCCAGCAATATTACACGCCTTGGCTTTGACGAAACCTTCATAACGCCCGGAGCCGGTTCCTCGCGCGTCGCCTATGCGATCGAATCGATGAACTACGAAACCACAGCAACCGCTGCCGCTGGCGGGGGCGTGGATGCTACCGCCAAAGGGGATGTGGCCGGCCTCACCCAAATTATGGAATTTCCCGTGCCCGGGAGCGATCCCGTTGATGTCGATGTGTCGGTTCTTAAAGGCACGCAGATCAGCACCGTAAAAGGCTTGCGGACGAAGGCCATTCTTGAATTGATCGCCTTCTTTGTCGCCAATCCCTCCCCTGAAGCAATCAGGGCCGGGCAGCCCCAACTCAAGAACCTGCTGCGCGCCGGGCTCCCGTTCTTCGAAAATATTTCGACCACGGGCACGCTGGAGAATTTGTCGGTGGCCATACCCTCGGGAGTGATCGGCATCGCGGGAGCCGGCTTTGGAGTTTCCCTGAATGGCGCTGTGGCCGACGGCCTTTTTCAGGAGGAGGTTTCCGTCTCCGGCATCACCTTGCCGCCGGGGCTTGTGCCGCCTTGGGCGTCCGCACTTGTTCCCTCCAGCACGAAACTCGATTTCAAAATAGCTGACTTCAACTTGCGGGCTCCGGCGGAGATTCTGATCGACAATCTCGATCTGGCCAATTCCCCAGCACCCAATCCCGCTTTCGAACAACGGCTTCTGGCGGCATTTTTGCCGAAGGGTACTGTGACGATGTCCATGGGACCCAGCGAGATCATCGCGAAAGCTTTCGATATTTCTTTCGACGGAAGCATGACGGCGGGTCCCGTGGCCGCACCCGTGGGGCAGGCAACGATAAGAGCCCGGGGCATTGACCGGTTGATGGAAATCCTGAGAGCAGCACCGGCCGAGATGGGCCTTCAGCAGGCAATCACCGGCCTCGTCGCCGCCAAGGGGCTGTCGAAACAGGAACCCGACGGCAGAGCGCTGTGGAAGATCGAGACGACGCCAGGCGGCGTACTGGTCAACGGCATCGATCCTTCGAAGATGTAGCTGGGCACGGGCAAGCGCTCTGAAAGTTCTCTTTCCGGGCCGAGCCCTCTGGTATCTACTTGACTCCCGTCATGCCAGCGAAAGCTGGCATCCCGCTTCGCCTTAAACTCAGCACCCTGCCCGTCGAAAGCGGGATTCCGGCTTTCGCCGGAATGACGGGATCAGGGTTACCCTACTCAGAACGCCAGCGGCTTCGCCTGCCGCACCTGTGGCAGCGCCCGCACCGCGTCCAGCACATCGGCTGGAATAGGCTCGTCGATCTGCACCAGGCAAATCGCATCCTTCCCCCGTGCGGTGCGGCCGAGGTTGAAGGTCGCGATGTTCACGCCCGCATTGCCAAGCAGCGTGCCGATGGCGCCGATGAAGCCCGGCTTGTCCACATTGGTGACATAGAGCATGTGCGCGCCCAGTTCGGCTTCAAGATCGATGCCTTTGATCTGGATGATGCGGGGCTTGCCGTCCGAGAACACCGTTCCCGCCACAGAACGCTCCAGCCCCTCGGTCTTAACCGTGAGGCGTATATAGGTTTCATAGGCGCCTCGCTGGCTCTGGCGCACCTCATCGACCTTGATGCCCCGTTGCTTTGCCACGACCGGCGCGGAAACCATGTTGACCGTCCCCAACATCGGCTGCAGCACGCCCGCCAGCGCCGCGGATGTAAGCGCCCGCGTGTTCATCTCGCCCACATCGCCCGCATATTCGATGACGATGCCGGTGATCGATTGATCGGTAAGCTGGCCAGCGAAGGAGCCGAGCTTTTCCGCGACCGCGATAAAGGGCCGAAGGCGCGGCGCCTCATCCGCGGAGATGGACGGCATGTTGAGCGCGTTCGAAACCGCCCCGTGTAGCAGGTAGTCCGACATCTGTTCGGCCACCTGTAGCGCCACATTCTCCTGCGCTTCCCCGGTTGCAGCGCCGAGATGCGGTGTCGCCACCACATTCTCAAGCTCGAAAAGCTTATGGTTGATAGCGGGCTCGACATCGAACACATCCAGCGCCGCCCCGCCCACATGCCCGGCGACAAGCGCATCATAAAGCACATCTTCGACGACGAGCCCGCCTCTTGCGCAGTTGATGATCCTCACACCCTTGCGGCATTTCGCCAACGCCGATGCGTCGATGATGTTGCGAGTCCTTTCGGTCAGCGGCGTATGTAATGAAATGAAATCCGAGCGGTGAAAGATGTCATCCAGCTCGACCTTCTCCACGCCAATCGCGATGGCCCGCTCAGGCGACAGGAAAGGATCGTAGGCGATGACCCGCATCTTGAGACCCAGCGCGCGGTCCGCGACAATCGAACCGATATTGCCGCAGCCGATCACGCCCAGCGTCTTGTTGAACAGCTCCACTCCCATGAAACGGTTCTTCTCCCACTTCCCCGCGTGGGTCGAGGCATTAGCCGCCGGGATCTGCCGGGCCAGCGCCATCATCATGGAGATCGCCAGTTCCGCCGTGGTGATGGCATTGCCGAAGGGCGTGTTCATGACGACGATGCC
>JBGTJO010000018.1:0-6256 GCA_041745135.1 Aestuariivirga sp. | reverse complement strand
TGCGATATTGTCTTTGCCGACCATGGCGGTGATCGCCATGCCATAGGGGGCGGTTGCGATCACATCCGAGCTCTTAGGGGATTCGAGGTGATAGGAGTGGACAAAATAAGCGTGCAGGCCGTCATCGCCGAGCGGCAAGCCATCAAGCAGCGCGTGCGGCTTTACGACATCGAGCGTGTTCCATCCAATATGCGGAATCTTGAGCATGGCGTCGGCGGGGGCGATGCGCTTCACATCGCCCTTGATCCAGCCGAAGCCTTCCGACACCGCGTGTTCGAGCCCCCGCTCCGCCATGAGTTGCATGCCGACGCAAATGCCGAGGAAAGGCTTGGCCCGCGCCATCACCTGCTCGTCCAGCGTCTGCCACATTCCGGGAAGGGCGCGGAGACCTTCGCGGCAATCCTTGAAGGCGCCGACGCCTGGAAGCACGATCCGTTCAGCGCGCCGCACAACCTTGGGATTGGAGGTCACGCTGATCTCCATCGTCAGTCCGGCATCGCGGGACGCGCGCTCGAAGGCCTTGGCGACGGAATGCAGGTTGCCTGAGCCGTAGTCGATGATGGCCACCGACATTTTGCGTTACACGTTGCCGAAAATGCCGAGCGTGTCGGGTTCGCCGGGGTAAGGCCGGGAAATTACCGATGGGGCGCTATGTGGTTGCGGCCGGCTGCGGTTGTGGAAATAGCGGATTTCCGCTTCTTCCAGATTTTTGCCGTGGCTAAAGCCCACCTGCCTGTAGCCCTGGGCGATGAGCGAACGGATTTGCAAATCCCGCGCTTCGAAACCGAAGATCACATTCACCGCCAAACCTGCAATCGCAACGGCGCCCTCGCTCAAGGAGAGAAGATTTCCGGCAACCGCGATTGCCCCCGTCACCGCGAGAAGAACGGCGGCGGCGAGCCACATGCGATGCCATAGCGCCCATAGAACCGTAAGGAGGAAAGCCCCTTTACTGAAACCCTCGGGAACGAAGATTGCCTCTTCGGCGGGTGCGCCATCGCGCTTATGGACGGAGTAAAATGCCATCAGCCCTGGAGCTTTCCCTTGGTTGAGGGAATTCGGTCTTTCTGACGCGGATCGATTTCGATGGCATCCCGCAAGGCTCGCGCCAAAGCCTTGAAACAGGATTCGGCGATGTGGTGGCTGTTTTCGCCATGCCGCGTTTCGACATGCAGCGTTACCCCCGCGTTCATGGCGAAAGCTTGGAACCATTCGCGCACCAACTCGGTGTCGAAGTCGCCGATCCGGACCTGCGGGAAGGCAACCTTCCAGATCAAGTAAGGCCGGCCGGACACATCGAGGGCAACGGTGGTCAGGGTCTCGTCCATGGGCAAAGCCGCATTGCCATAGCGGCGGATGCCTTTGCGTTCGTTGAGGGCTTTGGCAAATGCCTGGCCGAGAGCAATGCCGGTATCCTCCACGGTATGGTGGAAATCGATATGTGTATCGCCGCTGGCGCGGACGTTAATGTCGACCAGGGAATGCCTGGCCAGCTGCTCCAGCATATGATCGAGAAAACCGACCTCGGACTTCACATCAAAGGCGCCGGTGCCGTCGAGATCGACGGTCACGGAAATATCCGTTTCCGTGGTCTTCCGGTCGATGGTGGCCTTACGCATGAAACATTCCCGGCCGGGGGCGGCTGGCGGGCTCTTAGCAGATGCAGCATAAGATGGCCAAGGGTGCCAGGTTCACCAAGATTGGCTGATTTCTAGACTTGCCCTCCAAGGTGCAATAAGCTTTGCGGGCCGGGGATCAATGAGCAGCGCCGCCAGGATAATCTTGAATTCCGATGCCGAGGAGAAGCGCCTTGCGGCACTGCGTAAATACGACATTCTCGATTCTCCTCCCGATGGGGCTTTCGACCGGATCACCGCCGTTGCCGCCAGCCTCTTTTCGGCACCCATTGCCATAATCAGCCTCGTCGATCACGACCGGATTTGGTTCAAATCCCACCATGGACTGGATGTTCAGGAAATCGGCCGCGATCCGGGCCTTTGCGCTTCCGCCATCATGCAGGATGGTGCCTGGATCGTGAATGACGCCAAGGCCGATGCCAGGACCCTGGCCAACCCGCTGGTCGCGGGGGACTTTGGACTCCGGTTTTATGTGGGAGCTCCGCTGCGCACCCAGGACGGTTTTAATCTGGGCACCCTGTGCGTGATCGACCGCGAGCCGCGGCGGGCGACTGAGACCCAGATTACGCAACTGACCGATCTCGCCTCCGTTGTCATGGACCAGATGGAGCTTAGGCTCTCGGCGCGCTCGACGGTCACCGAGCTGCAAAAGGCCATGGCTGAAAAGGAATTGATGGCAAAGGAAGTGGATCACCGCGTGAAGAACAGCCTTCAGCTGGTGTCATCCTTGCTGGCGGTGCAGAGCCGCAATGCCGAAGGAGACGCAGCCGCGCAGTTGTCGCAAGCGGCAAACCGGGTGGCGGCGGTTGGCCGCGCCCATGAGCACCTCTATCTGGACGATAGCATCGGCGCCATCAACGCGCTCGTTTATCTGCGGCGTGTCTGCGAAGAACTCACGGCCTTGCTGAATGGGGGCAGCATCAAGGTGAGTGGCGATGACATTCCGCTGCCGGCAAAATATGTGGTTCCCTTGGGCCTCATCGTTACGGAAATGGTCACCAACGCAGCCAAGCAGGGCGCGCGCAATGTAGCAATTGCGCTTGTTGAATCCTCCAACGGCCTGTCATTGTCGGTCACCGACGATGGCGGTGGACTGGCGTCCGGTTTCGATCCCGCCGCAACCGCCGGCCTTGGCATGAAAGTCGTGTCCTCTCTGGTGGCTCGGCTCAAGGGCGAACTCACATTCGGCGCGGCCTCAAGGCGCGGGGCTCGGTTTACCGTCCGGTTTGGACGGAAATAAGCTGTCTTTTCTTTCCGTAAGCCGCAGCCTACATGGGGCTGGCGCTAACAGGACGGAATGATGGCGGACCCCATACAATGGCACGGCACCACGATTCTAACCGTCCGCAAGGGCAACAAGGTGGTGATCGTGGGCGATGGCCAGGTGAGTCTCGGCCAGACCATCATCAAGGGCAATGCCCGCAAGGTGCGGCCGCTCGGCACGGCGGGCCAGGTGATCGCGGGATTTGCGGGGGCAACAGCGGACGCCATGACGCTGTTTGAGCGGCTGGAGGGCAAGCTCGAACAACACCCCGCGCAATTGACGAGAGCCTGCGTCGAGATGGCCAAGGATTGGCGCACCGACCGCTATCTCCGCCGCCTTGAAGCCATGATGATCGTGGCCGACCGCAATGTGAGTCTCGTGCTCACCGGCACGGGCGATGTGCTGGAGCCCGAGCGCGGCGTCACCGCCATAGGCTCCGGCGGCAATTATGCGCTGGCCGCCGCCCGGGCGCTGATGGACACGGAAATGGACGCCGAGGCCATCGCGCGCAAAGCCATGGCGATTGCCGCTGACATCTGCGTCTACACCAATTCCAATCTGACGCTGGAAAGTCTTGAGTCATGATGATTGGCGATCATCTGGCGATCCGAAGGGCGGATCTGGATGCGGCGGTCGCGGCTGGCGTAATCGATGCCGGCGCGGCGGATCGTCTCGTGGCGTTTGTCCAAAGGGCGGAGGGGTCTCAAGCCGATGAAGAAAACCTGCGGTTGATTTCCAGCTTCAACGACATCTTCGTCACCATCGGCCTTGCTCTGTTTCTCGGAGCGCTTGCCTATATCGTCAGCGGCTTGGGTGTGAGCGGCAGCGCCCTGATCATTGCGGCTGCAAGCTGGGCGTTGGCCGAGGTATTCACCCGCATCAAACGTTTGGCGCTTCCCAGCATTGTTTTGCTCGTGGTCTACAGTCTGTCGGCATACGTTTGCATCGCCAGTTGGCTGGCTCCCGGCTTAAGCAGTTTAGATGCTATCTATCTCCGTGGTGGCGCTGCGTTTGCCGGGCTTGCAACCGCCATCCTTGTCGGCCTGCACTGGTGGCGCTTTCGCGTTCCGATTACCATCGCCGCAGCGTGCAGCGCGTTGGCGATAACGGCGATTGCCCTCGCCAGAGGATATGCCCCGGGGCTTTTTGAAACTCATCCGATTTTTATCATGGTGCCCGTAGGCCTTGCAGTGTTCACGTTGGCCATGTGGTACGATACTTCCGATCGGCAACGGCTCACCCGGCGCACCGACATCGCATTCTGGCTGCATCTTCTTGCAGCCCCGATGATCGTTCATCCCATTGTGGCGGAGCTGACTACGCTTGGCGACATGACCCTCGCCGATGCCGGGCTGATTTTGGCCCTGTTCGTAATCCTTAGCTTTGTGGCGCTGGTAGCAGACCGCCGCGCCCTGCTTGTGTCTTCCCTGATCTATCTGGGCTATGCGGCCTATGCGCTGATCTCGACAACCGAATGGGGGTCGTCCACCTATGCTTTCGCGGTTCTCGCCGTCGGCAGTATTGTCTTGCTGCTTTCGGTAGCTTGGCGGCCTTTGCGCCGGGTGGTTCTTCTGGCAACGCCGGAACCCATTCGCAGCCGCGTGCCGGAGGCCGCATGACGGCCGATTTCACGCCGCGCGAGATCGTCTCGGAACTCGATCGGCATATCGTCGGGCAGATGGATGCCAAGCGCGCGGTGGCCGTGGCGCTCCGCAACCGCTGGCGGCGGAAGCAGCTTGAAGGGTCGCTCCGTGACGAGGTGATGCCGAAGAATATTTTGATGATCGGTCCTACGGGCGTGGGCAAGACCGAGATTGCCCGACGCCTTGCGCGGCTCGCGAACGCGCCATTTATCAAAGTTGAGGCTACGAAATTTACGGAAGTGGGGTATGTGGGCCGGGACGTCGACCAGATCATACGCGATCTGCTCGAGGCGGGGATCGCCATGGTGAAGACGGCGAAGCGCAAGAGTGTCGAGGCGCGGGCGCAGCTCAATGCGGAGGCCCGCGTGGTCGAGGCGCTGGTCGGTGCGAACGCTTCCGAGACGACGCGGGAGGCTTTCCGCAGGAAATTGCGGTCGGGCGAACTCGATGAGAAGGAAATCGAAGTCCAGGTGGCGGATTCCGGGGGCTTGCCGAGCTTCGATATACCCGGGATGCCGGGGAGTTCGGCCAGCGTCATCAATATTTCCGACATGCTTGGGAAAGCCTTCGGCGGGCGCACCAAAGCGCGGCGCGTCTCGGTGAAGGCGAGCCACGATATCCTCCTGTCGGAAGAAAGCGACAAGCTTCTCGATCAGGAGCAGATCGTCCAGGACGCCATCGACGCGGTGGAGAACAGCGGCATCGTGTTTCTCGACGAGGTCGACAAGATCTGCGCCCGCTCCGAGCGGCAGGGTGCGGATGTGAGCCGCGAGGGCGTCCAGCGCGATCTGCTGCCGCTGATCGAGGGGACCACGGTTTCAACGAAGCACGGGCCGGTGCAGACGGATCATATCTTGTTCATCGCGTCTGGCGCATTTCATATCGCCAAGCCCTCCGATCTCCTCCCGGAGTTACAAGGCCGTTTGCCGATCCGCGTTGAGCTGAAAGCGCTGGACCGGGAGGATTTCAGGCGCATTCTGACCGAGCCCGAGGCGAGCTTGTTGAAACAGTATCGTGCCCTGCTGTTGACGGAAGGTGTTACTCTCGATTTCACCGGCGACGGCGTCGACGCCATTGCGCGGATTGCCGCGGAAACCAATGCCGCGATCGAGAATATTGGCGCGAGGCGGTTGCAGACCGTGCTCGAGCGCGTGCTCGACGATGTGAGCTATACCGCCACCGACCGATCCGGCGAAGCCGTGACCATCGACGCCGCTTATGTGGAAAAACATGTAGGTGACCTTGCCCGCAATGCGGATTTGTCGAAATTTATTCTTTGATGCTTTCCTCTCCCTACGGGAGAGGAAAAAGTTTAACGCGCCCGCCTGATCTTCACGTAGAAGGCGCCGCCGCCGCCGTGCTTGGGGTGGGCGGGCTGGAAGCCCGAGGCGAACATGCGGAACTCGGGCTCGTGCAGCCATTCGGGAACGAAGCGGCGCAGCAGGCCGCCGCGCTCGGGCGAATGGAAATGTTCAGCGCCGTGGAGCGTGTGGCGCGAAAATGGCGATGAGCCCTTGCCGGTGATGACCAGCACAGTGCGGGCGCCTTCAGCATGAGCGCTCCTTAGGAAGTCCAGGAGACGCACCCGCGCCATCTCCACGCCCGTGCCATGGAGGTCGAGCCTGCGTTCGATATCGACATTGCCCCGCGTCATCTTCTGGGTGGTGCGCCGGTCGAAGCCGGTGTTGGGGGGCGGTGCCTTGGCTTGCGGG
>JBGTJO010000017.1:0-7128 GCA_041745135.1 Aestuariivirga sp. | reverse complement strand
AGCACGTGGAAAAGGACGCAGCGCTCGCTCGCCGCTTCCAGCCCATCTTCGTCAGTGAACCCACCGTTGAGGATACGATCTCGATCCTGCGCGGCATCAAGGAAAAATACGAACTTCACCACGGCGTCCGCATCACCGACGCCGCAATCGTCGCGGCGGCCGCCCTGTCAAACCGCTACATCAGCGACCGCTTCCTGCCCGACAAGGCCATCGACCTCGTCGATGAGGCAGCGGCGCGCCTCCGCATGCAGGTCGACTCGAAACCCGAAGAGCTCGACGAGATGGACCGCAAGATCATGCAATTGCAGATCGAGCGCGAGGCCCTCAAGAAAGAAACCGACCGCGCCTCTAAGGACCGGCTGGAACGGCTTGAGAAGGAACTGGCGGAGCTTGAGGAAAAGTCCGCCGCCTTCACGCGGAAATGGCAGGGCGAGAAAGAGAAACTGGCATCCGCCTCCAAGCTCAAGGAAGAGTTGGAGAAGGCCCGCCTCCATCTCGACCAGGCCCAGCGTAAAGGCGATTTCGCCAAGGCGGGCGAGCTCGCCTATTCAACCATTCCCGGCCTTGAGAAGCAGTTGCAGACCGCCGAGGCCGAAGGTTCGAGCCAGATGCTCGAGGAAGCGGTAACCGAATCCCACGTGGCACAGGTTGTTTCGCGCTGGACCGGCGTCCCCGTCGACAAGATGCTGGAGGGCGAGCGCGGCAAGCTGCTGCACATGGAAGAAGATCTGGCCAGGCGCGTCGTCGGCCAAGCGGAAGCCGTGGAAGCTGTAGCCACCGCCGTCAGGCGCGCTCGCGCCGGACTGCAGGATCCCAACCGCCCCATTGGCTCCTTCATGTTCTTAGGGCCCACCGGCGTCGGCAAAACCGAACTCACCAAGGCCCTCGCCGCCTTCCTGTTCGACGACGACCACGCCATGGTCCGCATCGACATGTCGGAATACATGGAGAAACATTCCGTCTCGCGTTTGATCGGCGCGCCTCCGGGCTATGTAGGTTACGACGAAGGCGGCGCACTCACCGAAGCCGTGCGCCGCCGGCCCTATCAGGTCGTGCTTTTCGACGAGATCGAAAAAGCCCACCCCGATGTGTTCAACGTGCTGCTCCAGGTGCTCGACGACGGCCGCTTGACCGACGGCCAGGGCCGCACCGTCGATTTCAAGCATACGCTCATCATCATGACGTCCAACCTTGGCTCAGAATATCTGGTCAGCCTGGGAGAGACGCAGGATGTGGACGTGGTCCGCGAGCAGGTCATGGGCGTCGTCCGTGGACACTTCCGGCCCGAGTTCCTGAACCGGCTCGACGAGATCATCCTGTTCCACCGCCTGAAGCGCGAGCACATGGGAGCAATCGTCGATATCCAGATCGAGCGCCTGCAAAAACTCCTCAGTGAACGGAAGATTACCGTCTCGATCAGCGAAGCCGCCCGCAATTGGCTGGCCGCCAAGGGCTACGACCCCGCCTATGGCGCAAGGCCTCTCAAGCGCGTCATCCAGAAATCCCTGCAAGATCCGCTTGCCGGCGAACTTCTCGCGGGCAGGATACAAGACGGCGACACGGTCGATGTGGGTGTCGGCGAAGGCAAGCTGACGCTCGAACCGCGCAAGGCTTCCGCGCAAGCCGCCTAGCTTGTTCCTCCCTCTCATCATATCCGGGCTCAACCCGGGCATCGTTGATCTCCCTCAACCCGTCATTCCAGCGAACGCTGGAATCCCGCTTTGCAATGGAACAACGGCCTAACTTCACCGCATTCAAGCGGGACCCCAGCTTTCGCTGGGATGGCTGGGATAGGGAATGAGATTTGATTGCGCCAAGAACCGAAGCCCTTCGCAAGCCTGCAACCTCATGTCATGTTCATGGCATGCCCAATTATCCATCAGCAACCTTCCGCATCGAAATGGCTCCCGGCAAGCGCCTGGGCCCCGGCAAGATCAGGCTGCTTGAGCTGGTGCGCGACACAGGCTCGATCTCCGCGGCGGCGCGCGCGATGGACATGTCCTATCGCCGCGCCTGGCTGCTGGTCGAGGAGTCGAACAGCCTGTTCGCAGGGCCCCTCGTTGAATCGACAACCGGCGGCGCGGGCGGCGGCGGCGCGCGGCTCACCGAACTCGGCGCCAAGGTCGTTGCGGCCTATAAGGATATCGAAACGGGCGCGGCCGCGCTCGTGGCGCGCCGACTCGCCAAATTCCCCGGCGTGGCCCTCAGCCGCTCGTCAGCCAGCGAGCATCGATCGAAACGGCCTTGATCAGGCACCAGACTTGGTCTCCAACGGCGAGCTTCATTTCATCGATCGCCTTGCGTGTGGCCGCCGCCGCCAACTCCTGGCCTCCCGCAAGCGCTACGGCGACAATGGCCGCTGGCTCCTCATCGCGCTCTATCGCGGTGATTTTGCCCGTAAGCGCCGTTCGCACGCTTAAATTCCGGGGCGCTGTGGTGGCCAGCGTCACGTCCCTGGCCCGGATAACGATGCGGGTCTTGCGGTTCTCTTCAAGCTTGCCGGCAATGGTGATGCGCCCCGCCTCGTGGATGAGCGGCGTCAGGCCATAGGCCTCATCATAGGATCCGGCATGGCCGGTCAGCACCGAGACACGATCAAAACGCGTCTCGTCGCCATGAAGATGCGGCGCCAACGCGGTTTCGGGCGGGCCCATCGCGCTGATCCGGCCACCTTCGATGACGATCACCCGATCGGCCAGCCGCGCCACCTCATCGACCGCATGCGAGACATAGAGAATGGGGATCCCGAAACGATCGCGCAGCCTTTCGACATAGGGCAGGATGTCGTGTTTGCGCTCGATGTCGAGAGAGGCAAGCGGCTCGTCCATCAGCAGCAGCCGGGGCTCCGACAGGAGCGCCCGGCCGATGGCAACCCGTTGGCGCTCGCCGCCGGAGAGTTTAGCCGGGCGCCGCTCCAGCAGGTGCTCAAGGCCCAGCAGCGCCACCGTGCCGTCGAAGCTCGTGCCGTCGCCGCGGAGGCCATAGCGCAAATTCTGCGCCACGCTGAGATGCGGAAACAGCAGCGCGTCCTGGAACACATAGCCGATGTTGCGGCGGTGGGGCGGCACATCGATTCGCTTTTGCGAGTCGAAGTAAACCGTCCCTTCGACAGCAACCCGCCCTTGGCCGGGATGTTCAAGCCCCGCAATGGCATTGAGGATGGTTGTCTTGCCGGAGCCTGACGGCCCGAACAACGCGGTAACGCCTGCTCCTGCGGTGAATGAGACATCGAGTCCAAAACCCGTGCGCGTGAGACGGATCGCAGCTTCGATCATGCAAAGCCAGCCACGCGTTGCGAGAGCCGCCGCGCCATCACCTCGGACGCCGCCAATGCGGCCAGCGATATGACGATGGAAACTGCCGCGAGCCGCCATAGGGCCTCCTCGCCGCCGGGAACCTGTGTCAGACCATAGATCGCCAGCGCGATCGTTTGCGTTTCGCCCGGAATGCTGGAGACGAAGGTGATGGTGGCTCCAAATTCTCCGAGCGCCTTGGCGAAAGCGAGGATACTGCCCGCGATAAGGCCGGGCGCCGCCAGCGGCAGGGTCACAGTGAAGAAGATGCGAAAAGGATTGGCGCCAAGCGTCGCCGCCGCACTCTCGAGACGGCTATCGATTGCTTCGATGGTAAGCCTGATGGCCCGCACCATCAGCGGCAATCCCATGACCGCTGCAGCGAGTGCCGCACCTGTCCAGCGGAAGGAAAACACAAGCCCGCAGCACTGCTCGAAGAACGCGCCCGCAAATCCCCTGCGGCCAAATCCAACCAGCAGCAGATAGCCCGTCACCACCGGCGGCAGCACCAGCGGCAGATGGACGAGACCGTTCAGTAGCGTCTTACCCCAGAAGTCTCTTCGCGCCAGCATCCATGCCAGCGCCACGCCAAACGGCAGCATGGCAAGTGTCGCGACACCCGCCACCTGAAGGCTGAGCAGGATCGCCTGGGTTTCTTCCGGCGTGAAACTCGGCATCGGCTCTATTTGATAGGCGCAAAACCGTGCTTGGCAAAGATCGCTGCCGCTTCTTCAGAGCCAAGGTAATTGACATACTCCACCGCCGCGGGGTTGTTCGAGCTTGCAACGATGGCGACTGGATAAATGATCGGCGGATGGGAAGATTCCGGGAAAGTGCCCGCGACTTCGACCTTGGTTTCCGCATTGGCGTCGCTGCCATAGACAATTCCCAAAGGAGCTTCGCCGCGCGCTACAAGCTGCAGGGCGGCGCGAACATTGACCTGTTCTGCGAGATGGCCGGACACGGCCTCCCAAGCGCCGAGCGATTCCAAGGCAGCCTTGGCATAGCGCCCCGCGGGCACTGCCTTGACTTCGCCCACGGCCAGCCGCCCGCCCTTGAGTGCTGCGAGCAGGTCGACACCAGGTTCCAGCGCAATTTTTGTCCCCGAGCCGCCAGGCGCGATCAGGACCAGCGTGTTGCCGAGCAGATTGCGGCGCGTGTCCGTCTTGATGAGGGTTTGCTTCTCCAATTCGTCCATCCAGTTGAGGTCGGCCGAGATGAAGATATCGGCGGGTGCCCCCTCCACGATCTGTTTGGCAAGCGCTGGGGAGGCCGCATAAACGCCGACGGCTTCTTGGGTGGAAGACGACTTCCATGCCGTATTGATTTCATCGAGAGCGTTCTTGAGGCTCGCGGCGGCGAAAACATTCACCGGCTCGGCGTGGGCTTGGGTCAGCCCCAGTGCAAGCAGGAAGGAAAGTCCCAAGATCCTCAGAAATAATCGCATGGCTCCCTCGCTATATTCTGTCGAATATAACGAATGGCATGCGAGGACTAATCGGTCAAGGTGCGATGAAAATTCAGGGACTGACCTGCGCCACCTGGGTGGCCGATGGCGCGCGCTCCATCATGGCGGTGACGCGCTGTTTCATTTGCTGGAATTTCAGCAGATCCTTGCCGGCCAGTTGCTTGCCGCCGGCAACTTTCACATTGCTCGGATTGACGGCCCGTTTGCCCACGCGGATTTCGTAATGCAAATGGGGTCCCGTGGCGCGGCCGGTTGAGCCCACATAGCCGATGATCTGGCCCTGATTGACGCGGCTGCCGCGCTTTATGCCCGCCGCGAGCTTGCTCATATGGGCATAAAGGGTTTCGTATTTCTTGGTGTGCTGGATTTGCACGGTAACGCCGTAAGCGCCGTGGCGCCCGGCGAGATCGACAACGCCCGCACCGGCGGCGCGGATGGGAGTGCCATGCGGCACGCCAAAATCAACGCCCGTGTGCATCTTCGAATAGCCCAGAAGCGGATGGCGGCGCATGCCGAAGCCAGACGTCATCCGCGCTCCCGAAACCGGCGTCTTGAGCAGCGATTTCGTGGCGCTGTGGCCGCGCTCATCGAAATAGTCGGTCTGGCCGTCGGCGGTGGTGTGGCGATAATAGGTCTTGGTTTTGCCGCCCAGCGTCAGCTGCGCATAGTGCATCACCTTGCGCTTGGCTGAAGAGCCCGTCAGCGGATTGCCGTAGAAGACTTCGAACGTATCATCGGCCTTCACCTGGCGCTGGAAGTCGACGTCATAGGCGAAAACCCGGGTCAGCTCGGAAACGATATAGTCGGGGACCTTGTTGTCCTTGGCGGTGGAATAGAGGCTGGCGCCGACCTTGGTCTTGGTCAGGAAGTGGTCGTACTGGGCGTATTGCGATTTGCCTTCCTTGCCGCCCTCGATCACTGCGGCGAACTGGCCGTCTTCATCCGATTGAACCTTGATGGTTTCGTTGGGGCCGGGCTGGAACGAGAGTTCCACGGGATAGGTCGCATCGCGGCCATAGAAGTCCTGCTGCTTGTCGAGTGTCACCTCGAATTTCGTGCCGGCGGCGATCATCCAAGTGGGGAACACGGGCTCGATGGCCGCGACCAGGGCCTGGGCCGCTTCCTTGGTGACACCGCGGTCAGCCAGGGCTTCGATCAGCGTCTGCCCCTTCGCCAGCTTGAAGGTTTCGTCGACGGGCTCCGGCGGCGGGGTCTTGGAAATCGTCGTGATATTGGCCGCTTCCTGCTCGGCCGAGGCGATCTCGGCATCGAGAACCACGGTCTTGCCATCCCCGTAGGGAAGGTCGGCGGAGGTGATCTCGGGATAGTTATTCTCCCCGGCAAGACTCCGGATGGGAATGACCATCTGACCCGAAACGGACTTCGAACTTTGGCCGTCGAGTGATTCGGTCCCGGTGACCGACGCCAAATGAACCGCCGCATGGGCATCGCGCGGCACAGCGTTCTCGCCAAAAATCCCGAGTACCGCGCTGCCGATGACCAGGGATCCGGCGATGCCGGTCACGCAGGTGGTCAGCAGCCAGCGGTGATGGACGTCTTCTTTTTCGAAGATGCTGTCGAGATCGTCATAGGGCTCAACCTGCGGAACCTGCGGGCGTTTCGGGGCGCTGCCAACGATAGCGCGGCCGGAAAATCTGTCGACGCGGTCGCTCAATACCCCAGTCCCCTTAACCAACGCTTATGCTCCGGCTCTCTTCCGCCCGTACCGTGTCCCACTGGGGACGGGCGTCCTGCTCGAAGCGATTTTATTTTCGCGGCCTTCGGCAATCTAGCGGGCCAAAACCCGAAGATCTCCGAAAATGCCTTCCCAAGGCGGCCGAGTCAACCCAAATGACAAGCTGCAGTGGAAGCCTCGGGAATGACAGCAGCTTTCGCCGCTGTGTCCCTGAGGCCACTATCCCAAAATTTTGTTTCTGCTTGGTTAATCGTTTAGACCTTTTAACCGTCGCTCAAGAGCTATCTTCGCGCCGCGCGTCGCTGGCCAGCGCGTGACACTCCCGGAGCACCGAATCGACTTCGTGCCGGGGCTCCTTGCGATGGCCGGGCGGCAAGCCCGGACGGAGAGGTGAACGGAACTTGGGACTTCGCATCCTGTCGCGCCGGGCTTGCCAGCGGGCCAGGCGTTTCGCCTGGGCGGCCAGGTTTTCGAGCGCCATCTTGACCGCCGCGAGACGGCGGCCGAGACGCTCCGCGCCCACCATGCCATCGGGCTCCGGTTCGGGCTTTCGCTGCTCCCGAGAGTGAAACAGCGGCACGAGAGGGCTATCGCCGAAAACGAAAACGCGGGGTTCTATTTTGGGGCCGGGGCTCCGGGGCCGTGAGGGGCCGAAACGCTTGCGCGTATCG
>JBGTJO010000016.1:0-21993 GCA_041745135.1 Aestuariivirga sp. | reverse complement strand
ATCACTGATCCCTTTGGCAACCGGCTGAACTTTTTTGAAGAGCTGCCAAACTACAAGCGGAGGCCCAAACCATGAAAATTATCTTCTACCACAACCCACAAAGCCGCGCCGCAATCGCGCATTGGATGCTGGAGGAAGTGGGCGCGGATTATGAGCTTCGCCACATCGACCTTCAGAAGGGCGACCACAAGACGCCCGAATTCCTCGCCCTTAACCCCATGGGCAAAATCCCCGTCATCGTGGCGGGAGATACGGTCATCACTGAAGCCCCGGCAATCCTCGCCTGGCTCGCGGATGCTTATCCCAAGGCGGGCCTGGCGCCGCCTGTGGCGTCACCCGAGCGCGGCACCTATTATCGCTGGTTGTTCTTCGGCGGCAGCTGCATCGAACCCGCCATGGTCGATGAAATGTTCAAGCGCCCGGCGCCTGAACGGAAAAGCGCCCTTGGTTGGGGCAGCTACAATGAGGTGATCGACACAATCGAGAAGGCGCTTACGCCCGGGCCATATTTGCTGGGCGAAAAATTCTCCGCCGCTGATGTTTACATCGGATCGCAACTGATGTGGGGCGGCATGTTCGGGGCGCCACGGCTGAAGGAAAGTCCAATCATCAGCGCCTATGTCGAGCGCTGCACGGCGCGGCCCGCTTACGGCCGCACTCAGGATGCTTGAGTCCCTTGCGATCGCGGCCGCCGCGCTGTTCACGGGTGCTGCCCTTTATGTCAGTGCCGTGGAGCATCCAGCGCGCCTGATGCTGGATGATGCAGCAGCACTGCGGCAGTGGAAGCCCGCCTATGAGCGGGGCACGCTCATGCAAGCCTCGCTGGCGATCGTTGGCGGGTTGCTCGGCATCGCATCCTGGTGGCGGGGCGGAGATATGCTGTGGCTTCTCGGTGCGGTTTTGATCCTGGCCAATTGGCCGTACACCTTGGGGATCATCATGCCGGTCAACAAGAAATTGAAAGCCACAGCTGAAGAAGCGGCGGGCCCCGCGAGCCGGGCATTGATGCAGCGCTGGGGCCAGCTTCATGCGGGCCGCAGCTTTCTGGGGACGGCTTCTCTTATAGTTTATCTTTTCGCGGCTGCCTGAGCGTTGGCGATTTCCGACAATCTGCCCTTCAACCGGGGTGCTGCGAAATCAAGGAAGGCGCGAAGTTTCAGCGGCAGCATCCCCTGCCCGCCATGGATCAGGCTCACAGGCCATGGGGCGGGCTCGAAGTCCTCAAGGGCTGTCACAAGGCTCCCCTCCGCAAGCGCATAGGCCACCTGGTAAGACAGCAAGCGGGTAACACCGGCACCGGCAATGGCTGCATCCACGGCCGCTTCCGCGGTATTCACCACAAGCCGCGTGTGGATCGCTACCGATATTTCTGTTTTGCCGGTTCCGAATTTCCAGGCAGCGGGAGTCGACATGTTTTCAAATGTAATGCAGTCATGGGACGCCAGCTCTGCGGGATCTTGAGGTTTGCCGTGCGCAGCAAAATAGGCCGGGCTGGCGCATGCAACGCGGCGGATCGCGCCCAGGCGCTTTGCGACCAGGCTGCTGTCGGGCAATTCTCCGATGCGCACCGCCACGTCGATATGATCATCCAAAAGATTCGCAAGCCGGTCGGACTGGATCAGGCGGATATCGATCTCGGGATAGGTTTTGAGAAATTCGATGACGACCGGCAATACATGGAGCCGGCCAAATACAATGGGCGCTGCGATCACCAGATCGCCCTTGGGCGCGCTGTACTCACCGGCCACCGCGCGCTCGGCCTCGCCGGCAAGTTCCAGAATGCGTTTGCACGCCGCCGCATAGTCTCGCCCGGCATCCGTGAGCGTCAATTGGCGGCTTGAGCGGATAAGCAGCCGGGCTTTGAGGCTGCTTTCGAGGTCTGAGATTTTCCGGCTGACGGTTGCCAACGGTATGCCAAGCTTGCGCGAAGCGGCGGACAAGCTGCCCTCCTCCGCCGCAGCCAAAAGTATCGACATGGATTCGAGTCGATCCATCGCATTTCCATTTTCTGGAAAGATAGCTCCTGAAATCGCACATGGCGGCGAAAATAGGAAGGCACTATCTTTTCGTATACGCGAGGAACATCCATGAGCCGGCCACCGCTTCCACCCTTCACCGCAGAAACCGCAGCCCAGAAAGCCCGCCTGGCGGAAGATGCCTGGAACAGCCGCGACCCGGCGCGTGTGGCGCTTGCCTACACGACCGGAAGCCGCTGGCGGAACCGCAGCGAGTTTCTGAACGGCCGCGAGGCCATCGAGGCGTTTTTGAAACGCAAATGGTCCCGCGAGCTCGATTACCGGCTGATCAAGGAGGTCTGGACCTTCCGCGACAACCGTATTGCCGTGCGCTTCGCTTATGAATGGCACGACGACGCGGGCCAGTGGTTCCGCAGCTATGGCAACGAGAATTGGGCGTTCGACGATGAAGGATTAATGCAGCTTCGCATCGCCAGCATCAACGATCTTGCGATCAACGAAGGCGAGCGCAAATATCATTGGCCGCTGGGCCGCCGGCCGGATGATCACTCTTCCCTGAGCGAACTGGGTCTATGATCTCCTACGCCAGCGATGTCGCCTTCACGCCTGCAGTGAAGGCGGTGCAGAGCCGCAAGGGTTCGCGCCAGGCCTACGCGCAGCAAGAGGAAACCCGTTCGTGGGCCGCCACCGTTACGCCTGATCTTGCCCAGTTCATCGCGGCGCAAACCAGTATTTTCCTGGCCACGGCCAATGCCGAAGGTCAGCCCTACATCCAACACCGGGGCGGGCCGCCGGGTTTTCTGAAGGTGGTGGACGAGAAAACACTTGCCTTTGCCGACTTCACCGGCAACCGTCAGTTCATCACGCAGGGAAATCTGATCGAGAACCCCAAGGCCTATCTCTTCCTTATCGATTACACGCACCGGCGGCGCATCAAAATTTGGGGCGAGGCCCACGTCGTTGAGGATTCCAATCTGACGGCCGAACTAATGCCCGAAAATTACAAGGCTCGCCCCGAGCAAACGATAATGTTCAGCGTGGCGGCATGGGACTCGAATTGTCCTCAACACATCCCGCAGCGATTTGAAGCGGCTGACGTGGCCATCGCGCTGGCCGAGCGGGACCGGCGCATCGCCGCGCTCGAAGCCGAACTGGAAAGGCTGCGGGCATGATCCCTTCACGAAGTGAAAGCGGCGGAAATGTGCACATGGAGAGGCGCAAATTATTCCTTGGCGCAGGTCAAGATTGGGCGCAATTTGCAATCTGATGGATATCACAAGACTGGGATTTTGCCTGCCGGCGACGCTGCATCCCTTTAGCCGGGGCGTGCTTGAAATGTATCTCGCGGGTCGCTTGCCGACCTCCGAGTTCCGCCGCTGGTTTCACATGCCGAATTCATCCTATCTCCCCGCCAGCGATTGCATCGCGCAGATGGTCGATCCATCCTATGTGCCGGAGATCCGATTGCCCTCCAGCATCACGCTGAGGTTGCCCGACTCCATTTGACGGATGATCCCGCCTGGGGCATTCCTAACACCCATGGATATCAAGCAAGACGTTGTTGCCGCCATCGGCAACACTCCTCTCATCAAACTCAAGAAAGCCTCCGAACTCACGGGCTGCACCATCCTCGGCAAAGCTGAGTTCATGAATCCCGGACAGTCGGTGAAGGATCGCGCCGCTCTCTTTATTATTCGGGACGCTGTGGCGCGGGGGCAGTTGCAGCCAGGCGGCACCATCGTTGAAGGCACCGCCGGCAATACCGGCATTGGCATCAGCGTCGTCGCCAATGCCATGGGTTTCAAGACGGTGATCGTCATTCCGGTGACCCAGAGCCAGGAGAAGAAAGACGCGCTCCGTCAGCTTGGCGCGGAACTGGTCGAAGTTCCAGCGGTGCCCTACAAGAACCCCAACAACTATGTGAAATATTCGGGCCGCCTCGCCAAGGCCATGGGTGCCGTTTGGGCCAACCAGTTCGACAATGTGGCAAACCGGCAGGCGCATATCGAGACGACGGCACCTGAAATCTGGAGGCAGACCGATGGCAAGGTCGATGCGTTTGTGGCCGCCGTGGGTTCAGGCGGAACCATCGCCGGCGTCAGTATGGCGCTCAAGGCGAAAAACAAAAACATAAGGATTGCAATCGCTGATCCTATGGGTGCCGCGCTCTATAGCTTTTACAAAATCGGCGTCCTCAAGGCCGAAGGCTCCTCGATCACCGAAGGTATTGGCCAAGGCCGCATCACCGCCAATCTTGAAGGCGCCATCATCGATGAGGCTTTCCAGATTCCCGACAGTGAGGCGATTCCCGTTGTTTTCGATCTGATAAAATTCGAAGGCCTGTGCATGGGCGCTTCAACCGGCGTAAACGTAGCGGGCGCCATACGGATGGCAAAGCAGATGGGGCCGGGCCACACCATCGTCACCGTGCTCTGCGACTACGGCACGCGCTACGCCTCCAAGCTTTTCAACCCGGATTTTCTCCGCGAGAAAAACTTGCTCGTGCCGGAATGGCTTGAGGCTGCGCCCAGCACCCCAAAAGTCTTTGAAGAGGTTCCGGCTTGACGGCGGACATCGTATCTACCGAGTGGCTTGCCCGGCATCTCGGGTCGCCCGATATCGCGGTCCTGGATGCCTCCTGGCACCTGCCAGCCAGCGGACGCGATGCCAAAGAGGAATTCCTCGAAGGCCACATTCCAGGCGCCCAGTTCTTCGACATCGACGAGATCGCCGACACATCGAGTTCGCTTCCCCACATGCTGCCGAGCCCGGAGCAGTTTTCCTCGCGCATGCGCAAGATGGGAATTGGCGACGGCAAGCGCGTGATCGTCTATGACGCGGCGGGTTTGTTTTCGGCTGCTCGCGTGTGGTGGATGTTCAAGGTTTTCGGCCATGATGACGTGGCCGTGCTCGATGGCGGCCTGCCCAAGTGGAAGGCGGAAAACCGCGAACTGACCGAAGGCGCAGCACCCAAGCCGCAGGAGCGGCACTTCACCGCGCGCTACAACTCCATGATGGTGCGCGATATGGCGGACGTGCGGCGCGGCGAAGCGCAGATCGCCGATGCCCGTTCTCCCAGCCGCTTTCGCGGCGATGAGCCGGAACCCCGCCCCGGTGTGCGCGCCGGCCACATGCCGGGCGCCCGCAATGTTCCCTACGCGACGCTGCTCAAGCCGGATGGAACGTTTAAATCTCCATCAGAGATTGCGGCCGTCTTCGCCAATGCCGGCATCGACATGACAAAGCCCGTCGTCACCAGTTGCGGGTCGGGCGTCACCGCCGCGGTTCTCAGTTTGGGTCTGACTTTGGCTGGTGCTCGCGAGCATGCCCTCTATGACGGCTCCTGGGCGGAATGGGGCGCCGCTCCCGATACGCCTGTCGCCACCGGCCCATAATTTGGTGCGAAGGATTAAGACCACCGTCACTTTTCTTGAGATGCGGGCCGAGCCTCGCTTACGCGTCCCAACGCCGGTCAATCTGAAGCTCATGCTGATGCGGGCGGAAAACCCAAGCATTGGTTTTTATCGTTTCCTCTACGATGCCGTCGGGCGCGGTTATCACTGGATTGATCGCAAGCAGCTCGGCGATGCAGCACTTGCGGCGATCATTATGGATCCGCGCGTTGAGATTTGGGTCGTATACGTGGCAGGCCAGCCCGCGGGCTATTTCGAGGTGAACGCCATAGGGGCGCCGGTGGTCGAGCTTGGATATTTCGGCCTCATGCCGGAATTCCATGGCCGCGGCCTCGGCAAATGGCTTCTCGCCGAAGCGATCCGCGCCTGCTGGGCCCGAAAGCCCGAGCGCGTTATCGTCGAAACCTGCACCCTCGACGGCCCCGCCGCCCTCCCGCTCTATCAGAAACTCGGCTTCGTGCCCTATGACCGGAAGGAGAAGACGGTTACCATCAGCGATTGATCTCCTTGCACATCAGCTAAAGTTGAGTTATAACATACGTTATAAGCGAGGATCAGAGATGAACAAGCATGTCACGCTAGCAACAGTGAAAGTCACGACGGTGGGAAACTCCGTCGGCGTCACACTTCCCAAGGAGGTGCTGGCCAAGCTTCGCGTCGGAAAGGGTGACTCGCTATGCGTAACCGAGACGCCCGATGGCGTTTTGCTCACGCCCTACAGCGCTGAATTTGCCGAGATTATGGAAGCGGCTGAAATCGTCATGCGCGAAAATCGGGATGCCTTGAAGGTTCTCGCCCAATAACCCCATGACCGATCCAGTTTGGATTCCGCGGGATATGGTCCTCGCGATGCACCTTCGTCAACTCGCTGAACATGGCGGTGGCCAAGGTATTCGTGATGAAGGGCTGTTGGACTCAGCCTTGCAACGGCCCGCGAACAAGCTTGCTTATGGGTCTCCCGATCTTCCTGAATTGGCTGCGGCTTATGCCTATGGGATTGCCCGAAATCACCCGTTTATCGATGGAAACAAGCGAACCGCGCTGGTCGCTTCCTTCACATTTCTCTATGTCAACGGCCTTCGAATGACGACCACGCAGGAACAGAACGCCAGGCAATTCCTCGCTTTGGCTGAAGGCTCGGTCCGCGAGGAAGAACTTGCGGAATGGTTCAGGCTGAACACAGCTTCTCGATAATTATCTGACGGGCGGCGCATACAGCAAGCCGCCGGCGTTCCACTGGGCGTTGATGCCGCGCTCGATGGCGAGCGGCGAGCCCTTGCCGAGGTTGCGCTCGAAGATTTCTCCGTAATTGCCGGCGGCCTTGATGGCGCGGGTGGCCCAGTCGGCATCAAGGCCCAGGTCTGCGCCGAATGTCCCCTCAAGCCCCAGGATGCGCCGGACGGCGGGGTTCTTGCTCTCTGCTTTAAGAGCATCGGCCGTAGCGGCCCTGATCTCGCTCTCTTCAGCGTTGATCAGCGCGAACAATGTCCAGCGCACGATGTTGAACCATTGCTCATCACCCTGGCGGACGGCGGGTCCCAACGGTTCCTTCGAAATCACGTCGGACAGCACGATGCTGTCGTCGGGGTTGGCGAGCTTGAGCCTGATTGCATAAAGCTGCGAGAGGTCGGCGGTGTAGGTGTCGCATTTGCTCTCGTCGAAGGCCTTCACCAACTCTTCTATCTTGTCGAAGGTGATGGGCACGAAGCTCATCTCCTTCTCGCGAAAATAGTCCTCCACATTCGCCTGTGTCGTCGTGCCGGAGAGAAAGCAGATCGCGGCACCGGTAAGATTTAAAGCGGTGCTGACGCCAAGCAGCTTCTTGACGATGAAGCCTTGGCCATCGTGATAAGACACGCCCACGAAGCGGATGCCCGTCTTGGTCTCCCGCTCCATCGTCCATGTGGTGTTGCGGGCGAGCAGATCGATGTTGCCGGACTTGAGCCTGTCGAAACGTTCCTGGGCATTGACCGGCACGAACTCGACCTTCGCCGCATCGCCGAGGGTGGCCGCTGCCACGGCCTTGCAGAAATCCACATCAAAGCCAGTCCAGTTCCCATCGGCAGACTTTATGGCAAAGCCTTGCAGGCCCGGATTGACTCCGCACAGCAGCGTGCCACGCACCTTGACGTCATCGAGCGTTCCCGCCGTAACCGTGGCGCTTAAGGCTCCAAAACAAAGACTCAAAAGGCCCCAAATGAAAACCAACCGCGTCATCCTATCTCCGTAGTCACGCTGTTATTCTCCCAATCCGTCATTCCAGCGAAAGCTGGAATCCAGCTTCTGGGGCAACACTATAGTCGGGATTGAAAGCGGGATTCCAGCTTTCGCTGGAATTACGGTGTCCAAGGATCAGTGCAAAATCTGGCTGAGGAAAAGCTTGGTGCGCTCGCTCTTGGGGTTGGAGAAGAATTCCTCCGGAGCGTTCTGTTCGACGATCTGGCCCATGTCCATGAAGATCACGCGGTTGGCCACCTGCCGCGCGAAGCCCATCTCGTGGGTGACGCAGAGCATGGTCATCCCGGACTCGGCCAGATCCACCATCACTTCCAAAACTTCCTTGATCATCTCAGGATCGAGCGCCGATGTGGGCTCGTCGAACAGCATGATCTTTGGGTTCATGCACAATGAACGCGCGATCGCCACGCGCTGCTGCTGGCCGCCCGAAAGCTGCCCTGGATATTTCAGCGCCTGCTCGGGAATTTTCACCCGCTCGAGATATTTCATGGCGGCGGCTTCCGCATCTTTCTTCGGCATCTTGCGCACCCAGATCGGCGCGAGCGTAAGGTTTTCCAGAACGGTGAGATGGGGAAACAAATTGAAATGCTGGAACACCATGCCGACCTCGCGGCGCACCTCATCGATCTTCTTGAGATCACTGGTAAGGGCAATGCCATCGACGTAGATATCGCCCTTCTGATGTTCCTCAAGCCGGTTGATGCAGCGGATCAGCGTTGACTTGCCCGAACCCGAGGGACCACAGATGACGATCCGCTCGCCCTTGTAAACGGTGAGATTGATATCGCGCAGCACATGGAACTGGCCGAACCATTTGTTCATGTTGGTGATCTGGATAGCGGGCGTGTCGCTCACCTGAGGCGTCTTGGCTTTTGCAGGTGCGGCCATCGTGATCTATCTCCTGTGTCCGGTCTCAAGCTGGCGTTCCATGAAAATCGAATAGCGCGACATGCCGAAGCAGAAAATCCAGAATATCAGAGCGGCGGTGAAATAGGCCGTCGGCGCGGTCTGGGGGGAAGCCCATTTGGCATCGTTGGACGTTGTCTGTGCAATTTTCAGAAGATCGAAAAGCCCGATAATAGAAACAAGCGAGGTATCCTTGAACAGGCTGATGAAGCTGTTGACGATTCCGGGAATGACGATCTTTAGCGCCTGGGGAAGGACGATGAGGCTCATCACTCGCCAGTAAGGCAGGCCGAGCGCCTGGGCCGCTTCATATTGCCCGCGTGGGATGGCTTGCAGGCCGCCACGTATGACCTCCGCCATATAGGCCGAGGAGAAAAGTGCGACGCCGATCAAGGCGCGCAGCAGTTTGTCGAAGTTGACCCCCTCGGGCAGGAACAGCGGCAGCATGACGCTGGCCATGAACAGCACTGTAATCAATGGCACGCCACGCCAGAGCTCGATAAACATCACCGAGAAGGTCTTGACGATCGGCATCTTCGATCGCCGCCCCAAGGCCAGCAGGATGCCGAGCGGCAACGACGCGACAATTCCCGTGACGGCCACCACGAGCGTGACCAACAGTCCGCCCCACTGCGAGGTTTCCACGGTCTGCAACCCGAAATCGATTTTCAGGATGAGCATAAGGCCAAGAAGTATACCGGCGCCGATCAACCAGCTACGGAGCACGGCGGCTCCCGCTCCCGAACCACGCAATTGCGCGATGCCGAGCGCGCCCCCCGCGCCGATGAAGATCGCCGCGGCAACGGCGCCCGGAGCGAAATTGCCCCATGACGTGTACCAATCGCTGGAACCTATCGCGAAAGAGGCGAACCAGGCCAGAACGCCTAGGCCCGCAAGCCCAAGCCCGATTCTGTTGTAGTGGATCCCCTCTTCAATTCCGAAGGCCATGAGCGGAAGAAAAACCGCAAACAATGCCAGGATGACGAAGGCATTGAGGAAGCCGGCGGCCGATATGGAAAAATTTCCACCTGTCAGCAGGATGAGAGTAATCAGCGGATAGACGAGCAGAAGGAAGATCGCGTTCCACTTCTTGTAGGGCATCGAAGGCATCAGCATCGGCACCAGGGCGGCGGCGCCCAGTATGAAGCAGATATTGACCCGCCAGCGCTGGTCAATCGGATAGAAACCGTAAATCCACTGTGCGAATCTCGATTGCGCGAAGGGCCAGCAGGCGCCAGCACCCTCCCCCACGCACGCTTCGCGGTTTTCACCAGTCCACACGGCGCTGAATATCGCCCAGTCCAGTATTCCCCAACCAACCCAAAGCAGGATGGCGCCCGCCACGATGCTCACGATGCCCTGTCCGACGCTGGGGAAGAGGTTGGCCAGGATCCATCCCTGAACTCCAGCCATCGAAGGTGGCGGCGGCAACAAGGGGGCCTCTTCATTCCGCACATAGGCCAATGTGTTGGATGAATTCGCCATGCTCATCGCTCGACCAGGCGCATGCGCGCGTTGAACCAATTCATGAAGCCCGAGGTGCTGAGGCTCAGCGTGAGGTAGACGACCATCCAGATTGTCACGACTTCGATGGCCTGGCCGGTTTGATTCAACACCGTGCCGCCGGTCGCCACCAGTTCGGGGTAGCCAATGGCCACGGCGAGCGATGAATTCTTTGTCAAGTTGAGGTACTGACTGGCGAGCGGGGGAATGATCACGCGCATGGCTTGCGGAATGACCACCAGGCGCGTAGTAATGCCGCTCCGCATGCCCAGGGCGTTAGCCGCTTCCGTCTGGCCATGGCTCACGGCTTGAATGCCGGCCCGCACGATCTCGGCGATGAAAGAGGCCGTATAGACGCTGAGCGCCACGAGGAGCGCCATGAATTCCGGGATGATGACCGTGCCACCAGCAAAATTGAAACCGCCAAGCACCGGATAGTCGAACGTGATGGGCCAGCCCGCTATCAGAAGGCCCAGAAGTGGCAACAGCACGATCATCGCGATGCCAGTCAGCACATACGGAAACGGCTGCCCCGTCGCGGCCTGACGCCGCAGAGCCCAGGCACGCACTGCGAAGGTTCCTGCGACCCCCGCGAGCAATCCGGCAGGCCCTAGCCAGGCGCCATTGCCGAAAACCGTGTCGGGCATGTTGAGGCCGCGGTTTGAGAGGAAAAACATGTCGCCTAAATTGTAAGCCTGCCGGGGCCCCGGCATCGCCTTCAGCACCAGGCCGTACCACACGAACATCTGCAGCAGCAGCGGCACGTTGCGTATGATCTCGATATAGAGCGTGGCGATGCTCACCAGCAGAAAGTTTTTCGAAATGCGCATGATGCCGATGATGAAACCAAGCACCGTGGCAAGGACGATGCCGATGCTTGAAACCATCAAGGTGTTGAGAAACCCCGCCAGCAGGGCCGTGCCGTAACTCGACGCGCTGCTATATTCGATAAGCGTCTGGATAAGGTCGAAGCCGGCGGATTTGTTGAGAAACTCAAATCCCGTTGCAATATTGCGTTTGCTCAGATTGGTGAGCGTGTTGTCGACGATCTCATAGGCGAAGAAGCCGACCGCCAGCACCAGCAGAATCTGCACGACGATCGAACGGATCTTGGGGTCGTTCCAGAACGAGACCTTTGGACGCTCATAAGCCTCGCTTACGGCTGTCATGCCGGATCATCCTTGTCGCCAAGGTGCATTGGACGCCTCCCTACCCAGTATGTGCCGGTTTTCCGGTCTTCATTCAGGTACAAGAAAAGAGGAGCCCGGATTTTTTCCGGGCTCCCAGGATTGTCTAGCGGATTGGCGGCGCGTATTGCAGCCCGCCTTTGCTCCACAATTCGTTCTTGCCGCGCGCGATCTTGAGATCGGTGCCTTGACCGAGATTGCGCTCGAAGATTTCGCCGTAGTTGCCAACACCCTTCACGATCTGCACGATCCACTCTTCGCCAAGGCCGATGCCCGTGCCAAAGCCCGCCGCTGTCCCGTCGGCATTGGGAACGCCCAGTACGCGCTTGATTTCCGGATTTTCCGATTTTTTCATTTCCTCGACATTGGCCTGGGTAATGCCAAGCTCTTCGGCGTTGATCAACGCATAGTAGGTCCACTTGACCACATTGAACCAGGCATCATCGCCCTGGCGCACGACCGGACCCAATGGTTCCTTTGAAATGATCTCGGGCAGGACGATATGATCGTCGGGCTTGGCGAGCTTCAGGCGCTGCGCATAAACGCCGGATTGGTCGGTGATGTAGGCATCGCAACGCCCATCCTCATAGGAACCGATAACTTCCGGCTCGGCTTCAAAGGCGACGACCTTGTACTCCATATTGTTCGCCTTGAAGTAGTCGGCGAGGTTTAACTCAGTCGTGGTGCCCGTCTGCACGCAAACAGCGGCTCCGGAAAGCTTGAGCGCGGAATCCACCGCCATCTCCTTCCGCACCATGAAGCCCGCGCCATCATAATACATGACACCGGCGAACTTGAGGCCAAGCGAAGTATCGCGGCTCATCGACCAGGTGGTGTTGCGCGACAGCACATCGATTTCACCCGATTGCAACGCGGTGAAACGCTCCTTGGCGGAGAGCGGCGTGAACTTCACTTTCGAGGGATCGTTGAAGATGGCGGCGGCAACGGCGCGGCAGAAATCCACATCCATGCCTGTCCAGTTGTTCTGCTCATCGGGAAAACCGAAGCCGATCAGGCTCGGATTGACTCCACATTGGACGAAGCCTTTGGCTTTGACGTCATCGAGGGTACCGGCAGTGGCGGCCGTGGCGGCTACAGCACTTACTGCGGCGCCAAAAACCCATGAAAGAACTTTGCGTTTCATCATTTCTTCCTTCTCACTTTGCGGGCCGCTGCGAGGAGATGCGAAGACGCCTGCCAATGCTTGCCGCGTCTCGATTGCCCTCGACATGCTGGCCGCTGATTACGTTGGTTCGCTCCCTGAGGGTGGTTCTTACGGTGGCCACCCCTCGACCCGTAACCAAGCCGGAAACGGCATTGAGGTCAAGGAGAAAGCATCCGGAGAAGTTCGGGCAGCAGAGCTTCAACCGTCGAAAATGATTGCGCCTCCGGTTTGTTTGGCCGCGCCACCAACACGACGGGAATCTTTCTTTCTCGCGCGGCAACAAGCTTGGCGCGGGTCAGCTCGCCGCCGGAGTTCTTGGCGACGACATGAGTGATGTCATGCTTATCCAGCAACCGGATTTCACTTTCCAAATCGAAAGGCGGCCGCGCCTGAATGAGGGTCCAGCCCGCGGGCACGGAAACGCCGGGCGCTTCGATCATCCGCGCCACGCCTGCAAGATCGGTTCTCGCAAAAAACGGCGCGATCTCCTTGCGGCCGATGGTGACCAAGGGACGTGCCCCTTCAGGCAATGCAGCGATGGCGCCTACAATATTGGCAACCTCGATCCAGCGATCGACGGCTTCCGGACGCCAGGGCGGGCGCTCCAATCTGAGGTAGGGAATTCCGGTTGCCTGCGCTGCGCCATGGGCATGGCGTGAAATTTGCGCCGCGAAAGGATGCGTTGCATCCAGGATGGCGCGAGTATTTTCGTGGCGCACGTATTCCGCAAGTCCCGCTTCACCGCCGAAGCCGCCGCGCCGCACCTCGCCAACTGGCAGATGCGGCGATGCCGTTACCCCTGCCAGCGATATTACGGTGTGAAAACCTTCGTCGGTGAGCGCCTGCGCCAGCCCCAGTGCTTCGCCGGTGCCGCCGAGGATGAGAATGCGCTCAGCCGGCATGGCCGACGATGGCGCCTTGCCGCGATACGATCATCACATTCGGCGCGACGGGTGCATCTCGCAGGACATTTCGGACATGGCCGAGGGCGAGCGCCGCTACCCGGCTCGCCAACGCCAGACCATCGCTCATCTCCAGCACTTGTTGCGCCGTGTTTGCCGCCAGAACTTTTTCGCGCGGAAGCTCCGGCACGATTTCGGCCAGCCAGTCGAGATCAACCTGACTCCGCCCCGAATGCAAGTCGAGCGCTCCCTGCGCCAGCTTCACCATCTTGCCAAAGCCCCCGCCGATAGTGACGCGCTCAACCGGATGATAGCGCAGATATTTGAGCAGCCCGCCCGCGAAATCCCCCATATCGAGCATGGCTTCAAGCGGCAAGCCATAATGCGCGCGCACCGCATCTTCGGATGTCGAGCCGGTGCAACCGGCAACGTGCGCAAGCCCCATGGCTCGTGCAACATCTACACCGCTGTGGATGGAGGCGATCCATGCGGCACAGGAAAAGGGATGCACAATCCCTGTCGTGCCCAGAATGGAAAGGCCACCGACAATGCCGAGGCGCGGATTCCAGGTTTTCTGCGCCAGCGCCTCGCCGTTGGGGATTGAGATTTCAATCTCGACATCACCACCGCCGAGTTCGGCAATCACCGCCCGCATCATCTCGCGGGGCTTAGGATTGATAGCGGGCTCCCCCGGCGAAACGGGGAGTCCTCCCCGTGTGACGGTGCCCACACCTTCCCCCGCCTTGAAAGTCACCCCGCTGCCCTGCTCCCGTACCGTGGCAATAACGACACAGCCGTGCGTCACATCCGGATCATCGCCTGCGTCCTTGATGATTCCGGCTTGCGCCCAGCCCTCGCCTCTTCCTTCCAGCGCCAAAGGAAAGGCGGGCGTTTCGCCCTTTGGCAGGGTGATTGTCACAGGATCGGGGAACTGACCGGTTTTTAATGCCGCGAATGCGGCCTTCACCGCCGCGGTTGCACATGCACCCGTGGTCCAGCCGCGCCTTAATTCACCCTCGGGCTTCTCTTGCCGCATATCCCGCTTGTATAAGGGCCCATGAGCCGCGGACCAACGAAAACAGTGGAAGACTGGGTGGAGGCGAAATCGCAAACCGCTGGGTTTGCACGTCTCGACGCCGAGCCTTTTCCCATTTTTGAGAAAGGCTGGGTGTGGCTGGTGGGCGCTGGCCCGGGAGCGCCCGGCCTCATGTCACTGCTTTGCTATCACGCCATGCAGAACTGCGACGTGGCAGTTTACGACGCCCTGGTGAACCCCGACATCCTGCGCTGGCTCCGGGTCGGGGCCGAACTGGAATATGCGGGCAAGCGCGGCGGCAAGCCATCGCCGGTGCAGCGCGATATTTCGCTGCGGCTCGTCGATCTGGCGAAAGCGGGCAAGCGCGTGCTGCGCCTCAAGGGCGGCGACCCGTTCATGTTCGGCCGCGGCGGCGAGGAATGCCAACATCTGGCGAACGCCGGCATCCCCTTCCGCATCGTTCCCGGCATCACCGCGGGCGTTGCGGGCCTCGCCTATGCGGGAATGCCGGCAACCCACCGCGATACCAACCATTCGGTGATCTTCCTTACGGGCCATGACGCCACCGGCAAGATGCCCGCGAATGTGAACTGGCCGGCGGTGGCGAAAGCCTCGCCGGTGATCGTCATGTATATGGCAGTGAAGAATCTCGACGAAATCGCTGCGGCATTGTTGGCGGGCGGCAGGCCGGCCGCCGACCCCGTGACCATCATTTCCAATGCTTCACTGCCACATCAGCAGGTCAACGCTACGACGCTCGCCGCAGCCGGTAAATTCGTAAACGAAAACGATCCGCCGACGCCGGCCATCGTGGTCGTCGGCCATGCCGCCGATTGGCGCTCCATGCTCGACTGGTACAAGCCCGCCCTGCGGGAGAATGCCATTGGCTAAGGCCTTCGTCGTCGCGGCCCCCTCCTCGGGTAGCGGCAAGACCCTCGTCACTCTTGGACTGTTGCGCGCCTTTCGAAACCGGGGCATTCGCGTCGCCTCGGCCAAAGTAGGCCCCGACTACATCGATCCCCGTTTCCACGAGGCAGCGACCGGGCGGCCTTGCTTCAATCTCGATCCCTGGGCCATGGACCAAGCGGTGATCGCCGGACTCCTCAGCGAACTTGCATTGGGCACAGACCTCATCATCATCGAGGGGGTCATGGGCCTCTTCGACGGCCCACGGGGTGCCAAAGGCTCCACCGCCGATCTGGCCGAAGCGCTGGGCTTGCCGGTGGTGCTGACGGTCGATGCCCGACACCAATCCCAATCCATCGCCGCGCTTGTCCACGGCTTTTCAACCTATCGGGCAAATCTTAATGTCACCGGCGTCATCCTCAACCGCACCGCCAGCGACCGCCATGACGCGATGTTGCGTTGTGCGCTGAGCAACAAGGTGCTCGCTGTCGTGCGGCACGACGACTCACTGGTGCTGCCCTCGCGCCATCTCGGATTGCTACAAGCGGAAGAGAATCATGACCTTGAGCAATTCATTGAAAGGGCTGCTTCAGCCGTTGCACGTGAAACAGATTTTAACCATTTATTAACCATTGCTGCGCAACTCACTGTCGAATCACGGAATCACTCAGCACCGGCGCCTCTGGGCCAAAGAATCGCGGTCGCGCGAGATACCGCCTTTGCTTTCGCCTATCCGCACCTTCTGCACCATTGGCGACAGCAAGGCGCGGAAGTGATTCCCTTCTCGCCTTTGGCGGAGGAAGCGCCGGATCCTCGCGCCGATGCGGTCTTCTTGCCGGGAGGTTATCCTGAACTGCACGCGGGAAGGATTGCTTCCAATCAGATATTCTTGAACGGTCTCCGGACCGCTAGCTGCCTCGTTTATGGCGAGTGCGGAGGCTTCATGGTGTTGGGCGATGCCCTGATCGATGCAGAAGGTAAATCTCACGCCATGGCGAGCCTCCTGCCGCTGACCACGAGCTTCGCCACGCGCCAGCTGCATCTGGGTTATCGCCAACTCAATCCCTGCGCTGGAATGCCGTGGGCGAAACCGCTTCGAGGCCACGAGTTCCATTATTCCACTATCGCCAGCGAGGGCGAGGCGGACAGGGTGTTTGACGCCGCCGATGCTTCCGGAACGGCACTGCCGCCCATGGGCTTGCGCCGGGGCCGCGTCATGGGTTCCTATGCCCACGTCATTTCCGAGGCCCCGTGACGGCGCGGGCCATCATGCTCATGGGAACGGGCTCCGATGTCGGCAAATCGCTGATCGCCGCGGGCCTCTGCCGCGCCTTCACCAATCGTGGGTTGAAGGTCCGGCCCTTCAAACCCCAGAACATGTCGAACAACGCCGCCGTCACCGTGGATGGCGGAGAGATCGGGCGTGCACAGGCGCTACAGGCCAGGGCGTCTCGCATCGACCCCACGGTCCACATGAACCCGGTACTGCTGAAGCCAGAAACCGCCACCGGCGCCCAAGTGATCGTGCAGGGCGCACGCCGCGCCACCATGGCCGCACACGATTATTTCCAGAATCGCCGCCAGTTCATGCCGGCGATCCTCGAAAGCTTTCGTATTCTCGCTGAGGATGTGGACCTGGTTATCGTTGAAGGCGCAGGCAGTCCCGGCGAGATCAACCTCAGGGATGGCGACCTTGCCAACATGGGATTCGCCTCAGCCGCCGACATCCCGGCACTGCTGATCGGAGATATTCATCGCGGTGGCGTCATCGCAGCCATCGCCGGAACCTTCCATATCTTGCCAGCCGAGGATCGCGTTCGCTTTAAGGGGTTTATAATCAACAGGTTCCATGGAGATGCGGAACTCTTTACTGAAGGCCGTCAGTTCCTTGAAACCGAAACCGGCACGCCCTGCCTCGGCATCGTCCCGCATCTACCAGAGGCCGGGAACCTTCCCGCCGAAGATGCGGTAGCGCTTGAGAAAGATCTGCTAAATGCTTGCGGCGATTTTCAAATTGCCGTCTTGCGTCTGCCGCGTATCGCCAATTTTGACGATCTCGATCCCCTCCGGATGGAGTCGGGCGTCGGCTTGCGTTTCGTGCAGCCAGGCGAGCCGATCCCCGCAGAAGCTCGCCTCGTCATCATCCCCGGCTCAAAATCGACCATGGCCGACCTCGCTGCTCTCCGGCGCGAGTGCTGGGACATCGACCTTGCCGCCCATCTAAGGCGCGGCGGCCATGTCCTGGGCTTATGCGGGGGCTACCAGATGCTTGGCCGCCTCATCCATGACCCCGAAGGCCTCGAGGGAGTTGCAGGCACTGTTCCCGGCTTGGGCCATCTCGACGTCGAGACTGCGCTTCTCCCGGATAAAACCCTGACACGCATCGTGGCGACACATGTTCCAACTGGCCAAGCCGTGACTGGTTATGAAATTCACTTGGGAGAAACGTCAGGCCCGGATTGCGCTCGCCCCTTTGCCAGGATCGGCAATAGCCCCGACGGCGCTAGTAGCGCCGATGGCCGCGTCGTCGGCACCTATGTTCATGGCTGCTTCGGCAGCGACGATTTCCGCCATGCCTTCCTCGCTTCGCTTGGCGCGTCCAGCGGTCTCCGTTATGAACAGCGCGTCGAGGAAAGCCTGGAAGCGCTTGCCGCTCATCTTGAACGCTATCTCGATCTCGACCGGATCCTGTCCTTGGCTGAGCCAGTCTGATGTTTGCTTCAGCAGCGCTGGCGCTCATTCTCGAGCGCAACATCGGTTACCCCAAAGCGATCTATGGCGCGATTGGCCACCCTGTGGAATGGATCGGCAAGCTCATAGAGAAGCTTGAGGCAGCATTGAACGATCCACAATTACCCCTCTGGGAAAGCCGGTTGCGCGGCGTGGCGGCGCTCGCGCTGCTGCTGATTGCCGCGTTCATCCCCACTTGGCTGATCGCCGAAGTATTCTCGCAATGGAGCTTGGGCTGGATCATTCAAACTCTCATCGCCACGGCCTTCCTCGCCCATCATTCGCTGCGCGAGCACATGGCAGCGGTGCATCGGGCCTTGGGGCAATCGATCGAAGATGGACGCCAGGCCGTGAGCAAGATTGTCGGCCGCGACCCCGCCCAGCTCGATGAATCAGGAGTGACACGCGCGGCCCTTGAAAGCCTTGCGGAAAATTCCTCCGACGGTGTCGTGGCCCCTGCCCTCTGGTACGCCCTCCTCGGCCTGCCCGGCATCGTCCTTTATAAGACTATCAACACGGCCGACTCGATGATCGGGCATAAGAGCGAGCGCTATCGTAATTTCGGCTGGGCGGCCGCGAGGCTCGACGATCTTGTTAATCTGCCGGCCTCCAGGCTTTCCGGACTTCTCTATGCGGCGGCTGCGGCCTGGGAATCGAAAGAGCATGGCAAGGCAGCCCTTGCCGCCATGTGGCGCGATGCGCCGAAACATGTTTCTCCCAATGCCGGCTGGCCAGAAGCGGCGTTGGCGACGGGCCTTGGCCTGAAATTGGGCGGACCCCGCTCCTATGGCGGGCGAAAGGTGGAACTGGCGTGGATGGGCGAGGGCCGCAGCGATCTCAACCGGCACGACATTCTGGCGGGACTCAGGCTCTACGCCCGCGCGATGACACTGCTCTTCCTCTTGATGCTGGTTTGCGCCCTGCTTTCTTGAGGACCGTGGGCAACCCCGCCGCCACGAAGATGACTTCATCGGCGATCTCGGCAATGCGCTGATTGGCGAAGCCCTGCTCGTCGCGGAAGGCGCGCGCAAGAGCGTTGTCGGGAACGATACCAAGGCCGACTTCATTCGAGACGATGACGATGCGTGTTTTGGTGGCGGACAAGGTTTCACACAAGTTCTGTATCTCGGCGTGGACGTCACGCCGGTGATGCATGAGGTTGCCGATCCAAACGGTGATGCAGTCGACCAGCACGAAACCGGTTTTACTGCCCGCCAGCGTTGCAACAAGATCAAGTGGTGCTTCGAGCGTATTCCAACCCTCGCCTCGTTGTGTGCGATGCAGGGCGATGCGGTCCCGCATCTCGGTATCAATTGCCTCCGCGGTGGCGATGTAAGTTTTTGGCCCGCGATGTTTAGCCGCCAGCCCCTCCGCGTAACGGCTCTTGCCGGAACGGGCGCCACCGAGAACGAACGTTATGAAACTCACTCCGGCACCTTCGGAATACGTGAAATGAAATGCCCCCGCATGGCATCGGGCCAGGTGCGGAACGGCACCTCGCCGGTTTCGGTCGCGCCATGCAATTCAAACCAGTCGAGAATGGCATCGGCTTGCGCGCGTGTGGGCACATGGTCGCCGGTGAAATAGCTGAAACGGCCGTCGTCGCGCAGGAACACGCTGCAATGGCGCTTGCAGTTCCACAGGCAGGCTTGGGTGTGCAGCGGCAAATCGCTGCTCCGTGCCGCCATGGCCTCGCCCATGTGGGCGATCAGCGTTTCGCCGCCGGTGCGACCGTCGGGCCCGGCCTTTTCCTCCGCCGAATAGCGGCAGGTCGTGCACATGACGATGGAACGCATGAGGCTTGGACGGCTCGTTCAGGGATTGCTAACAAGGGGCCCCTCAATGTAGGCAATGCGCCCGCCTGTCAACGCGATGAAACCGGCATGAAATTCGACCGCATCGCCTTCCTCGCCTCGGATGCGCCGGAGGCCGGCAAGGCTCTTGCCACACTCGCCAAGCGCCATGGCAACGCCGATCCGGCGAAGGCCGACGTCGCGGTGGTGTTGGGCGGCGATGGGCACATGCTGCAAACCCTGCACCGCTTCGTCTCCACCGGCATTCCCATTTACGGGATGAACCGGGGTTCCGTAGGCTTCCTCCTCAATGACTACGAAGAGGACAATTTGATGGACCGCCTCGCGGCGGCCGAACTCACCAGCATCCACCCGCTGGAGATGCTGGCGACGGACGAAGCCGGGAAAACTCATAAGGGCCTTGCCTTCAATGAAGTCTCCCTTCTCCGCCAGCGCTATCAAGCCGCGAAGCTCGGGATTGCCGTCGATAGCCGGACCAGGCTTGAGGAGCTGATCTGCGATGGCGTGCTGCTCTCAACACCCGCCGGTAGCACTGCCTACAATCTTTCCGCTCACGGACCAATCCTGCCCATCGATTCATCGCTGCTCGCGCTGACACCGATCAGCGCCTTCCGGCCGCGCGGCTGGCGCGGCGCCATCTTGCCGCATAAGGCCAAGGTCACGATTACGGTGCTGGAGGCTGATAAGCGCCCTGTTGCCGCCGTCGCCGATCATGTGGAAGTCCGCCATGTCCGCGAGGTGGTGATCGCTGAAGACCGCACACGCTCGGCGAAAATTCTCTTTGACCCCGGCCACAGTCTCGCCGAACGCGTTCTGCGCGAGCAATTCAGATTTTGACAGATGCTTCGAGGCCGGGCTGCGCCGGGCGGAGCCTGCCTCGAAGAGTCACGCCGCTCGCGCGATATCGGCCTTTAAGCGTTTGGCAATGACGCGGACACGGTCTTCGGCAAAGCGGCCGACAAATTCGAGATGCCTGGCGCGCTCCTTCAGCGGCATGGATTCATAGCGGGTCATCAACGCTTCGATAAGGCGGCGGCCGAAGCCTTCGGAGTCGAGCGCCAGGCCCTCGTCACGCTCCTCATGGGCGACATCGCAAGCGGCCTGCAGAAGGCCATAACAGCTTTGTGGCAAGCCGGACTTGCCGTGGAGTCCCTTGAACCCGCTTAAGCCCCGGCCTGCCATCTGGTCGCGTGCCTTGGACACGGGAACTCCGGCGAGGTGAGCCAATGCCCACTCGACCACATGCATTTCGCCGAGACATGCAGCCCGCAAAATCATCGAGGGCGTCAGCATTCCCTTGGCGACAAGGAAACCTACGACGCGGATAAGTTCGGCTTCGCTGGCTTCCACCAGAATGCGAAGGATCGCGGTCTCCTCCGCGTCGGCCACCAGTTCGGCGGCGTCATTGGCGGGAACCCAGCCGCGCTCCGCCATCAACTGATGCATGCGATGGGAGGCGCGCTTGGCCTGGGTGATGCGGATGTCGAGCGGCAGGTCGGATCGCGACAGCAGCCGCTCTGCCATCTCGTGGGCCTGGCCAAAGCGGCGGTAAAGCGCCCGATAGTCCCGATCGCTGAAGCGCGCGGCAGGATTGTCGAACAGCGCCAAGCAGGGTTCAAGTGCTGCGTCTTTAACAATATGGGCGAGGGCTTCCGGCGAAAGATCGGGCCTTCGCGCAATGGTGACTTGGCGCGCCTCGTCGCCGACGCGGAGGACGGCGAGCATATGCCAGTGATTGAGGGCCGGTGTCGCGGCCAGGAACGGCAGTGCGATGTCATCTTCATCGGAAATAATGGAAAACAGGATATCGGCATTGAGATCGGCGACCGCTGCCAAACCGGAGGCGAGCCGGCGACGGACGTTGGCGGCAGGGTCACCCGTGAGCTTGAGCGCCACGGGCACGACCTGATTGCGCTCGGCCGGTGTCGTCTCCACATTGGCGAGAAAGCCGCTGAGTTGCGAAGCCAGCGCCAGGCGTTGCTCCGCGGTGCCGCTTTCGATGACGTCTTGCAGGATCGCGGTATCAAGTCCGGGAGTTGGTTCGTCGTTCAAGGCAAACACCATGCACTCATCAACGCCGATGGTGCCAGCCATGCCTTAACATTCCGTTCACCACACTTTTTAACGCATGGGCAATCGTTTCATTCGTTGAGCGTCCCCGCCCCGGCCGGCGTCGTTACCGGGCTCACCTTGAGGACTTCATTGCCTTTGGCGCGG
>JBGTJO010000015.1:0-11782 GCA_041745135.1 Aestuariivirga sp. | reverse complement strand
GTCGAAGCCTTCGCCAAGCACATAGCCAACGCCCGCTTCGCCGCGGATGGGCACGCGGTCGGCGATGAGGGCTGCGATATCGCGATAGACCGTGCGGAGCGATATTTCGAGCTCGCGCGCGATGACATCGCCCGTCACCGGACGGCGGTGGCGGCGCAGGATTTGAATCAGTTGGAGTAGTCTTTCGGCGCGGCGCATAGTGTGAAACTAACATTGCTGACGGGACTTGTCAGCTTCATGTCAGGATGGAAGCTATGATCAAACTCTATGGCTCCGGTCCCTATTTCGGCCTTCCCGATGCCAGTCCCTTTGTGACCAAGGCGGAGATGTTGCTGAAACTTGCGAAGCTCCCCTATGAAACCGCGAAAATGAGCTTCAGCAAAGCGCCCAAAGGCAAAATTCCATATATCGAGGATGACGGTTTGATCCTCGGCGATTCGACCTTCATCCGCTTCCATATCGAGACGAAATACGGCATCGATTTCAACGCAGGATACGCCGCTCGCGATCTCGCCATTGCCTGGGCAGCAGAGAAGATGATCGAGGATCATCTTTATTGGGTGGCCGTTTCGGATCGTTGGCTGGACCAGGCAAATTTCGACCGTGGGCCGGCCGAGTTTTTCCTCATGGCGCCGGCACCCGTGCGCCCGTTCGTCAAAGCCATGGTGCGCCGCCAGGTGCGCAAGGCCTTGCACGGCCAGGGCATGGGGAGGCACACGGAGGCGGAGCGCGCGGAGCTCAGCAAACGGGGCATTGAAGCAGTGGCCGCGATCATGGGCGACAATCGTTATGTGCTTGGCGACAGGGTGTGCGGGGCTGATGCCACGGTCTATGCCTTTCTGCTCGGCGCCGTATGCCCTATGTTCCGATCGGAGATCCGCCGCCACGCTGAGGCGCAGCCCAATCTGGTTGATTATGTGAAGCGGATGACAGCGGAGTTTTATCCGGGATAAGCTTGAGGCCGATATGACGGACCCCACTCCCATCATCATAGATACCGACCCGGGCCAGGATGATGCGGTCGCAATTCTTCTGGCGCTGGCCTCGCCTGAATTTGAAGTGCTCGGCATCACGGCGGTTGCCGGCAATGTGCCGCTGGCCCTCACCGAGAAGAACGCCCGCAAGGTTTGCGAATTGGCGGGGCGACCTGATCTGAAAGTTCACGCGGGCGCCATCCGTCCGATGGTGCGTTCGCTGGTGACAGCTGAGAGCGTTCACGGAAAGACCGGTCTCGACGGGCCAGTTTTGCCGGAACCCCGGATGCCGCTGCAGAAGCAATATGCCGTCGACTTCATCAACGATACTCTGATGAGCCGCAAAGCGGGCACCGTAACGCTTTGCGTGCTGGGGCCCATGACCAATATCGGCTTGGCCCTGGTGCGCGAACCCCGCATTGCGTCGCGCATCGCGCGGATCGTCGCCATGGGCGGGGGGTTTTTCGAGGGCGGGAACATGACGCCCGTGGCCGAATTCAATATCTACGTCGATCCGCACGCCGCACGGTTGGTGTTCGACGCCGGCATTCCGATCACGCTCATTCCTCTCGATTGCACGCACCAGGCTCTCACCACATCGGCGCGCGTGGAGAAATTCCGCGCCATGCCCAATCGCTCTGGTCCAGCGGTCGCAGCCATGCTCGATTTCTACGAGCGTTTCGACGAGCAGAAATATGGCACTGACGGCGGACCGCTACACGATCCTTGCGTGATCGCTTGGCTGTTGAAGCCGGACCTCTTCCAGGGGCGCCACGTCAACGTCGCCATCGAATGCGAATCGGAGCTGACTATGGGGATGACGGTGGTGGACTGGTGGCATGTGTCGGGACGGCCGCCCAATGCGACGGTGCTGCGGCACGTGGGTGCCGGAGGCTTCTTCGAATTGCTGACGGCGCGTATCGCGCGGCTGCCTTAGCTGATCCGTGCGCCCCTTCTACCCCGTCCTTCCAGCGTAAGCTGGAATCCCGCTTTACAGCCGCACAAAAAAAGCGGGACCCCAGCTTTCGCTGGGGTGACGAAAATAACTTGGGATGCTGACGCCCTAATTAGGCTTCGGCTTGGCGAAGGTTGGGGTGTTGGGGGGTGGGTTGCTGTTGGGCATGCGCCGCACTTTGAGGCGGAGGATGGCCTGCGAGGTAGCGTGAATGGAATCGGACACCTGCTCGGAGATTTGATGCCGCTTCTTCTTGGGCTCCGCGAAGGCGGTCATGGTCGTGGCGGCGGTCGCCACCGCGAGCACGAGCGCCATCAGGATCATTATTTTGCTTTTCATCGCCATCTCACTTCCTAAGGTTGTGAAGTTAAGGGCATATTACAAGGGGGACCGTGAAGCAGGCGTGAGACTGCCGTTCATCCGCCGTTCATCGGCGCGGCCTTTAGCCAGACGCGATTGTCGTGGAAACAGCCGCCGGCGCTCGGGGCGGGCTGATCGGCGCCGGTTAAGGTGTTGATGCCCTTGCCATCGGCGAACGCTTCATTGGGCCAGATGCCCTCGGAGATGAGCACGCCGCGCCTGAGGCCGGGATAGGCCTTGGCATGGAGCGTGACCTCGCCCCGGGCGCTGCCCATGTTAACCATGGCGCCGTCGGCGATGCCGAGGGCCGCCAGATCCTCGGGGTGGACGAGGACCGTGGGCCTGGCCTCGCGCCTCAAGGATGAGGGCGTCTCGTTGAAGGTCGAGTTGAGGAAAGTGCGCGCCGGGCTGGTGGCGAGACGGAAGGGATAGTCCGCCGTCGCCTCCTCGATCACCGGGCAATGATCGGGAAATTCCGGCAGGTCATCCACGGGGCCGAAGGGGCCGACGCCGGCTTTGAAGCGAACCTCGCGCCATTGCGGGCGGAAGCGGAATTTTCCGTCGGGAAAGCCGAAGCCGTTGAGATTGTGGGCGGTGGCGAAATCGGGCTGCACATCGATCCAATTCGAGTCATCCAACGCCGCAAGATCGGGGCGCCTGGAATTCGTCAGCGTCCAGTCGATCAAGTCGCGAGGACTCATGCCGAAGCCCGGATGCGAGGCCCCTACCCTGCTGGCCAGGTCGCAGATCACTTCATGGTTGTTGCGGCATTCGCCAGGCGCTTCAACGAGCTTGCGGCCAAACATGATGTGCTGGTGGCCGCCGCCCTGATAGAGGTCGTCATGCTCGAGGAACATGGTGGCGGGCAGCACGATGTCGGCGAACTTCGCCGTCTCGGTCATGAACTGCTCATGCACGCAGGTGAACAAATCCTCCCGTGCCAGACCCTCTTTGACGCGATTCTGGTCCGGCGCGACTGAGGCTGGATTGGTGTTCTGTATGATCATGGCTTTGACGGGCGGTCCGCCGGCGAGATCGTAAGGATCATTGAGCAGTGCTGCGCCGATGCGGCATTGATCGATCATGCGGATGCCGAGCTGCTTTGCGTTCAGCCCTTCAATCATGGTCTTGTCCCACTTGTAGATGCCGCTGTTGGAATGGAGCGCGCCGCCGCCCTCATGGGTCCAGGCCCCCGTCACGGTTGGAATGCAGGTGACGGCATGCATGTTGACGGAGCCGTTGCGTGAGCGGGTGAAGCCATAGCCGATGCGGAAATAGGCGCGCTTAGTCTGGCCGATCAATTTGGCGAAGGATTCGATTTCCGCAGCCGGGATATCGCAAATCTTTGCCGCCCATTCCGGCGTTCTGGTTTTCAGGTGGGCTTCGAACTCCTTTGGCGCGTCGGTGTATTTCTCAAGATAGGGCCAGTCAGCGTAACCATCGCGGAACAACACATGCATGATGGCGCAGGCGAGCGCACCATCCGTGCCCGGACGAATGAGCAGCTTCACATCCGCCTGCTTCATCGTGCCGGTGTCGTAAATATCGACGCAGGCGATCTTGGCGCCCCGTTGCTTCCGTGCCATCATCGCATGGGTCATCACATTGACCTGGGTGTTGACCGGATTGCCGCCCCAGATGACGACGAGGTCGGATTTCTGCATCTCGCGGGGATCGACGCCCGTCACGTTGCCGGTGCCCGCCTTGAACCCGCTCCAGGAGAGCGCCACGCAGAATGTGTCATAGAGGCCTGAATAACCTTTCACATGGCGGAGCCGGTCGATGCCGTCGCGCATGACAAGGCCCATGGTGCCGGCATAATAATAGGGCCACACCGACTGGCTGCCATATTGGCGCTCCGCCTTGAGGAAAGCTTCCGCCGTCTCGCTCATGGCGTCATCCCAGGAGATGCGCTGGAATTCGCCGGAGCCCTTGGGTCCCTTGCGCTTCAAGGGATAAAGCAGGCGCTCCGGATGATGGATGCGCTCGGCATAGCGGGCGACCTTCTCGCAGATGACACCCAGCGTGTAGGAATTTTCGCGAGCGCCACGCACCCGCCCGATGCTACGCTCGTCCAACACCTCGACTTCAAGCGCGCAGGCGGACGGGCAATCATGCGGGCAGACGGAAAATCCGGTCTTGATATTGGGCAGGATGTTCATCCTGGAGAGACTAGACGATCTGTATGCGTTCGTCATCCCGGCGAAAGCCGGGACCCACGTTTCAACTCGCGCGAACTCAGCTATTAGAGTCCTCACGCCGAGAAATGGGTCCCGGCTTTCGCCGGGATGACGGAACTATAAAATGCTCATTTCCTCCCTACAAAACCCCACGATCAAGCTCATTCGATCCCTTGCGAACAAGAAATATCGCCATGAGACGGGGTTTTTCCTTGCGGAGGGGGAGAAGGTTCTGCAGCGGGCCTACAGCCTTGGTTGGATGCCGGAGACGCTTGTTTCCACGGGGACGGTATCGCCTTGGGGCGATGCAAAGCTTCTGGAGGTCACGCCTGCGATCATGGCTTCCCTCAGCGCGCAGAATAATCCATCGCCGATGCTGGGCGTGTTTCGCCAGAAATGGAGCGAGGGCGTCGAACCGGCGGGCCTGTGGCTTGCGCTCGAAGATATGCGCGATCCGGGAAATCTCGGCACCATCATCCGAACGGCGGATGCGGTCGGCGCTGCGGGAGTTATTCTCGCCGGGCAATGCTGCGATCCTTGGGGGCCTGATTGCGTACGCGCCACCATGGGCTCGATCTTCTCTGTGCCGCTGGTGCGGATGCCGATTCCGGCACTCAACGATCTCTGCAAAAGCTGGCCCGGTGAGACCGTTGGGACTCATCTTCAGGGCACGGAGGATTACCGCCGTCCTTACCGTGATCCGACGCTCATCGTGATGGGGAGCGAAGGCTTAGGACTTTCCTATGAACTGGCACAAGCCTGCTTGACGCTGGTGCGCATTCCCATGCGCGAGGGCCTGGATTCGCTCAACGTTGCTGTGGCGGCTGGCCTGATGTTGTTTGAAGTGCGGCGATATTCCCAATGAACGCACAAAATTTGTCATCGCCGGATTTATTCCGGCGACCCATCGTGCCAAAACTGAGACGATCGAGCTCTGGTTCGCCATGGGTCCCCGCAACAAGTGCGGGGATGACAACGTTTGGAAAGGTTACACCGCCATGCCCGCCTTCAAGCCATCGTAGACGGCCTCCTCGGCGGTGCGGGGGGTGAGGCAATCGCCGATGAGATGCAATTCTATGCCTTGCGCCTTCACCGCCTCGGCGAGATCGTCTACGGGGTGGTTGGGGGCTGAGAGCACCAGCGTGTCGACATCCTCGAAAACCACGGGCTCGCGGGCGGCGGTGTGGATGAAATAGGTAGTGCGGCCGTCGGCGCCGTAGAGCCTGAGCCAGGGATGGACTTCGACGCCGAGCTTGTGCAGGCGGCCGATGATCTCGAAGCGGACATAGCTTTGAATGCTGGCGGCCGCGCACATGCCGTTGACGGCGAGCCGCACATGGACGCCTTCGGAGACGAGCCGCTCGGCGATGCCGGCGCCGATCCAGTCGGCATGCCAGTCATATATCACAACGCGTGCGCCGGTCTTTACTTGGCCTGACAGAATATCGGCGGCGTGGACCATCTGGGCGGCCTCGCCCTCCATGGGCGGCGGATGCGGGCGGCTGCCGGTGGCGAGAATCACGGCGTCGGGCTTCTCGCGGGCGATCATTTCCGGCGTTATATCGCTCCTGCGGTGAATGCGGGCGCCATGGCGCTCGGCTTCGCGAGTGAGATTGAGCGTCATGCCGCCGAATTCAGCGCGGGTGGGCAGCAATTGCGCGAGCTTCACCTGCCCGCCCAATTGTCCTTCGCGCTCATGGAGATCGACATCGTGTCCGCGCTCCGCGGCAACGGCTGCGGCCTTGAGGCCAGCGGGACCCCCGCCCACTACCATGATGCGGCGGGGCTTGGCCACGCGAGGCTTCGTCTCAAAGGCAAGCTCGCGCCCGGTTTCGGGATGCTGGATGCAGGAGATGGAAATGCCGAGCTGGAAGTGACCGATGCAAGCCTGGTTGCAGGCGATGCAGGCGCGGATGTCGTCGGTGAGGCCGGCTTTGGCTTTCGACGCCATCTCGGGATCGGCGATCATGGCGCGCGTCATGCCGCACATGTCGGCGGCACCCTCCGCCAGAATGCGCTCCGCCTCCTGCGGCTGGTTGATGCGGCCCGCCACGAATATGGGCGAGCCTGTCGCTTGCTTCACCTTCTGGGCGAAGGGCGCCACATAGCCGTGGGCATTCGCCATGGACGGCACGATGTGAACCGCGCCGGAAGCCGATGCGGAGGTGCCGGCGATGACATTGAGATAGTCGAGATCATCCTTGAGGCCGCGCGCTATGGCGACAGATGTATCTTCGCCCATGCCGTCCTGATCGTGCTCGTCGCCCGACATGCGGATGCCGACGATGAAATCGGCGGGCACATTGGAACGTACAGCCGCGATCGTCTCGCGGGTGAAGCGGAGACGGTTCTCAAGCGAGCCGCCATATTGATCGGCGCGGCGGTTGACATGGGGGTTCATGAATTGCGCCGGAAGATAGCCGTGACTCGCCACAATCTCGACGCCATCGGCGCCGGCTTCCGCCATGCGCCGCGCTGTTGCGCCATAGCCTTCCACGATCTCGCCGATGAGATCGCTCGACATGGCGCGCGGGATCACATGGAAGCGTTCCGAGGGCGCGTGCGACGGCGCGTAGGCGGGCTGCACGACGCCATCGGGACGGCCGAGCAATTCACGGCCAGGGTGAAAGAGCTGGACGAAGCACTTGGTGCCTTCCGCGTGGATGGCATCCGTGAGGCGGCGGAAATGCGGGATGCAATCGTCCGACGTTCCCATCAGCAGCGCTTCGGTGTAGCGCGAGGACTCATGCACGCCGACAACCTGGATCACGATGAGGCCTGCTCCGCCCCTGGCTCGCGCGCGCTGATAGGCGATCAGCGCATCAGATGGCAAATCCCCCACCGTCAAATAGGTGTCATGTCCTGTTGAAAAGATGCGGTTGCGGATTTCGGTTTTCTTGATGGTGAAGGGCGAAAACAGATGGGGAAAGCGCATAGCGGTTCTTTAGCCTATTTCTTGAGCGAACGCTCCTCATAGGCCACGAACCATTCCACCATCGCGGTCCATAGGGTCTCGATCAGTGCGGGGTCGGCCTTATGCAGGCGCGCCAGCGTCCGTGCATTCTCGATCACCTCGCTGATGCGCTCAGGCACGCGGGCGGGAATGCCATCGCGCTTCTTCACGGTGATGGCCGCTTCGACGCAGCGCTGGCGCTCGCCGAGGAGCCTGACCAGCTGCTCGTCAATGCGATCAATTTCGCGGCGGATTTTGTCCATGATCGTTATGGTTGTTCACAGTAATCTCTAATTCGCAATAGCGCACTTTGTCCGGGCTGCATCACCATCCAAGAGTCGTCATCCCGGCGAAAGCCGGGACCCACGGTAAACAAGGTCGGATTCACACAGAGTCTTCACGCTGATAATGTGTCCCGGCTTTCGCCGGGATGACGGTTTATTGATGGGGCTTCTTGTATTTATCCTTGCGGCGCTCCGGAATGATAACCCATGGGCGTTCGCCGGACTCGCCGCGCGCGGTAACGACAATAACCTTCTCGTCGATCCATAGCGCGTGGGCGCCGTTTTTCCAGACGTCGAAGCGGTCAATGCGGAGGGGTACAGTCTTGCAGGCGCCGCGCAGCGGGTAGTTGGCGATCAGGATATCGATGCCCTCGCAGGGGAGCGGACTGCCCTCTTTCTGTGCGAAGGTCAGCGTCTTGCCCCTAACGTGGGCGGTGCAGCGGTTTTCATCGCAGTTCCAGCCCTCCCGTTTCGCCGCCTCCGGCGGCAGGGCTTCCTCGCCGTTGGCCTGGAGCCATTTCGAGACAACAAAGCGCCCCTTGCGGCCCGGAGCCGGGACCAGCATCCCCTCTGGGTCGACAATGGCGACGGTGGCCGCGATGCGCTCAATGAGAATGTCGGGCATCGGCTGGCGGCTTCCGAGGAAGAGGCCGGCAACGACCACAATGAGCCCGGCGAGGCGTGCCTGCCCTCGCAGCAGGCACAGCATGGCGGCGCCTGTCGCCATGAGCATGGCCGAAACCGGCGATTGCTGGGGCAGCACCATGGCGGCGGATGGGAGGCTCGCGACCCAATCGGAAATGGCGATCATCAGCTCGATGCCTTTGCCCATGAGCCACAGGGGCAGCGTCTCGAGCCCCAGCGGCATGAGCAGGAAGCCGGCGAGCGCCATGGGCATGATGCCGAAGCTGATGACCGGCAGGGCAAGGCCGTTGGCAAGCAGGCTATAAGGCGCGATCCGGCCGAAATGATAGGCGGCCGGGATCGATGACATGCCGCCGGCCACGATCGTTGTGACGATCGCCGCGGCAAGCCAGACGCCCGATTTTTGCGCGAGCCTGATGGACCAGTGGCGTTGCTGCCGGACCTCCTGATCCCGCGCCTTCCGCCAGTCGGACCAGAACTCATAAAACGCGGTCAACCCCAGCACCGCCATGAAGGACATCTGGAAACTGGCCTGGATTGCGGCGTCCGGTTCAAGCGCCAGAATGATGACGGCGGCGAGCGCCAGGTTGCGCACCGATATGGCGGGACGATCGACCAGGATCGCAAAGAACATGACGGCGATCATGATGTAGGAGCGCTGCGTGGCCACACTCGATCCGGCCAGCAGCATGTAGAAGAAGCCCGCCGCGAGTGCTGCACCCGCCGCCCATTTTTTGATGGGCCAGCGCAGCGCGAGGGTTGGTATCGTCGCCAGTGCGGCGCGGATGGTCCAGAATACGCCGCCCGCCACCAGCACCATGTGGAGACCGGAAATCGACAGCACGTGGGCCAGACCCGAAATCTGGAAACTCTGATTGACCTCGCGCGGGATGGCGCCGCGCTCGCCGGTGATCAGCGCTTCGGCGATGGCGGCGGTGACGCCGTCTAGCGTGTTGCGGATGCGGGCGCCAATAGCCTGGCGCAGCGATTCAAGAGTGACCGCAAGCTTAAGCCGGAGCGGCGGATCGCCAGCGAGGGTTTCGATCTTGCCGGCAATTCGCCCCGTGCCGCCGATGCCGTCGAGCCACAGCTGGCGGCCATAGTCGAAACCGCCCGGCATGACGGGCGTGGGCAGCGGCGCCAATATCGCCGTCGCCTTGATGTGCGCGCCAACCGCCACCTCGCCTGATTTTGCGGAGCCGGTGAGGCGGAGCCGGTCAGGCAGGAAATCTGCGGCCATGCTTTCGATGGACTCGACGCCGAGGATGATGACCTGCCGCCCCCGCCCGCTGGGTGAGTGATCTTCCACCGTTCCGGTGACGAGAAGCGGCGGCGTGGTGGCGCGCAGGGCGGGTGCGGCGATAAGATCGACCTTGGCCTTGGCGGACACAAAGCCGACGATGACCAGAGCCAGGAGAGCCAGTACCGGCCGCGAACGGCTCAGCCAGAATAGCCACATCGAAATAGCGGCCAGGGGCGCCAGAAACAGCCACGACGGCTCCGCGGTCAGACCGAAATATCCCCAGATTCCGAAGGTGAGGGCGATGGGAGCCCACAGCATGCTGCGGCCCTGTTGCGCCTCCGCCGCGGTGCTGAGCCAGTCTCGCAAGGTTGTCTTGCGGGCTTCCTCGGCGACCGTTCCCCACGTTTCGGCAACCATGGGTTCCCCTTACACGCAGGCCGGCTCTGTGCTAATCCGCGCTGCCCCATTCCTTGCAATCGAGCATATACGGAGTACGGCGGTTATGTCATCGCCCGTCATCACGCGCTTTGCCCCCTCGCCCACGGGCTATCTGCATATTGGCGGCGCGCGCACGGCGCTCTTCAACTGGGCTTATGCGCGCCGTCACGGCGGGAGGATGTTGCTCCGCATCGAAGACACAGATCGGGAGCGCTCGACCACTCCGGCCGTTGAGGCAATTCTCGACGGCCTGACCTGGCTTGGCCTCGATTGGGAGGGAGAGCCTGTCTCGCAATATGGCCGCGTACATCGTCACCGCGAAGTCGCAGAGCAGCTTTTGGCTAACGGCAACGCTTATCGCTGCTATTGCTCACCGCAGGAGCTTGAAGCCATGCGCGCCAAGGCGGAGGCCGAGAAGCGCCCTATCCGTTATGATGGAACTTGGCGCAATCGCGATCCTGCCGAAGCACCCTCGGGGATAAAGCCGGTGATCCGCTTCCGGTCTCCGGATGCTGGTGAAACCGTTGTGGACGACCATGTGCAGGGCCGCGTGGTTTTCGCCAACAAGGATTTAGACGATCTTATCATCCTGCGCTCGGACGGCAATCCCACCTATAATCTTTCCGTGGTGGTGGATGATCACGATATGGGGGTCACTCACGTCATCCGTGGCGTCGATCACCTCACCAACGCGGCGCGGCAGATGCAGATTTATCAAGCCATGGGTTGGCCCGTGCCGGAGATGTCGCACATTCCGCTGATCCACGGACCGGATGGCGCCAAGTTATCGAAGCGCCATGGGGCGCTTGGGGTCGAGGCTTACCGCGCCATGGGTTATCTGCCCGATGCGATGCGCAACTACCTCGCCCGGTTGGGCTGGAGTCACGGCGATGACGAAATTTTTTCGACCGGGCAGCTTGTCGAGTGGTTCAGTCTCGAGAATATCGGCAAGTCCGCGGCCCGTTTTGACTTCGCCAAGCTGGAAAATCTCAACGGCCACTACATCCGGCATACGCCCGATGAGACGTTGCTGGCGATGCTGATCGCCTTTGTGCCTTATGCCGGTGCCGGCAACACCCTGTCGGCGAAGATCGGCGCGACGAAAGACAAGCTGCTCAAGGCGATGCCGGGGCTGAAGGAACGTGCAAAAACCCTCGTTGAACTTGTAAATGGCGCGCAATATCTCTTGGCCTCCCGGCCGCTTCCCTTGGATGAGAAAGCGCGCCAGATCATCGCCGACGGCGGCGCCGTTGCGGTCAAACAGTTGATCCCGGTGCTTGTTGCCGCCGGGGGCTGGAGTGCCGCAATGCTTGAGTCCGCTGTCAAAGCTTATGCGGAGGCAGAGGGTATCAAACTCGGCAAACTCGCCCAGCCGCTGCGGGCGGCACTTACGGGAACGACGGTATCCCCGGGGATTTTCGATGTGCTTGAAGTTCTCGGCCGTGAGGAGTCCCTCGCCAGGTTAAGAGATCAGGCCGGTTGAGCCCGACCCAGATTCGTCATCCCGGCGAAAGCCGGGACCCATCTTTCAGCGTGAAGACTCTGCCAGAAATCGTACCTAATTTAACGTGGGTCCCGGCTTTCGCCGGGATGACGAATTTAGCAACGTGCCTTTGACCTTCTATTGCTGCGGTGCAATACATCAATGAACAGAAGGACGTATCATGGCGGATGCAGGCAAGACGGCGACCCTGAAAATCGGCGAGGCTTCGTTGGACCTGCCCGTCAGGTCCGGGACACTTGGTCCCGA
>JBGTJO010000014.1:0-6880 GCA_041745135.1 Aestuariivirga sp. | reverse complement strand
GTCTGCCGGGCGCGCCAGGCTTCGAGCCGGGTTGCCAAACCGGCATCGGAGAGAGCCAGAACGCTCGCGGCGAGCAGCGCGGCGTTAATGGCTCCCGATTTCCCTATGGCCAGAGTGCCAACCGGGATTCCCGCCGGCATTTGAACGATGGAGAGAAGCGAGTCCTGGCCGGACAACGCCTTGGATTCAATGGGCACGCCGAAAACCGGCAGCGGCGTCATCGAGGCGGTCATGCCGGGGAGGTGGGCGGCACCCCCGGCACCCGCGATGATCACCTTGAAGCCTTCGGTTTTTGCCCCCTTGGCGAAGTCATAGAGGCGCTGCGGCGTACGATGGGCGGAGACGATGCGCGCCTCATGAGCCACGCCCAGTTCGGCAAGCGTATCGGCGGCGTGTTTCATAGTCGGCCAGTCCGACTGGCTGCCCATCAGGATGGCGACGGCGGCTTGGTTTTTTGCCATTATGCAATGATATCGGGGATCAGCATGTTCTCGATCTGCTGGATTTTATCCTTGAGGTCGAGCTTCATTTTTTTCAGGCGCCGCAGCTGCAACTGGTCGCCGGTTCCGGTTTCCTCCAGCGAGAGGATCGCCGTATCGAGGTCGCGGTGCTGCTGCAACAGGTTTTGCAGTTTCGCCCGCATGGCGAGTTCCTGCAATGTGTCGAATTTCACCTTGGGCCCCCGCCAGTAGAATGCAACCGCCCGCGTTGTCCACTTCTCCACTATGCCCTTGTCCGGCGTTCGACAAGTCCCCAACTCTGTGTCATCATATGATCGCCGTTCACACCTTGACTGGAGGAATGCATGAGCCTTCAAGCGCATCTCAGTGAGCTTGCCGCCAAACATAAGGCCCTGGAGGCCGAATTGGCCGAAGCGATGGCCCACCCGGCCTCGTCGGACAGCGAAATCGCCGAGATAAAGCGCCGGAAACTCAAGATAAAAGACGAGATGACGAGACTCGAAAGCCAGACCCACGCCGCTTAACTTAGGCTCGGTCTTCGGTTTCCCCACTCCGCCGCCTGCTCATAGGCATGGCAGGCGCGCAACACCGTTGCATCATCAAACATACGTCCCACAACCTGAAGCCCCGCAGGCAGCCCCGATTCGGTGAAGCCGCAAGGCACGCTGGCGGCCGGCTGCTGCGTCAGATTGAAAGGATAGGAAAAGGGCGTCCAATCCACCCATTTGCCAGTGCCGTCATATCCGGGGGAGAGCTTACCTGCCTCGAAAGCCGGAATAGGCAGCGCTGGGGTTAGCAGAAGATCGTAATCTTGCATGAACACTCGCATGTGGGTGCCAAGCGCGCCCCGCTGCTTCACAGCACCCAGATAGTCGTCAAGCGTGATCGCCACGGACTGCTCGATCACATCGGCGAGGCCGGGATCAAGAAGTTGCTTTTGCTCAATGGGGATCTGGCTCGCGAGCGCCCGGGCGCCCGACCACCACAGCACCCTGAAGCAGGACGCTGGGTCTTCGAAGCCGGGATCGACTTGCTCAACCTGAGCGCCAAGCGACGCCATGACCTTGACGGCCTTCTCCACCAGCTTGGCGATTTCAGGATCGACATCGGCATAGCCAAGCCGCGGACTGTAGGCGATGCGAATGCCCTTGAGGCGTTTACCAAGTCTTGCGGCGTAATCGCGCTCGTCAAAGGGCAGCGCGTGCCAATCCCGGGCGTCAGGCCTTGCGATCACATTCATCATAAGCGCGGCATCGCCCACAGTGCGGGTCATCGGCCCCACGTGAGCGACCGTTCCAAAGGGAGAGAGAGGCCATGCCGGCACCCGGCCGAAGGAAGGCTTCAGGCCAAAGGTGCCGGTGAAACCCGCCGGAATGCGGATAGAGCCGCCGCCATCGGTGCCCAGCGCCAGGGGCGCATAACCCGCAGCCAGCGCCGCCGACGATCCGCCCGAAGAGCCTCCCGGCGTCTTCGACAGGTCCCAGGGATTCCGCGTGATGCCGGTGAGGAGCGAATCGGTGACGCCCTTCCAGCCGAACTCGGGCGTTGTTGTTTGCCCGATGAGCACCGCGCCGCTTTCCCGCAGACGCGCAACGCTCGGCGCGTCATTGTCCCAAGGCTGGTTTGGATCAACGGTTTTCGAGCCGCGCAGCGTGGCCCAGCCTTTGACCAGCAGAATATCCTTGATGAGCACCGGCACGCCGTCGAGCGGGCCAAGCGGCTTGCCCTTTGCCCAACGTTTTTCACTGGCTTTCGCCTGCGCCAGCGCTTCCGCACCGTGAAGGCCGCACATGGCATTGACCGCCCTGTCGTGGCGCTCGATCTGTGCAATGCAGGCGCGCGTTGCTTCGATAGGGGAAAATTTTTTCCGGGCGTAGCCCTTCACCAGCTCCGTGGCGCTCTTCCAGTTCAGGTCACCGGGCATGTTCAGCCGTTCTGACGAGTCGATTCGAGTTCGGCCTGGCCTTCTTCGCTGGAAACCTCCTCGATCTCGATCGATTGATTTACGGTCACCCCGCCTTCAAGGCTGGCATTGTCGATGTTCTGATCGACGCGCACATAGGATGTGCCACTATTCACCACCGTCACCGTGACGCTGCGGGGGATGGTCGGAATGAACATCAGCACGCTCTGCTGCACCGTCACCTTGACTTCGCCTTCCGGAACATTGGCGGCAATGTAGGAACCGGCCTTGATGGGTCCGTAGGCCGTCTCGCCGATGGTGAGAAAGGGTGATTCCCCCCGCGTGCCGAGGCTGCCCTTCGGGCGATAGACATAGATGAGCCCGGTATTGCCGGTAGGCGTAATCGAGGCCGGCACATAGGCTGGCCCCTTGGCGGTGCAGCCTGTCAGCAACATGCCAACAAACCCCAGCGCACCGCGCCGCGATAAACCGCTCTGCATCGTGATTCGCCCCCGCAGGTGCCGCCCGCCGTGGTTGTTTGACGGTAAATCGGTGGCTGCGTCGGAGCAAGGAATTTTTCAACTGGCGGCGCGCGCCTCTTTCAGGGCCGCCTTGAACTGCGGCAGAAGCTCGCCATTGGTGGCGAGGACATTGCCTGTATCCATGGGACTGGCATCGCTGTCGGGATCCACCACGAAACCACCGGCCTCGCGTACCAGCAGTATGCCGGCGGCAATATCCCATTGCGAGAGATCGCGGCAGATGAAAGCATCGATTCGGCCCCCCGCGAGATAGCAAAGCGCCAGCGCCGAGGAGCCGAAACTGCGAATGCCGATCACCTTGCCTTGCAGAATGCCGATCTCGGCGCGCGACAGCGGCAACTCCTGGCCGCCGCGATTGGGAACTTCGTAGGAGATCAGCGTCTCATGAATGTCGCGGCGATTGGCAACGCGCAGCCGCTTGTTGTTAAGAAAAGCGCCGGTACCCTTTTCAGCGGTAAATAATTCATCCGTAATCGGATTATAGGTGACAGCGGCTACAATTTCCCCCTTGCGCTCCAGCGCGACATTAAGGGCGAAGGTTGGAAGCGAATGCATGAAGTTGGTCGTGCCGTCGATTGGATCGATAATGAAGCGGTGCTCGGTGTCGCTGCCCTTCACGACACCGGTTTCTTCGGTGAGAAAGGAATAACCCGGGCGAGCCTTGCCAAGTTCCTCGCGCAGCACCTTGTCGCAACGCTTGTCGGCGGCGGTCACATAATCGCCTGGTCCCTTGAGCGAGACTTGCAAGTTCGCGAGCTCGCCAAAATCGCGCTGCACCCCGCGCGCCGCCTTGCGCACGGCGGCAATCATCACAGTCATTGCGGGAGAGGAGGGCACGGGGGATTCCTTTGATTGGCGGCGGGGATAGCAAGCCCACGCCAGCATGGCTAGCCTCAGCCCCTCGTTTGTCATCCCCGGGCTTGTCCCGGGGACCCATCTGTGAATTCGCATGACGCTTGGAATTACGATGGGTCGCCGGAATAAATCCGGCGATGACAAATTGGGAGTGCTTGCCTCATTTGCAGGCGAGGGTTGTGTCGGTAGCACGACGAGTGAGGGCACGTGTCGGGCTTGGGAGCGCCATGCCGCAATCCGGATGGCGAACAGCGCTTGGCTCCGACAGTGTAGTATCAATGACCAGCGCCAGGAACCGGCTCATCGGCATCGTGTCGCTCACGGTGGGCATCCTCATCTTCTCCACTCAGGATGCGATCATCAAATCCTTGAGCGGCGATTATGCGGTGACGCAGGCGATCGTGGTCCGCTGCATCGTGGCCTTGCCCATTCTTCTGGGATTGGTCCATCTCGAAGGCGGCCTCAGGCTCATTGCGTCGCGGCGCTTGCCCACCTTGTCGCTCAGGGGACTGATCCTGCTTGTCGCCTACACCACCTACTACATGGCATTCCCTGCACTGCCGCTCGCCGTGGTCGTCGCCTTGTTCTTTACCGCGCCCCTGTTCATCACGGTGCTCGCCGCAGTCTTTCTGGGGGAGCATATCAGTTGGCGCGCCGCAACAGCCGTTATGATCGGCTTCACCGGGGTACTCGTCATGACCGCTCCGGGCTTTGACGAGTTCGAGCCCGCAATCCTGCTGCCGCTGGCCAGTGCTGGCACCTATGCAGTGGCCCAGGTGCTGGCGCGCAAGCTCGGCGCTTCGGAGTCCGCTTCGGTGATGACCTTCTATCAGAACGGCGTTTATCTTTTCGGCGCGGCTCTGATCGCCGCCGTGCTCCACGGGCTTGGGGTGACCAGCGCTGCCCATGTAAGCCTCGACTTCCTGGTCCGCCCTTGGGTCGTTCCAAACCTCACCGACGTGATGCTGATGGGCGCTTGCGGAGTCATCGCCGCCATCGCGTCCACGCTCCTGACCCACGCCTACCGGAAAGCCGAGGCCAATCTCATCACAGTGTTCGAATACAGTGGATTGATCTGGGCCCCCTTGTGGGGGTTCCTGTTTTTCGCCGAGGTGCCGGGACCAAGGGTCATCGCCGGCGCCATACTCATCATCGCCGCCGGGCTCCTCGTGGCGTTTAAGCCCGCCGCCCTCAGGTAGCTATTGTCATTGCACTGATTTGGCGCTCTTATGAGTCATGACAATGTGGCGCCCGAATTCAGCGCTCCTCCCGCGCCCCGCCTATCTGTCGCTTGCCGAGCAGATGACGCGGGCGATCCATGACGGCAAGCTCGGCCCGGGTTCGCGCCTGCCCACACACCGGCGCATGGCCGACGATCTGGCACTGTCGGTGCAGACAGTGAGCCGCGCCTATGAGGAGCTGATCCGCCGCGGGCTCATTTCAGGCGAGGTTGGCCGCGGCAGCTTCGTGCAAAAACAGCTCCGCGAACCGGACCCGCCCTATCTGCCGCAACGGTTGGGCGAGGTGATCGACTTATCGATCCTGAAGCCGGTCGTCGAGCCCATGCATCTGGAGAAGATGAAGCAGGCGCTCCGCTGGCTTGCCGAAAACCTGCCGCCGAGTTCAGCGCTTTCTTTCCGGCCCAATGTGGTTTTCCCCCGCCATCGCGCTGTCGGCGTCGAATGGCTGAAAAAATGCGGCCTCGATACTTCTGCCCAAAATATCAGCATCACCAATGGCGCGACAGCGGGCATGACGGTGGCGTTGATGAGCGTTGCTCCGCCGGGTTCCGCAATTGCCACCGAAGCCATCGGCCATCATACGCTGATCCCGCTTGCGAGCTATCTGGGCTTCACCCTTGAAGGCCTGGCCATCGACGGGGAGGGCCTCATTCCCGAAGCGCTCGACGAGGCCTGCCGCAAGTCTTCGATCCGCGCGGTGTTCGTGCAGCCCTCGGTCATCAATCCAACCGCCACCTTGATGAGCGCCGCCCGGCGCGAAGCGATTGCCGCCGTAGCGCGCAAGCATGACATCGCCGTTATCGAGAGTGACGTATTGGGGCCGCTCGTCGAGAAGCGGGCGCCGCCCATCGCCGCCTTCGCGCCCGAGCGCACACTTTATGTGACGAGTTTCACCAAGATCACGGTGCCCGGCCTTCGCATCGGTTATCTTGCAGCCCCCGACCGCTATGTGGCGGCGGTCGCCAACCGTCATCTCGTTTCCAACTGGATGGCGACACCCATGGTGGCGGAAATCGCCTCGCAATGGGTGAGCGACGGCACCGCCCTGGAACTCGTCGAGTGGCAGCGCAAGGCGCTGCGCCGCAGATTGACCATAGCGGAAAAAGTTTTGGGCAACGTGCCCTATCGCGCCCATGTCGATGGCCTTCACATCTGGCTTCCGCTCCCCGAAAGCCAAACCGAAGAAAGTTTCGTCGCCCAGGCGCGCCTCCGCGGCGTCGCCATAGCCCCCGGCACATCCTTCCGGATCTCACAGGCCCCATGGCGGCCTGCCGTGCGGATTTCACTCGGCTCCACCACCGAAGCCGAACTGCGCGCCGGCCTCGGCGTGGTTGCGAAACTGGCGCAGGGCGAGCCCGAGCATTTATTGCTCGCGATCTAGGGCTGTAAGGTCAACATTCTCAACAGTGCCCTTAGGCCAACATCTGTCGTCGCACGCGCCAATTTGTTCTTCGATCTGTCGCAATAAATTTTCCGTCACCCCAGCTTGCGGTCGCAAAAATTTCCGTCACCCCAGCGCAAGCTGGGGTCCCGCTTTTGATTGAGCGTCGTTGTGTTTCAGGAAAGCGGGATTCCGGCTTTCGCCGGAATGACGGAAAATGGGAAAGCTTGGCCTTAACCGGACAGCAATAGGCGACAGCCCGGTTGTGAAAATATCCCTTGACAATGTTCCTGTTATGTTCTAGAGGCCGGACATGGATTGGGCCCGGGCCATCGCCATCAACCAAGCAGCGCTCACCCGCATCGTGGCAGCGCTCATCGCCATGGTGGGGCTTGCCGCTCAAGGCGCTCTGGCGCGGTTGCCGCGGCCTCTCTACCGCAGGGCGCTCAGCATCTTGCGGCCGGCGGAATCGGCGGTGCGCCGTTTGATCGTCATCG
>JBGTJO010000013.1:0-11863 GCA_041745135.1 Aestuariivirga sp. | reverse complement strand
CGTCCCGAGGAACAGCATGCCTCCGACAGCCCCCTCATCAAACTGGCCCTCGATCAAAAACTTCTTGAAATCGTTTCGCAATATCTGGGGCTGTGGCCGCGCCTTCATTCAATCGCCGCCTGGGTAAATTTTCCGACAAAGGATGACGCTGAAAAATCGCAGCTCTGGCATCGCGACCCGGAGGACCTGAAACTGGTGAAGGTGTTCATCTATCTGGTCGATGTGGATGAGAATTGCGGCCCGTTCTCCTACATCCGGAAATCCCATCCCTTTAGCGAGGGCGCCGCCAAGGTTCCGGTGCGCAAGAATGTCAAGAGAACGTCCGATGCGGAAATGCAGCAGACTTTTCCAGCGAGTACGTGGCTCGCCTGCACGGGTCCGGCCAAAACAATGATTCTCGCCGACACTGTCGGATACCATCGGGGCGGCAAGCCGCTGGAGGGCACCCGCGTGCTCATTACGTTTACCTACACATCCGGAACCCCGTTCGGCGACCGCCAACTTCACATCGCGGGTCAGCCGATCTGGATAAAATCCGATATTCAGAAAGCTGCCTTGAATTAGCAGCCCTGGACCACCTTACCCCCGGGACATGAAGGGATATGGCCGGGCCGTGCCCGACCCGAAATGGCCAGGCGGGGCCTATGTCGCCGCGCAATTCGTTTTGAATTACGAAGAAGGCGGCGAAAACAACATTCTTCATGGCGATGACGCCTCGGAATCGTTTCTGTCGGAAATTGCCGGAGCGCAGCCATGGCCGGGGCAGCGTCACTGGAATATGGAGTCGATCTATGAATATGGAGCACGCGCCGGCTTTTGGCGGCTGTGGCGGTTGTTCACCGGCAAAAGTCTGCCGGTTACCGTGTTTGGCGTTGCCACGGCGCTCCAGCGTTCACCGGAGCAGACCCAGGCCATGCGGGAGGCGGACTGGGAGATCGCCAGTCACGGGCTCAAATGGATCGAGCACCGCGATATGCCCCCTGAGGTGGAGCTGAGATCCATCCGGGAGGCGATACTCCTGCACGCTGAAGTTACCGGCGAGCGTCCCTTGGGCTGGTACACGGGCCGATGTTCCATGAACACCACGCGGCTCATCATGGAGGAGGGCGGTTTCCTCTATTCGTCGGATTCCTACGCCGATGATCTGCCCTATTGGATCGATCGCCCCCAAGGCGGAAAACACCTGATCATTCCCTACACGCTCGATGCCAACGACATGCGTTTCGCCACGCCACAAGGGTTTGGCGCCGGGGATGATTTCTTCCACTACCTGAGGGATACATTCGATTGTCTTTATGAGGAAGGCCGGCGCGGATCTCCAAAGATGATGTCCGTGGGCCTGCACTGCCGTTTGGTGGGGCGCCCTGGCCGCGCACTGGGACTGTCAAAATTCATCGACCACATCCTGTCTCACGAAAAAGTCTGGATCGCCCGCCGCATCGACATCGCCCGGCACTGGCATGAGAATTTCCCGGGTTGATGGGACACCGGCGAGCGGCAAGCCCGCCGGTACCGTTTGCGATCAGCTTGGCAACTGGAAGAACCAGTTGGCCCACAGCACCAGGATGGCGCCAGCAATCAAGGCGAGATAGGGCATCATGCCCGCCTTGCGCTGCCCCATATCTCCGTCCTTAAGGCCAAGGTCGGCCATCGCACCCGCCGGGAAGCGGCCGCCGTCCTGTACGTAATGGCGGACATAGAACACCGGAATAATCAGTGCCGCGAAGAACAACCCCGCCCATAACGGATTGGGCGCGTCAACCTTGGCGCCCACGGCCTGCCATACCTTTGCCCCGGCGCCCATGAACAGCAGGTTCACAAATGCCAGCAATGTGTTCAGGCCGATCAGCCACGTGGGCGCCTTCCAAGGCCGCGGAACGTGGCCGGAGTCGACGCGGTGTATCCAGCCCGCGTTGAGATTCAGGAAGTTGAAGATGATGTAGCCGACGTTGGAGACTGCGAGAATAAAGAAGTAGCCCCCCACGTCCGATGCGATGGCAAGCAAGATCAGGTTAAACGCAAAGTCCGTCCACATCGCGCGGGTTGGGGCGCCGTGGCTGTTCACATGGGTAAGATAACGGGGCAGCCAACCGTCCTTGGAGCCCTGGTAAAGGGTCCGCGAAGAGCCGGCCATTGCGGTCATGATGGCGAGAAACAGCGCCAGGATCATCAGCATGACGAAGATCTGCGTGACGATCATTCCGCCGCCGATCATGTTGCCCATGGCCTCGGCGATGCCCGAACCATCGACAATCGGAGTGGCCAGCATGCCGCTGAGCCCAAGCACTCCTTGAAACGTGAAGGGAACCAGCACAAAAAAGAGAATGCAAAGAAGTCCGGCAAAGAAGATGGCTTTGAAAGTATCCCGCGCCGGGTCTTTCAGTTCGCGCGTGTAGCATACTGCGGTTTCAAAACCGTAGGTGGACCATGCCGCAATGAACAGGGCCGCGAGAAACAGGGTCCAGCCAGCGTTGTTCCAGCTGCCGTCTTCCGTCACATAAACATTTGCCGGCGGAACGAGTCCCGCAAAATTATCATAGTTCACCGTTCCGGCCAGAATAGGAATGAGACCGACCAGCAGAAGCGGCACAAGCACGATGATTGCCAGCCATTTTTGCGCGGTAGCGGTGCCAAGAATTCCCCTATGCTGGATGGCGAAGATGATCAGCATGAGAATGGCGCCGATGACGAACGTCGCGTTGATGTTGAAGGACGCTATGCCGGGAATTGAGAAACTGAAAAGCGACCAACTCCTGATGGCAGGGGTGCCTGCCGCGGCGAGAGCGGCGAAGGCATCGGCAGCGGCTTTTCCTGCATTGGCGGGATCGGCAAGCCAGGCCACGACCTCTGGCGAACCCTCGGTGAACACCGGAATTGGGAACAGCGCATTCAGGATGTAGCTTGCCGCGATGGCGCAGCCGAGCGACAGCACCGGGCTCCACGCGAACCAGTTGCACCACACCGAGAGCGGCGCAATGAATTTGGAGTAACGCAGCCAGGCGGTTGCTCCGTAGACGGAGGCGCCACCCGACTTATTGGCGAACATGCCGGCGATTTCGGCATAGGTGAATGATTGCAGGAAGCCCATGATCATGGAAATGATCCAGACCAGGAAGGCGAGTTTGCCTGCCACCCCCGCGATGCCGCCGATTGAGAACAATACGAGCGGCGGGACTCCAGCCGCGACCCAGAATGCGCCCCTCCAATCAAGTGAGCGAACGAGTTCGCCCGAACCCGTCTTTGCGCCGGCATAGCCGGCGGTGCTTGCTTCAAGTGTCATCGAATTCCCCCTCCAGAATATTGGGGAAGGCAGGAGATCTTCGTCTCCGTCCACATTCCCCAAGCGAGCTGATTGTGCAACTGGTCTGAAGTGTCGTCAAGTGGTCTGTTTTTGGTTTGTAATGGTCTGCTAAGTTTGGAGAACGAGGAAAATACCTTTGAATTCAAACAAGTGATGGATGAATGGGCGAAACCAATTATAGTCCTCGATTGCAATCCTCTTGCCGGGACCCGGAAAGAAGCGTAGTCTTTTGCCATGAACGAAATGGCCCGCCCCACTGTTTGGCCGGGATCGCCCCCAGCCAGCACCATACTGAGACCGGGCCTGGCGGTGCTTCCGCTCGGCACCGAGCGTTATATTATTAAGGGCGGCGGGTCGGTCACCGTAGGAATAAGGCCTGGCGACCTTGTCACTGTTACCGACCTGGAAGGCTTGCAGCCTTGCGAGTTGCACGCCGTGGGGACCGATGGCCGTGCCGACGCCGGAATACTTAGCGGTGCTGGTGGACAAAAATTTATTCGGGTCTTTGGTGCAGGCGCTCCCGGCGAAAAAGCCCTGTTCACGGTTGCGCGCGATGGCGTTTTGAAAGTGAGCGCTCCGGGCAGTGCCATGGATGCCGAGCGCCAGGACACAGCGACCGACATCGAGCTGCGGATCGTGCGCGCTGACAAACCGAACAAGCGGGCGAGCGTTCTCCCCGACCCGCTTGCCGACCCGCTTCAGGATATTCGCGTCAAGGCCGCAACCGCCCGCGGCTACATGGTGAAGGCCGGCGAATACATTCAGATTATCGACGTCGACGGCCGGCAGATGACCGACTTTCAATGTTTCTCCGCGCGCAAGCTCGACAAGGGAATCGAGAACGCCCTCGATGCCACGGTGACGCGCACGTTGACGGGCCGCGCCTATCCAGCGCCCGGCCTGCCCTCCAAGGGTTTTGGCTTTGACTTCGAGCCGCTGGTTGAAATCGTCCGGGACACCGTTGGCCGGCATGATGCTTTCGCCACCGCCTGCAATTCAAGATACTACGATGATGCGGGCTATCCGGGCCACATCAACTGCACGGAAAATTTCAATCGTGCCCTCGACCCTTATGGAATCGCCAAGCGGAGCGGCTGGGAAGCGCTCAACTTTTTCTACAACTCGAACATCGACGCCAACAACCAGCTCATCTTCGACGAAGCCTGGTCGCGTCCCGGCGATTATGTGCTGATGCGGGCACTCACTGATCTTGTCTGCGTATCCTCATCCTGCCCCGACGACATCAATCCGGGAAATGGCTGGGACCCCACCGACATTCACGTCCGCACCTATTCCGATAAACAGAAATTCTCCAGAGCAATGGCCTATCGTATGACGCCCGACGCCGACCCCCAGCTGACCCGCGAGACCTCATTCCATCCGCGCCTTTCGGCGCTCACTCGGAATTACGTTGAATACCGCGGCTACTGGCTTCCCTCGCGCTTCAACAATGATGGCCCCACCGAGGAGTATTGGGCTTGCCGTGAACATGCGACCGTCACCGACCTTTCGCCCTTGCGGAAATTCGAGGTGACGGGTCCGGATGCCGAGGCGCTGCTGCAATATTGCCTGACCCGCGATATCCGCAGGCTTTCGACAGGGCAGGTGGTCTACACCGCCATGTGCTACGAAAACGGCGGCATGATCGACGACGGAACGGTGTTCAAGCTCAGCCAGAACACTTTCCGCTGGATCGGCGGGGATGACTACAGCGGCATCTGGCTTCGCCAGCAGGCGGAGAAGATGGGTTACAAGGCCTGGGTCCGCTCCTCGACCGACCAGCTTCACAACATCGCCGTGCAGGGGCCAAAGAGCCGCGACCTCCTCAAGGAGGTGATCTGGACGCCGCCCGCGCAACCGGCCATCGGCGAACTGGAATGGTTCAGGTTTGCAATAGGCCGCATCGGCAAATTCGACGGCGCTCCTATCGTTGTCTCGCGCACGGGCTATACGGGCGAACTCGGTTATGAGATTTTCTGCCATCCCAAGGACGCACTTACGGTCTTCGATGCCATTTGGGAGGCAGGACAAAAATACGGATTGAAGCCCATGGGGCTCGAAGCCCTCGACATGGTGCGGATCGAGGCCGGGCTGATCTTCGCCAACTACGAATTCGATTCCGAAACCGATCCCTTCGAAGCGGGAATCGGATTTACCGTCCCGCTCAAAACCAAGACCGCTGACTTCATCGGCAAGCAGGCCCTCATCCAGCGCAAGGAACATCCGCGCCGCAAGCTCGTGGGTCTCGAGATCGACTCGAACGAAACCCTGGGCCACGGCGATTGCGTGCATATTGGCCGCGCCCAGGTCGGCGTCGTCACCAGCAGCATGCGCTCGCCCATCCTGGCCAAGAACATAGCACTCGCCCGCATCGACGCTCTCTCCAGCGAATTAGGAACGGAAATCGAGATCGGCAAACTCGACGGCCACCAGAAGCGCTTGCCCGGCCGCATCGTAAAATTCGCCCACTACGATCCCGAGAAGACCAGACCGCGATCGTAGCCCTCTCAGCCGTAATGATAACGGCAAGCCAGCACAATGACTGTATCGCGTTCGATCTTATAAACCAGGCGATGCTCCTGATCGATACGCCGGGACCAGCTTCCGGCGAGTTCGAACTTCAAAGGTTCCGTTTTTCCCAGACCTTCGAAGGGCGAGGCGAGAATATTCTCGATGAGGTCGATGATCTTGAGAGCCTTGCGGCGGTCGGTGTCGATCCAATAGCGCAAATCCGCGAGCCCGTTGGGATCAAAGACCAGTTTCAACCCGCAGCGCCTTGATCGACTTGAAGGCCTTCCGGCCTCGCGCGTTGCGGTTCATGGCGTCCAGGAGCCGCCGCGCATTGGCGGGAGAGCGGAGCAGGTAAGCCGTTTCCTGAAGCGACTCATAATCGTCGCGGGACAGCATTACGACATCGCCGCCCTTTTGCCGCTCGATGACGACAGGCTCATGATTCTCGCACACCCTGTCAAGCGCCGACTTCAAATTCGCGCGCAGGCGGCTATAGGTCATTGTGTTCATCGGCACGGTTGTACAGAGTATCTGTACATTGTGCAACTACCACGCGACAGTCTTGCCATCCCGGAAGAAGCCGCCGCTGGGACCGCCCGGCGGCAATGTCGCAGCCCACACGATGCCGGAAGCGCCCAGCTTGACGTCGCGCGGAGCGTTGGCGCCGCCCATGTCGGTCTTCACCCAGCCGGGGCAAACGGAGTTGACCATGATGTCGCGCGAACTCAGCTCCTGCGCCAGCGTGCGGGTGAGCACATTGAGCGCCGCTTTCGACGCGCGGTAGCCGAAATAGCCCGAGCCCATCTCCGAAAAGGCGCCCATGCCCGACGACACGTTGACGACCCGCGCATCCTGCGCCAGCAGCGGCGCTATGGCTTTGATCAGCCGCCAAGGGCCCAAGGCGTTGACGGTGATCGTATCGGCCACCTCCTCGTCGCCAGCACCCAGAACCGTGGCGCCTTTGCCGGAATAGGCGCCGCTGGTTTCCGGCAGGATGCCCGCGGCGTTCACCAGCACGTCGAGGGCTCCCAGCGTTTTCCCCCATTCGCCAAAGCCCGCGATGGAACGGGCCGAGGCCATATCGATAACCTTGGACTGCACATCATAGCCGTGCTGCTCAAGCGATGCCGCCGCATCGCCCAGCCGCTTCTTATCCTTGGCCGCGATCGCCAGCCGATAGCCAAGCCCGCCCAATTGCCGCGCCGTTTCCAACCCAAGCCCGCGCGAGCCGCCGGTGACGATGGCGAGCGGCGTTCTCACGGCCGCCGGGCGTCGATGCTCCAGGGACCCGCTCCCGCTGCTGCGATATAGAGGAACACGAAGCAGAACATGATCGCCAGCTCGCCGCCATTGTTGATGGGGTGAAAGCCCTGCGGCGCATGGGCCATGAAATAAGCGACCGCCATGAAGCCCGAAAGGACAAACGCCGTGATGCGCGTGAAGAGGCCGAGCACGATAAGTACGCCGCCAACCATCTCGAGAGTGCCCGTAACGATGGTCATCGTCTCCATGGCGCCGGGCCCCGGCGTCATCTGCGTGACTGGAAAGCCCAGGAATTTCGTTGTGCCATGTGCGAGAAAGAGCAGCCCCGTCATGATGCGCAGGATCGAAAGAAGCGGGCCCGACCAGGAAGCGGGAAGAATGCCGGTGTTCGTCATGGATTTGACCTCTGTTATGAATCGCAACCTCATCATATACAGTTTAGTGGTTCCGTTTCCGCAGGAATTGACATTAGCTAATTGGTTAGCTAATCGAGATTCATGGCAACGGTCACGATCCACAAAGCCAAGACCGAGCTTTCCAAGCTTCTCAAACGCGTCGAAGCTGGCGAAGAAATCATCATTGCCAGAGGCGACAAGCCCGTGGCGAAGATTATTCCGGCTGAACCCTCTGCAAAAAAGCCGCGCATTCCCGGATCAATGAAACACTTGCTCGGTCAAATTCCGGACTCTTTCTTCGATCCCTTGTCAGAAGAAGAACTCAAGCTCTGGGAAGGTGGTGATTGAGCGTCTTGCTCGACACCCATGCCATGATCTGGTGGGTGCTGGACGATCCACGTCTGTCGCGGAGAGCCAGAATAGTTATCGAGGATCCCACGGAACAATGCTTTGTCAGCGCAGTCACGGCTTTCGAGATCGCCAACAAGGTCCGCACCGGCAAACTTCCGGCTGCTGCGGAAATCGCACGAAACATGGAATGGATTATGCGTGAGAACAGTTTCTCGCCTCTGGCGGTGACAGTGGAACATAGTCTGTTAGCTGGCAGCATGGATGGCAGCCACCGCGATCCCTTCGACCGGCTCCTCGCCGCGCAATCGCTCATTGAAAAAATACCGTTGATAACAATTGACCGGGAGTTCAAACCGTTTGGCGTCGAGACGGTTTGGTGACAGGAAGATTCGCCATCTCCTACTCCGCCGCTTCCTTCTTCCCGCGCCGGAGAACGTCCTTCAGATACTGCCCCGTATAGCTGCGCTTCTCCCGCGCGACATCCTCCGGTGTCCCGGCCATCACGATCTCGCCCCCGCCGTCGCCGCCTTCGGGGCCGAGGTCGATGATCCAGTCGGCGGTCTTGATGACTTCGAGATTATGCTCGATCACCACCACCGTATTGCCCTGGTCGACCAGTTCATGCAGCACCTCCAGGAGCTTCTTCACGTCGTGGAAGTGCAGTCCGGTGGTGGGCTCGTCGAGCAAATACAGAGTCCTTCCGGTGGCGCGCCGCGACAGTTCCTTGGCGAGCTTCACGCGCTGCGCTTCGCCGCCGGACAAGGTCGTCGCCTGCTGGCCCACATGAATGTAGCCCAGGCCGACGCGCTCCAGCGTCACCATCTTTTCGCGCACACTCGGCACGGCGCGGAAGAATTCCGCAGCCTCCGCCACCGTCATGTCGAGCACCTCGGCGATCGACTTGTCCTTGAACTTGATCTCCAGAGTCTCACGGTTGTAGCGCTTGCCGTGGCATTCATCGCAGGTGACATAGACATCGGGCAGGAAATGCATCTCGATCTTGATGACGCCGTCGCCCTGACAGGTCTCGCAGCGCCCGCCCTTCACATTGAAGGAAAAGCGCCCCGGCCCATAACCCCGCGCCTTGGCTTCGGGCAGTCCGGCGAACCAGTCGCGGATTGGCGTGAAGGCGCCCGTATACGTCGCGGGGTTGGAGCGCGGGGTGCGGCCGATGGGCGATTGATCGATGTCGATGATCTTGTCGAGCATTTCGAGCCCCTCGATCCGGTCATGCTCCAGCGGCTGCTCGCGTGAGCCCATGAGCTTGCGCGCCGCGGCCCGATAGACCGTGTCGATCAGCAACGTGGATTTGCCGCCACCGGAGACGCCGGTCACGCAGGTGAACACCGCGAGCGGAATTTCCGCTGAGACATTCTTGAGATTGTTGGCGCGGGCTCCGCTCACGCGGATCGAGCGGCCCTTGTCCCATCGGCGCCGGAACTGCGGCAGCGGCACCTGCTGAAAGCCGGTGAGATACTGACCCGTCAGCGAATTGGGATTGCCCATGATTTCGGCGGGTGTTCCATGCGCGATGATCCGCCCGCCATGCACCCCGGCGCCGGGGCCGATATCGAGCACGAAATCCGCCTGCCGGATTGCTTCCTCGTCATGCTCGACCACGATCACCGTATTGCCGAGATCGCGCAGATGCACCAGCGTTTCGAGAAGCCGCGCATTGTCGCGCTGATGCAGGCCAATAGAGGGCTCGTCCAGCACATAGAGAACGCCCGTAAGGCCGGAGCCAATCTGCGAGGCCAATCGGATACGCTGGCTTTCACCGCCAGACAATGTCCCCGAGGTACGCGACAGGTTGAGATAATCCAGCCCCACATCGGCCAGGAATTTCAACCGCTCGCGGATCTCCTTCAAGATACGCGCGGCGATCTCCTGTTCCTTGGGTTTAAGCTTGGCCGAAAGCTCGCTGTACCATCGGTTCGCCTCGCGGATCGACATCTCCGAAACTTCGCCGATATGCTTGCGGTCAATCTTCACGCAAAGCGCCTGCGGCTTCAGCCGATAGCCGCCACAGGCCTCGCAGGGATGATCCGACTGAAAGCGCGACAGCTCCTCCCGCATCCACTGGGAATCGGTTTCCCGCCAGCGCCGCTCGATATTGCCGATGACACCCTCGAACGGCTTCCGCGTCTTGTAGGAGCGGATGCCGTCATCATAGGTGATCGAAACGTCCTCCTCGCCCGTCCCGAACAGGATCGCGTCGCGGCACTTTCTGGCAAGGTCCCGCCACGGCGTCGTCATGGAGAATTTGTAGTGCCTGGCCAGCGCCTGAAGCGTCTGCGTGTAATAGGGCGAGGTGTTGCCGGTCTTCGCCCAAGGCAGGATCGCTCCCTCGCGCAAACTTAAACTATCGTCGGGCACCACGAGCTCAGGCTCGAATTTAAGCTCCGTGCCGAGCCCATCGCAAGTCGGACAAGCGCCGAAGGGATTGTTGAAGGAGAACAGCCGCGGCTCCACCTCATCGATGGTGAAGCCGGAAACGGGACAGGCAAAGCGCGTGGAAAACAGAATACGCTCATGGGTCTCGTTCTTCGATTTATTGGCGCCCGCCTCCGATGTAGCAGAAGCCGGCAGCGGCTTATCGGCGAATTCCGCCACGGCTAAACCATCAGCAAGTTTCAACGCCGTCTCGAAACTGTCGGCCAATCGCGTGCCGAGGTCACCCCGCACCGCCAGGCGGTCCACCACGACATCGATGTCGTGCTTGAATTTCTTGTCCAGCGCAGGAACCGCGTCGATCTCATAAAACACGCCATCCACCTTGACGCGCTGGAATCCTTTCTTCTGCAGATCGGCTAATTCCTTCCGATATTCGCCCTTCCGGCCCCGCACGATCGGCGCGAGGAGATAGAGCCGTGCACCCTCCGGCAGTTCCAAAACACGATCCACCATCTGGGTGACCGTTTGGCTTTCGATGGGAAGGCCGGTCGCCGGCGAATAGGCAATGCCGATCCGCGCGAACAGCAGCCGCATATAGTCATAGATTTCAGTAACCGTGCCCACCGTCGAGCGCGGATTGCGGCTCGTCGTCTTCTGCTCGATGGAAATGGCCGGCGACAGGCCGTCGATCTGGTCCACATCCGGCTTCTGCATCATTTCCAGGAATTGCCGCGCATAGGCCGAAAGCGATTCGACATAGCGCCGCTGCCCTTCCGCGTAGATCGTATCGAAGGCCAGCGAGGACTTCCCCGACCCGGAAACGCCTGTAAACACGATCAATTTGTCGCGCGGCAGCTCCACGGAAATGTTTTTCAGGTTGTGCTCGCGCGCACCTTGTATGGAGATAATTTTCTTGTGTTCGGCCATCAAGTATGACTAGATCAAAACGTGAACATGGGCAAGGAGTCGAACCTTGCAGGGGCTGCCGTCATATGGTGTCAGTAGCACGAAAATATCCACCGCAAAGTGACGCCACCAAAACCGAAGTGCTGCGGGCGACCTTCGGCTACGAAAGCTTCCGCCCCGGCCAGGAAGCCATCGTCGACAGCCTGCTCGCCGGCCGCAACGTGCTGGCGGTCATGCCCACGGGCTCCGGCAAATCCCTGTGCTACCAGGTGCCGGCTTTGGTCAAGGGCGGACTAGCCATCGTCGTATCGCCATTGGTCGCCTTGATGCAGGATCAGGTGGCGGCGCTGAAGCTCGCCGGTGTCGCCGCGGAGACGATCAATTCCTCCGCCGCGCGCGAGGACAACATCGCGATCTGGCGGCGGGTTGCCGAAGGCTCGGTGCGCATCCTCTATCTGGCGCCCGAGCGCCTGATGACGGAACGCATGATCGCAGCCTTGCAGAAGCTCGACGTGACGCTGATCGCCGTCGATGAGGCCCATTGCATTTCGCAATGGGGCGCCTCGTTCCGGCCGGAATATAACGCGCTCGAGACGCTGCGGGAGGCTTTTCCAGGTGTTCCCATCGGCGCCTTCACGGCGACGGCCGACGAAGCCACGCGGCGCGACATCGTGAAGAAACTCTTCCGCGGCGCGGCCGATCTTTTCGTGGCGGGTTTCGACCGCCCCAACATCAAGCTCAC
>JBGTJO010000012.1:0-2382 GCA_041745135.1 Aestuariivirga sp. | reverse complement strand
CTGGTTCGGCGACTTGGCGATGGCCTCCAGCGCCTTCATGTAATTGTTGGCCACGAAATAGTTGATAGCTTGCACATTGCCCGAAGAGATGGCGTTGCTGACCAGTTCGGTGGCTTTCGCTTCCGCTTCCGCGGAGCGCTCGCGCGCCTCGGCATCCCTGAACGCCGCTTCCCTCCGCCCTTCGGCTTGCAGCACCACCGACTGTTTCTCGCCCTCGGCCTTGAGGATAGCCGCCTGCCGCAATCCTTCCGCTTCAAGAATCGACGCGCGCTTTTCCCGCTCCGCCTTCATCTGCCGTCCCATCGAGTCGACAAGATCGCGCGGCGGATTGATGTCCTTGATCTCGATGCGGGTCATCTTGACGCCCCACGGATGCGTCGCCTGATCGACCACGCCAAGCAGGCGCTGGTTGATCTCGTCGCGCTGCGAGAGCAGATTGTCCAGTTCCATCGAACCCATCACGGTGCGGATATTGGTCATCGTCATGTTGATGATGGCGTCTTGCAGATCGTTGATCTCATAGGTGGCGCGCGCCGCGTCCAGCACTTGATAGAAAGCAACACCGTCAACCGTCACCATGGCGTTGTCGCGGGTGATGACTTCCTGCGAGGGCACCTGGATCACCCGCTCCATCATGTTCTGCTTGGCGCCGATCCGGTCGATGAAGGGAATGATGAGCCCCAGCCCCGGCTGCAAAGTGCGCACATATTTGCCGAAACGCTCGACCGTATAGGCATGGCCCTGCGGCACCATGCGGATCGCCCGCAACAGGTAGAAGATGACAACCGCCACCACCACCAGGACAAAGACGCTCGCACCTTCAAACATGATTGGAGTCCCCCCGCTCCCTTCGTCTTAGCGCCCCGAAGGGCCGGCGCAAAGGCGGATTACAGCCACCCCGCCAGCTCTCTCCGCACGATCGCCTCCAGCATTTTAACCGACCCGGGGTGATCGTTGAGGCAGGGCACGGTGGCGAAGTTAACGCCGCCCTTTTCAAGGAATGTTTCCCGCAGGCCGATGGCTATCTCCTCAAGCGTTTCCACGCAATCCGCGGCAAATCCGGGCATGATCACCACCAGATTTTTAACGCTGCGTTCCGGCAGCCCCTCGACGGTATCTTGCGCATAGGGTTTCAGCCACTCCGTCCTGCCGAAACGGGACTGAAAGACGATTTGCAATGTCTCAGGCGAGAGTTTCAGCCGCTGGCCGAGAAGCTCCGTCGTCGTTACGCAATGCCGATAGTAAGGATCGCCCGCCTCGACATAGGATTGCGGCAGGCCATGATACGAGGCGAGAATGAGATCCGGTTTCCACGGCAGCGACGCCAGATGTTCTTCAAGCGTGAGCGCCAGTGCATCGATATAGGCGGGATCATCGAAATAGGGCGGGACCGATCGGAGCGCCGGTTGCCGGCGCATCGCCTTGAAGGCATCGAAGGCTTTATCAAGCGCGGTCGCCGTTGTCGCGGCGCTATATTGCGGATAGAGCGGAAACAGCAGGATGCGCTCGCAACCCGCGTCTGCCAACTTATCGATGCGGTCTCCGATCGCCGGGGATCCATAACGCATCGCCCAATCGACCACGATATTCGCACTCGAAAAACATTGGGACAGCTTTTCCGCTTGTGACCGCGTGATCGTTTTGAGCGGCGACTCGTTCAGCTCGTGGTTCCAGATCTTGTCGTAGTTGCGCCCGCTCTTCTGCGGCCGGAACGACAGCACGACGCCATTCAGAATGAACCACCACAGCACACGGTTTGTCTCGATCACGCGCCGGTCCGAGAGAAACTCCTTCAGATAGCGCCGCATCGCCCAATAGGAAGTGGCCTCGGGCGTTCCAAGATTGATTAGAAGAACTCCGATTTTTGCAATATCGTTCATGGCCGGTGGGGTTTAGAGGCCAGCGCCTGCAAATGCAAAAGACTCGACCCGTAAGCGGCAAGGCGGCACGGCCCGTTTTCATAGGTGCAACGGCAGCGGCATCGCCCAAGGGGTTTGCCGCGGCGATTTTCGGCGCACCGCACGGCACGCCCTACAAGGGCATCGACAACACCGTCCACGCCACCGCCCCAAACGCCTTCCGGACGGCACTCGCCGCCGATGCGGAATGGCTGGACCACTGGGATTTCGATTTGGGCGGCCCATTGCTGCGTCATGGCTTTAAGCTTGCCGATCTCGGCAATCTTGCTACCAAGCCACGAAGCGGCGCCAGCAACCGGACTCTCATCGAAACCTGCACCCGGCAAATCCTCGAGGCCGGCGCGGTGCCCATCATGTTCGGCGGCGATGATTCAACGCCAATTCCTTTCATGGCCGGTTTTGCCGGAAGCCAGCCCATCACCATCCTGCAGATCGACGCCCATATCGATTGGCGCGACGAGCG
>JBGTJO010000011.1:0-5243 GCA_041745135.1 Aestuariivirga sp. | reverse complement strand
CTGTCTCCCGTATCCAGCACATCATAAGACACGCCATTGGGAAGCGTCTCCCGGAACAGTGGAATCCCGTCTCCCGATCTCACGTCCGCCTGACGATCCCGGTTGTCGAAGACGCCGATCGGTTCCTTCTTCACTGCGGCGTCGTTGATGTGGAGAACCCCGTCGATCATCTGGATACGGTCGCCCGGAAGGCCGATGACGCGCTTGATGTAATCGACATCCGTGTTAGACGGCAGTTTGAACACGGCAACATCGCCCCGCTCCGGCGTGTCGGCAAGCACCGCGCGCCCGGGAAAATCGATGGGGCAGCAGTTCAAAATCTCATGGCCAAAGCCGCCCAGCGAAAAATTGAAGGAATATTTGCCATAGCCGTAGGAGAGTTTTGAGACGAACAGATAGTCGCCGATCTTCAGCGTCGGGTACATGGAAGCAGAAGGAATATTGAACGGCTGGTAGAGGAAACTTCTGACGAAAAAAGCGATCAGCAGGGCCTGGATGATGACCTTGACCGTCTCCCACAGGCCGTCTTCCGATTTCCGCCGCGAATCGTGGGCTGCCGCCATGGTTTGGTCTTTCCTGTGCATCGCGGCCACAGCCTGACGCCCTCCAACGTACCTGCCCTATAGGCCCTGCCCATATGCGTTGCAACGCGAGGCACTTCAAGCTTCCCCACTGTTGCAGCAATGGCACAGTGAAGTCAGCTCAGCGGCACAGCCTCGATCATCACGATAGCTTGGGCGTAGGGAAAGTCGTCGGTTATCGTCAGATGGACGCGGGCTGAATGGCCCTCGGGCGTCATCCTTGCCAATTGCGCCGCAGCACCTCCTGCCAGAATCATAGTGGGGCGTCCGGAGGGTTCATTGACGACACCCATGTCTTTCCAGAATACACCCCTGCGAAAGCCGGTGCCGAGCGCCTTGGAACAGGCTTCCTTGGCGGCGAAACGTTTGGCGTAGGAAGCCGCGCGCTGCGCCCGGCGCTCCGATTTCGCGATTTCCACATCGGTGAAGATGCGCTGCGTGAAGCGCTTGCCATAGGTTTCCAGCGTTTTCTCAATTCGCCTTATGTCGACAACATCGTTGCCGAGCCCGATGATCATTTAAGCCCCCGGCTGCCGGGCTTGGTGGCTGGAATGGCTGCGAGTTCCGGCGGCAGTGCATCAGCCGCATAGGCGGGAATGTCGAGCCGGGTGAGGGCCGCCAGCAGCACGCCGAGATCAGCCTTGCCGGAGGATCGGTCAATGAGACAGGCAGCGCCCACCGTGACGCCACCTTCTTTTCCGATCCCGGCGATGCATTCGAGCGACGAAAGCCCAGTGGTCACGATATCCTCCACCATGAGGACACGAGCGCCTTTGGCGATGGTGAAGCCGCGCCGGAGCGCCAGCTTGCCGTCAATCCTTTCAAAGAAAATCGCGGGAACGCCGAGCTGCCGCCCCATCTCGTAGCCCACCACCACGCCACCCATGGCGGGTGATGCCACGAGATCGACAGGCTGCTCGATGAGCGCCCTGACCTGCCGAGCCAAGGCGGCGCACAGCCGTGCGGCCCGTTGCGGGTCCATCAGAACCCTCGCACATTGCAGGTAGCGGTTCGAGTGCAAACCCGAGGACAGGATGAAGTGGCCCTCAAGCAGCGCTCCCGCCGCGCGGAATTCGTCGAGCACCTCCTCGTGCGTCAGCATCGGCTAGCCCGTCACCCTGGAAACCGTGCTCACGGAACCCTTGGCGCGAAGTCCCATCATGATTTCATTGAGATGCTTGAGATCATGGACTTCGACGGTGATGTCGAGATCGAAGAAGTCTCGCGCACCCTCGCGCGCCAGCATTTGCAAGGCATCGATATTGCCGCCATGCTCGCCGATCACCTGGGTCACCTGGGCGAGCGAGCCCACCTCGTTCAAGATGGTGACGGCCAATCGGGCGGGAAACCGTTGCCCCGCGCCGGCCGCGTCCCAGGCGAGATCGACCCAGCGCTCCGGCTGGTTGTCGAACTGCTCGAGCGCCTTGGCGAAGATGGGATAGATCGTGATCCCTTCCCCTGGCGTGACGATGCCGACGATGCGCTCGCCCGGCACGGCGCCGGTTTTCGGGTAGATTTTCAGCGCCGTGGTGCGGTTGACACCACGCACCGGTAGAGAATGCTCATCGCTGGCCTCGGATTTCTTGCTGCGCTTGCGCCGCGATTCGCGCAATTGGCTGGCTTCGATGGTCACGCCCATGGCGCGGAGAACATCGAGCCCGGACAGTTCGCCGCGCCCAACCGCTGCCAGTGAATCTTCGAGGTTTTTGTGGCCGAGGCGAGGCATGGCGGCAGCCACTTCCTTGTCGACAAATTTGCGATCGTGCTTTGCCAGCAGGATTTGGACGATTTCCCGTCCGAGCCCCGCATACTGCTTGCGCACCGCTGCACGTGTCGCCCGGCGGATTGCGGCGCGTGCCTTGCCGGTGATCGCGAGTCCCTCCCAAGCGGCAGGCGGCGCCTGCGCCTCGGAGCGGATAATTTCGACCTCATCGCCATTGGCGAGCACTGTCACCAGTGGCGCATGGTGGCCGTTGATCTTGCAGCCCACGCAACTGTCGCCGACCGAGGTGTGGACCGCATAGGCGAAATCGATGGGCGTCGCTCCCTTGGGAAGGGCGATCAGCTGGCCCTTAGGGGTGAAACAGAAAACCTGGTCGTGAAACAGCTCGAGTTTCGTGTGTTCAAGAAACTCGTTGGGGCTTTCGCCCTCCTGCAACATTTCTACAAGATGGCGCAGCCACTGATAGGCATTTGATTCCGCAGGAGGCACGCGGAACCCGTCGAGAGCTTCCTTGGCGTCGGGCGCATCCTTGTAGAGGGCATGAGCCGCCACTCCCCGTTCGGCGATCTCATGCATGAGCCGGGTGCGAATCTGCATTTCGACGCGCATGTGATGCGGGCCGATGACAGTGGTGTGGAGCGAGCGGTAGTCGTTCTGCTTCGGCGTTGAGATATAATCCTTGAAGCGAGCGGGAACAGCGCGCCAGGTGCGGTGCACGATGCCCAGCGTGCGATAGCATTGATCGACGGTGTTCACGATCACCCGGAAACCGAAAATATCGGAGAGTTGGCCCAGCGACAGAAGTCGCCGCTCCATCTTGCGCCAGATTGAATAGGGCCTCTTCTCGCGGCCATGGACCTCCGCCTTGATGCCGTTCTCGGCGAGCTTGGCGACCAGCGCCTTTTCAATCTCGCGCAGGATATCACCGCTTTCGGCATGAAGCTTCTCGAGGCGTTCGCCGATGATGCGCACAGCATCCGGGTTCAAAACCTTGAAGGCGATATCCTCAAGCTCGTCGCGCACTGTCTGCATGCCCATGCGACCCGCCAGCGGCGCGTAGATGTCCATGGTCTCCTGGGCGATGCGGACGCGCTTGTCGGGCTTCATATGCGCGAGGGTACGCATATTGTGCAGGCGGTCGGCAAGCTTGACCAGCAGCACCCGAACATCCTTGGACATGGCAAGCAGCAGCTTGCGAAGGTTTTCCGCTTCCGTGGCTTCCTTGGTTATGAGATCGAGCTTGTCGATCTTGGTTAGACCATCGACGAGGGCGGCGATTTCCTTGCCGAATTTTTCCTCGATCTCCTGGTGGGTGGCCTCGGTGTCCTCGACCGTGTCGTGAAGCAAAGCCGCCGCGACGGTGGCGTCGTCCAGCTTCATTTCCGTGAGGATGGCGGCGACTTCGAGGGGGTGATTGAAGAACGCCTCGCCGGAGGCCCGTTTCTGATTGCCATGGGCCTTCATGGCATAGACATAGGCGCGATTGAGCAAATCCTCGTTCGCCTCCGGGTCATATTTCATGACCCGTTCCACTAATTCGTACTGGCGCATCATCAGCGCACTGTACGACAAAAAGGCGGAAACGCGAGAGGTCCCTTTCTCTCCATGGCCGGGCTTGACCCGGCTATCCAGTCTGGATCACCGGCTCAAGGCCGGTGATGGAGAGAACTAACTTAGCTAGCAGAAAGAGGACCTCATCCGGCCTTCTCACTGTCTGGATACAGGGCCGGGGCCAATTCTCACTGTTCTGGCAGTTTCTCCCACACCGCCCGCAACAGCTTTTCCGCATCTGGTGAAATTGGCGCTGTAGCAGAAACTTTCTTGAGAGTGGCCGGCGGGGGGTAGAGGCCTTTGTTTTTCAGCAGTGCAGGTTCGATATAGGGGGCCGATGTCAGGACATGGTTGGCATAACGCAGGACGTTCGTGTTGGCGGCGGCAATGTCCGGCCTGAGCATGAAGTCGATGAGCCGGTAAGCAGCATCCTTGTTTTTGGCATTGGTCGGGATGACGAAGTAATCCAGCCACATCGAGGTTCCCTCCAGAGGAACGCTATAGATAATTTGCCCGTTGCCCTTCTGCTTTGCTTCTTCCGCCGCGCGAAATGTGGCGCCCGGGAAGCCGATGCTGACGCAGTACTTGCCTGAGACCATGCTTTCACCCCAGCCTTCGTCCGGCACGCGTTTGACGTATTGCGAAATTTTTCCAAGGGCCGCATCAAGCGCCTCAATATCGGCGATGCCGATATCCTTGATGTCACCGCCAAGATAGGAAATGAGGGTGGGTGTTACGTCAAGCGGCTCATCGTTCATGGATATGCCGCATTCCGCCAGCGAGGCGGCAATCTCCGGGTCCATTATCAGGGATGTGCTGTCAAGCTTGAGGTCTGGCCGAAGGGCCTTGACCTTATCGACATTGACTGCAAGTCCCATCGTTCCCCACATATAGGGCTCACTGTGCAAATTGCCTGGATCCAGAACGTCGGAAGCAGTGCGCACCTTTGGATCGACGTCGGCGGAGTTTGGAATTTTGGCGCGGTCCAGCACGAGGACCGGGTCCTTGCCTTCGAGCACCAGCCGCATTTGCGATCCGGTTTGTATGACAACATCATATTTGTCGCTTCCGGCAAGCAATACATCCTTCGACTCGGCTGAGCTTGTATAGGTGTCATAAGCCACCCGGATGCCGGTCTCCGTTTCAAATTTGTCGAGAGTGTCCGGATTAATATAGGTCGTCCAGTTCAGCATATGGATGACCGTCGTGGGGGGCTTGTCGGCAAACTTGAGCGCCCGAGTGATGTTGTGGAATGTGTCTTGCGTGAGCAGCCCACGAACCTTCATTCCCGCGTCTTCCTGGAAAGATTCGATTGCTGCGAATGTTGCAGGGCCGAAAACACCGTCCGCAGGACCCGGCTCAAAGCCGAGTGTTTTCAAAACCTGCTG
>JBGTJO010000010.1:0-21554 GCA_041745135.1 Aestuariivirga sp. | reverse complement strand
CTTTGCTGGATTTCAAAGCCGGCGCTAGGTCCTTTGCGGTCTCTCCCCTGATCCGCGAACTTATGGCCCAATCAGGGTGTTTTGGAATCGCCGCGGCGCGCTTGGACCGGCCATTTGCTCGCCCTGTACGTATCCTCGCCTTTGACAAAACACCCGCCAGCAACTGGAGCCTAGGATGGCATCAGGATAGAGTTATTGCCGTTAAAGACCGCGCGGATATCGAGGGCTTCGGAGTTTGGACGATAAAAGGTGCAATCCCCCATGTCGAGGCATCGGTGGAAGTGCTGGATGAAATGTTTTCGCTTCGGCTCCAACTGGACGATTGCAATGCGGAAAATGGCGCCCTGAAGGTTCTCCCTGGATCGGCGAGAAGGGGAAAACTTACTGATACCAAAGTTCGAACGCTTGCGGCAGCTCAGCAACAGGTCACTTGCGAGGCTGAGAGCGGGGACATTCTCGCGATGAGAGCGCTCACGGTTCACGCCTCGGAACCCTCCCGCAAACCATCCCACCGGCGCGTACTTCATATTGACTATTGCTCCACAAAATTGCCTGAGCCCCTTTCATGGGCACTGGAGATTTAGTTCCTCAGGCGTGCAAGGCACCCCTCGCCCCCCGCCATGCAATCGGCTAGATTTGCCGCCATGAAGCGCAAGAGTTCCGGCAAGGGCAGGGTGGATATGGCCGAACCGACAGCATCTTTCGAACCGCCGCGGGTCTATCTCGTCCATATGATGGTGTTCACGCTCGCGGTCGCCGTTCTGGTGCTGGTGCTGCTGCCGGGATTGACAAGCGCCTTCATGGCCAATGCCGGGCTCAACGCGGTGATCATCGGCGCGCTGCTGCTTGGCATGTTCCATTCCTATCGCATGGTGTGGCGCCTCTTCCCGGAAGTGCGCTGGATCAATTCCTTCCGCGAATCGGAAGCGGATGCCGACATCATGCGGCAGCCGCGGCTTCTCGGCCCCATGGCCTCGCTGCTGCGCAACCGGCAGAGCAGGGTGCTTTCCCCCATGTCGATGCGCTCGCTGCTCGACTCACTGGCGTCCCGCCTCGATGAATCGCGCGATCTCTCGCGCTATCTGGTGAGCCTGCTCATCTTTCTCGGCCTGCTTGGCACCTTTTGGGGCCTGCTTGAAACGGTCACCTCGATCGGCAGCGCCATCAACGCGCTCGATGTCACTTCCGGCCAATCGAGCACGGTGTTCGAAGGCCTGAAGGAGGGCTTGAAAGGCCCGCTCACCGGCATGGGCCTTTCCTTCTCCGCCTCGATGTTCGGCCTCGCCGGATCGCTGATCCTGGGCTTCCTCGATCTCAAGGCCTCGCAAGCGCAGAACCGTTTCTATAACGATCTGGAAGACTGGCTCTCGACCATCACCGATCTCGCCGCGGGCGATGCCAAGGGACAGCCGCAAGCGCCACAATTGCAGCGCCTCGATCTCCAGAATCTGCAGCGGAGCATCGACAAGCTTTCAACCGCGCTTGATTCCTCCAAGAACCCGGCGCCTGAATCCATGGAGCAGCTGGCCGATGCGGTCGCGGGCCTGGTCACGCAGATGCGCGAGGAGCAGAAGCTCGTCCGGCAATGGTCGCAGAGCCAGCAGGCGCAGCAGAATGAAATCCAGCGCCTGCTGATCCGCGCCTCCGGCACGCCGCAACGGGGTGCCCGCGCCCGCGTCGAAGGGGAATAGATCATGGCCCAAGCCCTGTCGCGCCGCCGCCAGCATGAATCGCCCTATTGGCCGGGCTTTGTCGATGCCATGGCGCAATTGCTTCTGGTCATCACCTTCCTGCTGTCAGTCTTTATGGTGGCGCAATTCCTGTTGGCGCGGGAAATCTCCGGCCAGGATTCAGCGCTAGGCCAGCTCCGCTCCCAAATCGCCGAGCTGACGCAGCTTCTCGCGCTCGAAAAGTCCGCCAAGGCGGATGCCGATTCGATGCTGATCGCACTGCAGGACGATCTCAGCGCGGAGAAATCCAAGAGCGTCAGTCTCGCCGCGATGCTGGAGGCGGAAAAGGCCGAGGACAGTTCGGAAGGCTCAGCACTCTCGGGGTTGCAGACAGCGCTTGATCGCGAGAAAACTATTTCCGACGATGCCCTCGCCAAGGTTGAACTGCTGAACCAGCAGATCGCCGCAATGCGCCGGCAATTGGCGCAGCTCAATCAGTTGCTCACCGATTCCGAACAGCGCAACGCCGCCTCGGATGCGCAGATCGCCGATCTCGGCAAGCGGCTTAATTCCGCGCTCGCCCAGCGGGTGCAGGAACTCACGCGCTATCGCTCGGAATTCTTCGGGCGGCTCCGCCAGATATTGTCGCAGCGCTCCGATATCCTGGTGGTGGGCGACCGGTTCGTGTTTCAATCGGAAGTGCTGTTTTCGAAGGGCCAAGCCGAACTCAATGAAGAGGGTCAGCTCGAAATGGCGAAGCTGGCGGACGCATTGAAACAGCTCGAGCGCGAAATCCCTGAGGACATCGCCTGGGTGCTGCGCGTGGATGGCCACACCGACACCGACCCCATCATTTCATCGCTGTTCAAATCCAATTGGGAACTCGCCGCCGGCCGCTCCATCGCCGTCGTCAATTTCCTGATCGCCAATGGCGTTCAGCCCAAGCATCTGGTGGCGGCGGGCTTCGGCGAATTCCAGCCGATCGATCCCGGCTCCACCGAGGAAGCGAAATCGCGCAACCGCCGCATCGAGCTCAAGCTGACGGAGCGGTGAACTGCAATCTCGCGAGGTTGCCGTAAAGCAGATTGCTCCGCATGAGATCGGTGTGCGTCCCTTCCGCCACCAGCCGCCCGCCGTCGAGCACCAGAATGCGCTCCGCATTGCGCACCGTCGCCAGCCTATGGGCGATCACCAGGGTCGTGCGCCCCATGGTGAGCTTCTCAAGCGCCTCCTGGATCGCGGCCTCGCTTTCCGCATCGAGCGCGCTCGTTGCCTCATCGAGCAGCAGGATCGGCGCATCGCGCAAGATCGCCCGCGCAATGGCGATCCGCTGGCGCTGGCCGCCCGAGAGGGTGACGCCCCGCTCGCCCACTTCGGTTTCGTAAGCCTGCGGCAGCTGCGAGGCGAATTCATCGACGCGCGCAGCCTGCGCCGCCGCGCGGATCGCCCCTTCGCTCGCGTCCGGCTTGCCGAAGCGGATATTGTCCAGAAGGCTGCCGGAGAAGATCACCGTTTCTTGCGGCACCACGGCGATCCGCATCCGCACCGCTTCCGGATCCGCCATGCGGAGATCGACGCCGTCGATCTTGACGACGCCCGCCTGCGGATCGAAGAAGCGCTGGATTAGCGCAAAGATCGTCGTCTTGCCCGCCCCCGAGGGACCAACGATCGCCAGCTTCTCCCCGCAGGCCACCGAGAAACTCACATCGGCAAGCGCCTGCATGCGTGGCCGCCCGGGGTAATTGAACGTCACATGCGCGAAGGAGACTTCGCCCAGCAGCGCCTGCGGCAGCTTCATGGGGTTGGCCGGCGCTGCAATGGCCGGTTCTTCGTCGAGCAATTCGGAAATCCTTTCCGCGGCACCCGACGCCAGCTGCACCTCGCCCCACACTTCCGAAAGCTGGCCGAGCGAGCTTGCCGCCAGCACCGCATAGATCAGGAACTGCGTGAGCGTGCCGCCCGTCAAGTCGCCTGTCATCACCTGCCGCGCGCCATACCATAGCAGGCAGACGATCGACCCCAGCGCCACGAAGATGATGGCCGCCGTCATCACCGCCCGCGCCAAGGTCCGGCGGGCCGCCGCGTCGAAGGCTATTTCCGTTGCCTCCGCAAAGCCCTCGCGGGTCTGCGCCTCCTGAACATTCGCCTGCACGGTGGTCAAGGCGGAAAGCCGCTCCTGGGCGAAGGCAGCCGAATTCGCCAACGTATCCTGCGCTTTCCGCGACAGCGCCCGCACCTGCCGGCCATAGGTCACAAGCGGCAACACCACGAGCGGAATGGCCAGCAACGAAAGCCCCGCCAGCTCCGGGCTCGTCGCTATCATCATGGCGACGGCGCCCAGCAGCATCACGAAATTGCGCAGCGCGATCGAGGCCGTCGTGGAGAAGGCGGACTTGATCTGCGTCGTATCGGCGGTCAAGCGCGAGACGACTTCCCCCGTCCTTTGCGTCTCATAGAAGCCGGGATTGAGCTTCAGCAGATGGCTGAACAGGGCATCGCGCACGTCCGCCACGACCCGTTCCCCCAGCCACACCACATAGTAAAAGCGAACCGCCGAACTCGCCGCCAGCACCGCCACCACCGCCAGCATGACCGCAAAATACTGGTTCACCAGCATCGCATTGCCGGAGGTGAAGCCATGATCGACGATGCGCCGCACCGCCACGGGCACCACCAGCGTCGCCGCCGCCGCGATGATGAGCGCCACCAGAGCCAGCGCCACATGTCCCCCATAGCGCAGCAAAAACGGCGTCCGCCGCCCCAGCGGCCTGAGGCTCTTGGCCTTCCCCCGGAGCCGCGCTTCCCCCTCATATTGATTGCCCATCCCCCTTCCTGTATAGACCGCCCCGAAATCTGACAATCAAAAGAGTTTCCCATCCCATGAAGCAAGGCATCCACCCCGATTATCACACCATCAACGTGGTGATGACCGACGGCACCAAATTCGTCACCCGCTCAACCTACGGCAAGGCGGGCGACACTCTGTCGCTCGACATCGACCCCCGCACTCACCCCGCCTGGACCGGCGGCACGCAAACCCTCCTCGACCGCGGCGGCCGCGTCTCGAAGTTCAACCAGAAATTCGGGTTCCTGAAGAAATAACCCTTCGTCCTCGCCCCGCGCGAGCGGGGAGAGGAAGGGGACCCATCGCGTCAGCGATGGGGAAGGAGAGGGGCCAACGGATTTACTCTCCCACCAGTGCTCTTGGGCCCATGGCGGCACTTGGGATATTGTCTCGAACGCCGAGGAACCCGCTTCACATTCCGAATGCCTATCGACTAAATTAGCCGGACGTTTTCCGGCGGTCTAAAGGTGCGGGCAAAGCTTAGCCGCCGTTGACTGGCTATCCAGGTGGAAGCATTGTTAGCCTCGCTCACTGACTGCTCGGGGGGAATTATGGGTTGGTGGTTATTTTCGGCTTCCTTGTTGGTCGTCATACTCCTGGTCCTGAAAATCAAGACGGATGGAGAAAGCCGCGTTCATGAATTGCATTTTGAACGTGAGCGAGTGCTGACCGCCCAAAAATTCTATTTGGAAGCTTTGCGCAGGGAACTCGCGCAATTGATAAAGGGGGTAAGTCTCGAGACATTTGAACGTGCCTTCTACAAAATGCATGAGGTTGAACAAGAATTTAAAAGGTCAGACTCGTCTAGGTGCAAGGCCGAAAAAGCTCTGCTGTTTAAGAAATTTCCCACAATGGAAAATTTTGACCTGATAGGCACCCGGCACTTTGTTTCATACGAGAGTGCCAAACGAAACAATCATATTGATGAGCTTGTGGAACGATACAGAGAAATCAGCACCTTTTTAATTCTGGAGGATGAGGTGTCTAGCCGCGCCATCTCGTATGAAGATGAGCGGCGTATTTTTGAAGAGTGCATTCAAGACGAAAAGAATAAGCGCTTACGCTACGCAATCGATGAAGCGATGCTTCGCTATGGCATCCGGCGCGGCAACGGGACTGAGATAGGTAAGCAAGAAGAATACCGGGATGGTGATTACGAAGTCACATCTCTCATTGGTGTTCCGGGACGCGAGTTCACGCCAGAAATCGAATATGGAATCTTTTGCAAGAAGTTCAATGAGTACGGAGTCTACTCGTTCTTTGTGCATTCGGAAGACGATGATGAGACGAAAGTGTACCATTCCTATTATCGCAGCGACGGACTCTTCGAGAAAAAAAGTCACATAGGTAGCGGGCGATGACTCGAAAGCGATTGGCAGACATCGGGAAGCAACTACTTACCTGGCTTGCAATTGTCATCGCGTGTTTGGCCCTTTGGGCGTTCCAAGACTACTTAGACATTTCAGTGGGTACGTGGCTGCTATTCGTTGGCTTTGCAATGTACATGCAATTCACCCTGTCAAAACTGGAGGAGAGAATTGGCTTGGAACAGCTTCCCACCTTTGATGCAATGATGGAGTTGAACTCCATCACCCCCATTAATCCAAAGCATGAAATCTCAAATGGAATACCGGAAGAAGGCTGGGGTGTTACAGAGGAGGTCCTTCTTTTCTATCGACATTTTTCTAAGTTCGGCGATGTAATGAACGATTGGCTTAAGGACTCACCTTGGCGGCTGCAAGAGGTTGCGGGAACTGATGTTGCTACATTGGGAGATGACGGTCCGGTCCTAGGACGCCGTTATAAGATTTTCCATGGCTCGCAAGTTGCGGGAAAAGTCTCACTCTCAGACGGATTAGACTACTCCCTAGAGTCACCGGCCACCCATGCCGTAATCGAATTGTATGACGCTCGCGATTATCATGCTGAGACCGTCATGGACCTATTTGGGGGCTTGGCATCAATTCTCGCTTCCGGTTCAAGGGACGAAATAGACAAAGCCTATCTGGGAATTAGAACTGCGATGATTGAAGCTATGTGGCGGATAGGTCCGAATGTGGTGCAAAACGCGGATCTCGAAATTCGATTTACTGGTTCGGCGAAGCATTACTTGCGCCTTGCCCATCTAGCCCACTAACCCTGGACAATGAAGCATGCCCTATGAGGTTACGCAGTATCTTTGGACGTTTTTGAACTCGACGTTCTTTCAATCGTTGGCGATTATTTTCAGCGTATTGGTAGCATATAGAGGGCTGCACAGTTGGCAAAATCAACATGTCTGGACACGGAATGCCGAACTTGCCGAAGAGCTGTTAGTTGCTGCCCGTGATTACATGCACACTATGTTGAAAATTCGCAGCCCCATAGGGTACGGAGATGAAGGGTCCACGCGCGATAAAGGTGACCATGAGTCTGATGATGTGAGGCGTCACCTGAATTCTCTCTTCGCGCCTCTTGAAAGGATTAACAACGCACAAAAGACTCTGGAGCAGCTTCAAATCGCAGACAGTCGGAGTCGAGTGAGATTTGGTAAGGACGTGAGCGTTCACTTGGATTCCCTGCTAGACGCCTATAGGCAATTCCTGACTACGGCGAGGATGCGCTATATGATGGAAAAGGACCAGATTTACGAAGCGCTAACAAGCGATGAAATCGCGCAAAAGCATGAACGCGAGAAGATCATTTGGGCGACTGGTGGGCAGGACAAACTTGGGGACCAAATCAATACAGCGATTGCCGGACTGGAGTCGGCGCTAGCGGAATATATCGGTAAGAAAGGTAAGGCTTGAGATCATGGACCACGTTGTCCTGCCAATAAAGCTGCCAATCACGCGACACGAATGGCGTCCCGCTCCACCGTTTTCCGCATAGAGGGGCGTAACGCATCTTCGGTCACGAGGTCGACCTGCACGCCAAGCGTGTCCTCAAGAAGCTGTTTCAGGTCCATGAAACGATCAAAAGTCGGAGCATCCTGAAACCTCACCAGGAAATCCGCATCGCTACCGGAGGCTGCTTCGCCGCGCGCCGCCGAGCCGAAAAGGCGCAACGACGCAATGCCCAGGTTCCGCAGCGTTGGCTGCTGGGCGGTTAATCGCTCGATGATCTGCTGCCGGTGCACGAGGAAAATATAGCAGCGCCGCCTCAAATCTCAAACTGGCCCACACTTTGAAGCAAATTAAACAAAACGCAACGAATCGGGCGGACAATCCTCGCGCGAGATCTTCCAAGCGAGGTCCCAATGTATCGTCACGTGCTGGCGGTTATTGTCCTTTGCGTATCTCTGTGTGCACCGGCTAGGGCACAGGACGACGAACTGACCATCGGCGTACCTGCAACCGCCATCTGGTACGCCTGTTCCGACCGGCAGGTCGCCGAAAACATCGCCCACACCTTCGTGACCGAAGGCGGCAATGCGGCCATGACGCTCTTCTACCAAAACGGGCTGTTGTGCGATCAATCGATAGCGCCCACCGAGCTTTACGTGCAGACGGTCGTCTGGCACCGCGAAATGCGCCGCGACACCGGCTCGATGAAGGTCGTGCTGATGCGGCACTGGAAGGACGGCAGGCCCCAGGGATCGCTTTATGTCCTGACGCTGCGGCCGGTCAACGGCTCCGGCATCGCCGAGGGCGGCATGATGCGCGCCGCCATGTGAGGACGGGCACGGGATTCCAGCTTGCGCTGGAATGACGTGATAGAGGGTTTCGATAAGAAAAGGTGATTATCCCCTTGAAGCAAGTTAACGATGGGAGCGGATAACGGAGTCGCACAGGACAACAAACATCCGCCTGTCGCTCTGGCTGTTGCCGACTTTCCATTCATGCTCAATTAGCGACATAGCGGACGCAATCCGTGTGGCAGCCACGGATTCCCGGCATTTTTCAAACCGCAGCAGGCTCAATTTCCGATAGCGATTGTGACCAATGCTGATGCGGCTGGCGATTGATTTGAAATCTGAGTCCATAGTCACAAGAATGGCGTTGTTGGCTTCAGAAACCGCAGCCACAAGTGTGTCTGGAGAGTCGGGAGCGGTCTTCTCGCGTAGCCGGATTACGGGGTAGCCAAAACCTTCGAGGGCCTTACACGCGGATTCCGGGATATTGTGGTCGGCAAAGAATCGCATTTTGCGATTGGGCGTCACGCGGCCTTATCTGCCTTATGACGAAGCGCGGCCTTTATATCGTCTTTGGTTAGGTCTGGATATTCTGCGATGATTTTCTCTGTGGAATAGCCATCCTCGTGTAGTCGCTGGATTGCTCCTACGGGGATTCGTGTTCCAGCTAGGACCCAGGCATTATGACACACGCTGCGGGTTCTCGTTATTTGGCCTACCCGATCATTCGGACGCTTACTCAGGTTTGCAATATCCTTGGTCGTATCCTCCATGACCTTGGCAAGAGGAATCCCCAGCAGATATTGCCCGCTGACAACTTCCTGCGGGGTTCCCGTTTCAGGATTCACGAACACCACTTTCCTATTCACAACGAACAGTGTGGTTTTCGTCCACAGTTCCTCTTCGAGATGGCTGAGTTTTTCAGCGCATTTTCGAAGATGCTGAAGCGGGACATTGTTTTGAACGCGAAGCATCTCCAGCGTGCGAAGCGCCACAATATCCTTAAAGGAATAAAAACGGCTGTAGGGGAGGCGTGGGTTTTCTTCTGTGTAGCTTGGTTTGAAAAACCCCGTTCTCGCCCAATAGCGCAACCGCCCCTTTGTAAGGGACGTGATTCTCTCAACCTGTTCTTCAGAAAACGCCGCCACAACATTGCTAATATCTAGCAATGGCTTAGGCGCTTCTTGCCTCTTTCGGCGCATCGGAGTACTTTCTCATCATGGTCCAGCCCTATATCACGTTGCGGGAAGCAGTGGAATCCGGTCGATTACGGCATTTTATTGCCCAACAGGAAGCCTCTGGCGTACCGAAGGCAGACAAGCGATCATTCGACAAATTGGTTAAGGCTGCGGTTACAGCGCCGAAACCACGAGGTCGAACATCAGGTTCCCGCGCTCGCGGTGGTTCGAGCGGAAAGAAAACTCCCTAAGATAACGGTTCATATGTTTTTGGCTCACATGGATATGTGTTGAGCGAACCGAGGTCTTGAACAGGTTCCAGAAACTCTCAACGTTGTTCACATGATGCTCGCCGCGAACATACTCTTTCTTGCTGTGTTTCACCTGCCCGTGGTCGTAATCGTAGGATGTGAGTAAATCGTAGGACGGCCACTCATCCGTTGAAATTTTTGTCCCCGGTTCGACCGTATCCAGTACAATCGGCTTAAGCGTAGCGGTTCTTGCGTCTGGAACCGTCTCAGCAATGATACGCCCGCCGCGTTGCTTCATTGCGAACACGATAGTCTTTCCAAGCGCACCCCGACCGCGCGCGCCCGTGCGGTGTCCGCCGACATAGGATTCGTCCATTTCAACATGGCCGCGAAGCGCGGTGAAGCCATCCGCCTTTGCCATGAGATCGCGGATTTGCTGCCCCATGCGCCACGCTGTTTTGTAAGTGACGCCAAGGCTACGTTGCAGTTCTTTGCCGCTAACGCCGTGGCGCGTGGCGATGAACAGATAGATCGCATAGTACCAAGTTTGAAGCGGCGTCCGGCTATCCTGAAAGATGGTGCCAGCCTGCGGATAAACGTGGTGCCCGCAAGCGGCCCCGGCGAACGCCTTCCGGTCTGTGATGCGATGGAAGGTCGTTTCGACGCCGCACGTGGGGCAAAAGCCTTTGAGGCCGTAACGCTGTTCCATGATGTGCTCTAGGCAAGCATCATCATCCGGAAAGCGTTCAAAGAACTCGCGGACTGAAAATTCTTGGGTAGTTGAAGGGCTCTTGCTCATGCCCTCCTATATGGACTATCCCGGTACTTGTGTCAAGGGGATAATCCCCTAAGAAAATATCCCTTGACAATGTTCCTATTATGTTCTAGCCCGGGCAGATGGACTGGGCCCGGGCCATCGAGATCAATCACGCAGCGCTTACCCGCATCGTGGCAGCGCTCATCGCCATGCTGGGGCTTGCTGCCGAAGGTGCTGCGGCGCGGCTGCCGCAGCCTCTCTACCGCAGGGCGCTCAGCGTGTTGCGCCCGGCGGAGTCGGCGGTCCGCCGCCTCATTGTCATCATAGCCAAGGGCATCGTGATGAAACCCCATGCGGTCCGCCCGATGCCTAAGGGGCTTGCGCTGGCGCGGGTTGGCGGCGCCCGCGCGTCGTTTCAGTTGTTCGATTCCCGCAAGCGTTTCGGCCCGTCGCGGCGATGGAGCGCCGGCCGCAAAATCGCGCCCCGCGTTTTTGTTTTCGGGGCGAGCCCCCTCGTGCCGCTGTTTCAGCCTCGCCAGCCGGACCGCGCCGAACCTGAGATTGACGATGGCATGGTGGGCGCTGCGCGTCTTCTCCGCCGTCTCGCGGCGGTGAGGACAGCGCTCGACAATCTGCCGCGCCAAGCTAAGCGTCTGGCGCGCTGGCAAGCGCGGCGCGAGCGGATGGCAAGCCCCCGGTTCAAGTCACCGCTTCGTCCGGGTCTTCCGCCAGGCTATTGCAGGCAGCCGAAACACGAGGTCGATGCGGTACTTAGAGAGTGTCACGCGCTGGCCAGAGACGCGCTCAATGAAGATACGTCTTGAGCGCGATGTTCGTCATCTCCAGGATGAGCGCAGTCTCTCCGGCGCGGGGCGGCAAGGCTGAATTCATTTGAACCCCAATGCTCTAATGGCATCCAAAACCATCATGCCGGCATATCGGCGGTCAAGTTTAACGACTTTGAAAGTCAGCCCCGCGCGGCCTTGAAGGCAGAGGCGATCCGGTCGAGTTGCTGGTTCATCGGGCTCTGCCCGGGAGGCTCCGATTTCGCCTGGACGTTGAGCATGACGTCGAGCTTCTGCACCCGCGCATGCAGCTTGATCGAGCGTTCGACCAACTCCTTGAGAGCCTCAGGCAACTGCTCGGAGCCGTTCAGCGGATTGCCCCGGCCAATGTCGGAAAGGCTGATCCGGTGCTTCTCCTTGCGGGCCTCTTCGCTGGTCATCTCGCCAGCACCGGTGGCCCGCTGCAGCAGCAGCCAAGAGGCAAGCTGCATGAGCCTTGTCGTGAGCCGCATGCTCTCGGTGGCATAGGCCACGGCTCCAAAGCGGTCGAGCAGGCGGGCATCCTGGCGGCCGGGGCCGTCGAGGTAGTTGGCGGTCTCCTCAACCAGCCCCATTCCCTCCTTGAACACCTTTTCGAATTGCTCGGAAGCGGTGAATTTAGCGAGAAAATCGACGGGCGTTGCGGAGTTTTCGAAACCGGACATGCTTAGCCACCTTTTACTCGTTTACTTAAAACTGCACGGAACCGGAGGCCGGATCATGAAGCCTGCTTCATTTCCGGTCAATAACCCGAGCCGCATTCTTTTCGCAGTTTCCACACAGCAAAACCGGGGCCAAAAAAAGCCGCGCAACAAGGCGCGGCTTAAAGTTCTAACAGGGAGGCGTCAAACAGAGTGGACAGGAGCCACTCGGAGAACCCAGAACGTCTGGATTACGATTTAAAAATTATACCTAATACCTTACCGAATGGTTAACGGCGCCCCGCGTTAAGACAAAGGGAGCGTAAATTTCAGCGGAAAAAGGAGTCCGCCGCGTTCTTGCTGGCCCGTTTCGAGGCAATCGCCGCCTTCACGCGGACGATCTCGGAGTCCAAATCCTCAACGCGCTGTTCCAGTTCGGCGACCGACATTATGTCCAGGCTTTCGCCCACGATAATCCGAGGCTTTGGTTTCGGCAGGTCTTCCGGCTCCATATGCGCCTCCTTGCGGTCTCTTGCCCATCTATGTCATTGCCGCTGCCTGGAACAAGAGCTTGGGAGATGTCATGACCACAATGACCGCAATCGCCATCCGGGAGCCGGGCGGACCGGATGTATTGACGCCGGTAAAACTCCCCGTTCCGGTTCCAGGCGCCGGCCAGTTGCTGGTGCGTGTGAAGGCTGCCGGAGTGAACCGGCCGGACATCCTGCAACGCCAGGGCGGCTATCCGCCGCCGCCCGGAGCTCCCTTAACGCCAGGCCTTGAGATCGCCGGCGAAGTCACAGGCTTAGGCAGCGGCGTTCGCCGTTACGAGGTGGGCGACAAGGTCTGCGGCCTGGTGCCGGGCGGCGGCTATGCGGAGTACTGCCTGGTCCACGAGGACAATGCTCTGCCCGTGCCGCCCGGCTTTTCCATGGAAGAGGCGGCAGGCGTGCCCGAGACATTTTTCACCGTATGGACCAATGTGTTCGACCGAGGCGGACTGCAAGCCAGGGAAACGCTCCTCATACACGGCGGCTCAAGCGGCATCGGCACCACGGCGATCATGCTGGCCAAGGCCTTGGGCTCAACGGTCGTCGTTACCGCCGGGACGGATAAGAAATGTGAAGCTTGCCGCAAACTCGGGGCCGATCACGCCATCAATTATCGGACGATCGATTTCGTCGAGGCCATGAAGGAGTTGAAGCTCGAAGCCAACGTCATCCTCGACATGGTGGGGGGCGACTATGTGGCGCGCAACTTCAAGGTGGCGGCAATGTATGGCCGCATCGTCAATATCGCCTTCCAGAAGGGCTCCAAGATCGACATCGACCTGTTGCCGATCATGCTGAAACGCCTCACCCTCACAGGCTCGACCCTCCGCCCCCGCAGCGTCGCCGAGAAAGCCGAGATCGCCAAGGCGCTGGAGGAAACCGTGTGGCCATTGTTTGCGGCAGGGCGCTGCACGCCGGTCATCCATCGCAGCTTTCCCCTTGTGGAAGCAGCTGCGGCGCACAAGCTAATGGAATCAAGCGAGCACATCGGGAAAATTGTTTTGAAGATGTGACCAGGAGGACATCATGATGAACAGGCTTGGATTGGCGGCCCTGACAACGATAGGTCTAATGGCGGCCCCGGCCACTGCGCAACACGCGAGGATGAGCTTCTTCATCACCAGCGTGGACGCCGGGCAGGGCGCTAATCTCGGCGGCCTGGAGGGGGCCGACAAACATTGCCAGACTCTCGCTGAGGCCGCAGGCGCGGGCGACCAGACGTGGCGGGCCTATCTGTCGACTCAGGGCGAAGGTGCTGTCAATGCGCGGGACCGGATCGGCAAGGGTCCCTGGCACAACCACAAGGGCGAGATGATTGCCATGGACGTGGCTGATCTGCACAGTGGCAACACTCTCAACAAGACAACCGGGCTCACCGAAGCGGGCGAAATCGTCAAAGGCCGGGGCGACCAGCCCAACATGCACGATATCCTGACCGGGTCGCAGGCGGACGGAACGGCTTTCCCGGCAGGCGAGGACCGCACCTGTGGCAATTGGACATTAAGCGGGGCGGAGGGTGCTGCCATGGTCGGGCATCACGACCGGATCGGACTCAACGACTCCGATGCCGCCAAATCATGGAATTCCTCCCATCCTTCGCGCGGCGGGTGCAGCCTGGATGCGCTCAAGGGCACCGGCGGTAATGGTTTTCTCTATTGTTTCGCGGAGAATTAAGCGCCGCCATTGCATCGCAACCCTCTCTCAACTATAAGGCCGCCATCTCCAACATGTTGTTGTGATGGCCGGGAACCGAAAGGCGGTTCCCAAGGAGCGAAGAAACCATGTCCCACGCACCGCTGATGCCCAAGGCCACCGCCGTGTGGCTTGTCGAAAACACCGCCCTCTCGTTCCGGCAGATCGCCGATTACTGCAATCTGCATGAGCTCGAAGTGAAAGGCATCGCCGATGGCGATGTGGCCACGGGCATCAAGGGACTCGATCCCGTCACCGGCGGCCAACTTACCCGTGATGAGATCGAGAAGGGCGAGGCCGATCCCGAATATCGCCTCAAGATCCTTGAGTCGAAAGTGAACATTCCCGTGCAGAAAACAACGGGCGGGCCACGCTACACGCCGGTGTCGCGCCGGGGCGACCGGCCGGACGCCATCGCCTGGCTGCTGCGCTATCATCCGGAACTGCCAGATTCTGCCATCATGCGGCTGGTCGGCACCACCAAATCGACAATCGCCGCCATCAAGGATCGCAGCCACTGGAACGCGGCCGCTATCAAGCCTGTGGACCCCGTCTCGCTCGGGCTTTGCTCGCAGCTTGAGCTCGACTTCGCCGTGCAAAAGGCTGCCGCCAAGTCGGGCAAGGGCCAAACCACTGTGGCCGCTCCGGCCCGCACCCTGATCCCCGCCGCCGAAGTCCATGGCACCGCGGCCAATCTCGCCGCGACCGCGGCCGCTACAGCGGCAGCCGAACAGGCGATCACCGCGCAGGATGTGAGGGAGGGCGAAAAAGAATATTCCGCCGACTCGGTCTTCGCCAAGCTCAAGACCCTGAAGCAGCCGGCGGAAGGCGAATAATGCGCGTTCTCATCGTTGGCGCTGAAGGCACGGTCGGGAAAGCCGCGGCTGCCGAGCTGGGCCGCCGACACGAGATCATCAAGGCGGGGCGGACCAGCGGCGAAGTTAACGTCGATCTGGCGGACGAATCTTCCATCCACGCGATGTTCAAAAAGCTGGGCAAGCTCGATGCCGTCGTGGCGACAGCAGGGCATGTGCATTTTGGGCCGCTTGCCACCATGACGGGCGAGCAGTTTAAAAAAGGCCTGCTCGACAAGCTGTTGGGCCAGATCAACCTCGCCCTTGTCGGGCAGCATCATCTCAATGACAGCGGCTCGATCACTCTGACCAGCGGCGTGCTCGACCGCGATCCCATACGCCAGGGCGCCAACGCAGCGGCTGTCAATGGAGCGCTCGGGGCTTTCGTGAAATCAGCGGCCATCGAGTTGCCCCGTGGTCTTCGCATCAACGTGGTAAGCCCCGGCCTGCTGGAAGACTCGGTTAAGAAATACGAGGGCTTCTTCCCGGGCCATGAGCCTGTTTCGTCGGCGCGCGTGGGCCTCGCCTTCGCCAAGAGTGTGGAAGGCGCGCTAACAGGTCAGGTCATCATCATCGCCTGATGCGAATTCTGGTTATCGGCGCGGCAGGGACAGTCGGCAGGGCCGCTGTCGCAGCGCTTGGCAACCACCATCAGATCATCAAGGCCGGCCGGTCCTCCGGCGGTGTGCAGGTCGATATCGCCGACAGCGTGTCAATCGCGGCGATGTACAAAAAAACAGGAACACTGGATGCGGTAGTGTGCTGTGCGGGGCAAGCTCATTTCGCACCGCTCAGCCGCATCACGGAGGAGCAATTCCTCGGCGGCCTCAAAAACAAACTCATGGGCCAGATCAATCTGGTGCTGATGGGGCAGGGGTGTCTTAGCGATGGCGGTTCCTTCACGCTGACCAGCGGCAGCCTCGATCGCTACCCCGTGCGCCAGGGCAGCAATGCCGCGACCATCAATGCCGCTCTCGCCGGCTTCGTGCGAGCGGCGGCGCTCGATCTCGATCGCGGGCTTCGCATCAATCTCGTGAGTCCCACCTTGCTTGATGAATCTTCGGCGCGGCTCGCAACCTTACTGCCGGGACATGAGTCGATACCCGCTGCCCGTGCAGGCTTGGCCTATGTAAAGAGCGTCGAGGGCGGGCAGACTGGGCAGGTTTATTGCATCGGCTAGGGTAAGAGAAACTTGCTTAGGTATACGTCAAGGGTATTGCCACCGGGCTTTTTGTATTCACGCCAGCCGCGCCGCAGATAGAAGCGGTGCGCGGCTGTATCGGGCGTTGTGTCGAGATGCGCAGTCGAAAAGCCGTGAGTTCGAAGGTCGTCTTCACAACAGGCGAGGAGAGTGGAGCCGAAACCGCGCCCTTCGAAGCCAGGCAGCGTAAAAAGTGCGAAGATATTGCCGGTGCGCCGGTCCGCCATGGAAAAGGCGACGATCCGCCCTTGATCCTCGGCGACCCAGCAGCCAAGATGGCCCGCCGCCATCTCGGCAATTATGCCATCTCGGGTGATGCCGCGGTCCGCCATCTGTTCCACCGACAGATGGTTCTCGCTCACCGATGTTCGCACATGGGTGATTTCCGGCACGTCCGATGCGCGCTCCTTTCGGATCATTTCTTTCCAGGCTTTGAACAGCCAGACCATGTACGATATGACGCACCATTTCCGATGAGGTTGCAGGATGTCAATCTACGATACTGATCTCGACAAGAATGCCGCGAATTACCAACCCCTGACGCCACTGACATTCCTGGCGCGCGCGGCTGCCGTCTATCCAGAACATGCGGCCATCATCCATGGCAAGAGCCGCACAACCTACGCGCAGTTCTACGAGCGCGCGCGGCGATTGGCTTCGGCGCTGGTCAAGGCGGGAATTCGCAAGGGCGAAACGGTTTCGGTGTTGCTGGCCAACACGCCCGCCATGCTTGAATGCCATTACGGTGTGCCGATGACGGGGGCGGTGCTCAACACTCTCAACACCCGGTTGGACGCCGCCACCATCGGCTTTTTGCTCGAGCATGCCGAAACGAAAATGCTTATTGTTGACATGGAGTTCTCACGCCTCGCTCAGAAGTCGATGCAACTGATGAAACGGCCCCATCCCGTCGTCATCGATTATGTCGATCCGGAATATCCGGTGGATGGCGAGCGGTTGGGCTCCATCGACTATGAGAGTTTTGTGGCGAGCGGTGAGGCCGAGTTCGAGTGGCTCTGGCCAGCGGATGAGTGGGAGGCGATCTCGCTCAATTACACGAGTGGCACCACCGGAAATCCCAAGGGCGTCGTCTATCACCATCGCGGCGCCTATCTCCTGGGTCAGGGCAACATACTCGTTTCCTCCATGCCGAAGCATCCGGTCTATCTCTGGACACTGCCGATGTTTCACTGCAACGGCTGGTGCTTCCCGTGGTCGATTTCGGTGGTGGGCGGCACCCATGTCACATTGCGCTCCGTGCGCTCCAAGGCGATCTGGGAGGCGTTAGCGGAGCACAAGGTCACGCATCTTTGCGGCGCTCCCATTGTGATGTCGACCATCATCAATGCGCCGGCGGACGAAAAGCGCGAGCTGCCGCACACGGTGGAATTTCTCACCGCCGCGGCGCCGCCGCCGGAAGCCGTGCTTGCCGCCATGGCGGAGCAGGGGTTCAACGTCACCCATCTTTATGGTCTCACCGAAACCTACGGCCCCGCCGTGGTCAACGATTGGAAATCGGAATGGGACGCCCTGGACAGTCCAGCGCGCGCCACCCGGAAAGCGCGGCAGGGCGTTCGCTATCACCCTCTAGAGGATTTAACCGTGATGGACCCGGAGACGATGATGCGCGTTCCAGCCGACGGGACGGCCATGGGCGAAGTCATGTTCCGCGGCAATGTTGTGATGAAAGGCTATCTGAAAAACCCCAAGGCAAGTGCCGAGGCTTTCGAGGGCGGCTGGTTCCATTCCGGCGATCTCGGCGTGCTGCATCCCGACGGCTACATCCAGCTCAAGGACCGTTCCAAGGACATCATCATCTCGGGAGGCGAAAACATTTCGTCGATCGAACTGGAAGACGCGCTCTACAAGCACCCCTCAGTGCAGGCCGCCGCCGTCGTCGCCAAGCCGGATGAAAAATGGGGCGAGACACCCTGCGCCTTTGTCGAACTGAAGCCAGGCAAGACGGCGACTGCGGAGGACATTATAGAATGGTGCCGCGCCAGGCTCCCTCATTTCAAGGCACCGAAGCATGTCGTGTTCACCGAACTGCCGAAAACCAGTACCGGGAAGATTCAGAAGTTCAAGCTGCGCGAGAAGGCGAGGGAAGATGGAAAACGAATCAAATGAACCGAGCGCCGATGAACAGGCTGCCTTCTCGGAAGCTCACGAGCTGGCGACACGGTTAATCGCTGATGGCCTGAATGGAAAAGATGTAGCTCATGGTTTATTGATTGCTGCAATTGCATTCTTGCGCAAGGTCGACAGCGACACCATGATTGCAAAGATCCTCTATGAGTACGAGCGAAGCGAGCCTCGAAGGGTCGGCTACAACGTAACTCGGGCGGATACTCCGAGGCTTTGCCATCGGCAAAGCACCTCAGCATGAGGAAATAGTTGAGCTAGATTTCCCGTTTTCTATTCTACTGCATTAAACGCGTCCGCGCGGGATTGGGCTTCGATCTTTTGCGCGTCGGTAAGTTTCGCGAGAAGGCTGTCGAGATCGGCGTCGGGCCGGCCGGCTTGGCTTGCCAAGATATTCCACTTCATTGCTTCAATCGGATCGACCGCAAGGCCCTTGCCGTAGGCATGGAGTCTGGCCACGCGGTTTTGCGCGATGATGTTGCCGCGCCGTGCAGCGAGAAGCAGCCACTGCGCTCCGACCTTCTCATCCTTCTGCACACCTTGGCCCTGAAACACCAGTATACCGTACTCCAACGCCGCGTCGGTGTTGCCTTGAGCGGCGGCTTTGACGAACCATTTGGCTGCTTCGAACTCGTTTTTCTCCACGCCATTGCCCTGGAGATAGAGGACACCAAGATTGTATTGGCCATCGGCAAAGCCGCGCTCGGCTGACCGGCGATACCATCTGGCGGCTTCGGGCCAATCGGGACTGTTGCCGAAGGCGCCTGCAGACAGGAGCCCCATGTTGAACTCGGCTTCCGCATTGCCGGAATCGGCGGCCCTGCGCAGCCATTCGGCGCCGCTGTCGTTGTCGTCGCCATCGAAATAGATCATGGCAAGCGCCAGTTGCGATGGCGCGTGGCCGGCTTCGGCGGCCTTGCCGTACCATTCGGCGGCGCGATCGAGACTCGCGGCAACGCCTTCGCCTTTTTGATAGATCGCTCCCAGCATCCCCATGGCGCGAATATCACCGGCCTTGGCCAACGGTTCGGCGAGCTGGCGGGCGGTTTCAAAATCCTTCTGTGCGTAAACTGCGGCGGCTTCATCGAAGCTGGCGAACGCTGGAATGGCTGTGGCCAGGAAGATGAAAAAGCTTGCTACATATTTCATGTCTGTTTGAGACGCTGCGTCAAGTCTGTCACCACGCGGCGGGCGGCATCGGGACCATCCCACATCGCATCGGAGGGGCGGATAAAGTCCGGGCTCTGCGGCAGTAATGTGTCCAGGTCCGCAGCCTCCACGGGTTCGAAGGCGACGCAGGGGATCTCGAAAAACGCCGAACACCATTTGACGATCGGCTCGCCGCCGACGCCGGGGCCGTTCTGGGCCAGCGCCACATAGTCGGCTCCCGCTTCGGCCGCTTCCATGGCGAAGTGGCGGGAAGAGCCGGCAAAGGCGCCCACAATCCGATCCTGCCCCACGGCGCGGCGCGCCGCTGTGACAGTTTCGGCTGCGGCCTCCACGTGGACGCCATCGGCGCCCGGCTGCATGGTGTCTGATATTAGAACCGCGATGGCTTTCGATTGCGCGAAAGCGATAGTCTCTCTTGCCGTGCCCGGCGGCAGCAGAATACTTGCCACATCTCCCGCCCCGCAAGCCGCTTCGAGGCAGGCCATGAGAAGAGCCGAGTCACGTTCGGGTGCGACAAGAAAAAGGCGGGGCCAATTATTCACGTTATCTCGTCATTCCGGCGAAAGCCGGAATCCCGCTTTTAGCTCGACGAAAGCCAACTTGATGCAGTCCAAGGTGAAGCGGGATGCCAGCGTTCGCTGGCATGACGGGAGTGGGGGAACTGAGGGCCCCGCTGTTCAGGCAGCTTTCTCCAGGGATGGCGTCCACTTTCCGGTTGCGGCAAGCGCATTCATTTTGGCGCGGTGCGAAAAGGCGCGCTGGCCTGCGGCCACGTTCTCGGATTTTCCGGCCCAGGCCTTGAGTGCATCGGCTTGCAAAGCGCGGCCATAGGAAAAGGTGAGCGTCCAAGGCAGCGGGCCTGCGGCATTCATGTAGTGGAGATGGGCGGTCGCATTTTCGCTCGATTGCCCGCCCGACAGGAAGGCGATGCCCGGAACGGCGGCGGGCACGCAGCGCTTCAACACCTTCAGGGTTTTCTCCGCCACTTCCTCGCGCGAGGCCTGCTTTGCGGATTTCTTGCCGGCGATCACCATGTTGGGCTTGAGGATCATGCCTTCGAGCGCCACGTTGGCATAGTAGAGTTCCTGGAATTGCTCCTTGAGCGCCCATTCGGTGACCATGGCGCAAGCGTCGAGGTCGTGATCGCCATCCATCAAAACTTCAGGCTCGACGATCGGCACGAGCCCGCCTGCCTGGCAGATCGCCGCATAGCGGGCGAGCGCGTGGGCATTGGCGTGAATGGCATTGTGGGAGGGAATGCCCTTGCCGATATCGATGACGGCGCGCCACTTGGCGAACTGTGCGCCGAGCTTCACATATTCGGCGACGCGCGCCGCAAGACCGTCGAGTCCCTCGGTTATGGTTTCTCCGGGCGAAAGGGCCAAGGGCTTCGCGCCGGTGTCGAGCTTGATGCCGGGAACAGCCCCGCTCGCTTTGATGACATCAACAAGCGGTGTTCCGTTGCGGGCCTTCTGCCGCAGGGTTTCGTCGAACAGGATGACGCCGGAGATGCAGGTCTTCATGGCATCGGCGGCGCTGAACAGCATCTCGCGGTAATCGCGGCGGGTGTCCTCGGTCGATGGGGTGTTGATCGATTCAAGCCGCTTGGTGATGGAGCCCGTGGATTCATCGGCTGCGAGGATGCCCTTTCCGGGGGCCACCATGCGATTAGCGATCTTGTTCAACTGATCAATCATCTTGTTACTACTCCAAAGCCTTGACGCCGGGCAGGGGCTTGCCTTCGAGCCATTCGAGGAATGCGCCGCCCGCTGTCGAGATATAAGTGAAATCATCCGCCACGCCCGCATGGTTGAGGGCGGAGACAGTATCGCCGCCTCCGGCGATCGAGGCAAGCGTGCCGGATTTGGTGAGGTCGGCTGCATGCTTGGCGCAAGCGACGGTCGCCGCATCGAAGGGCGGGAGTTCGAAGGCGCCGAGCGGGCCGTTCCATACCAATGTTTGGGAATCATCGAAGGCCTGATTAATCGCGGCAATGGTTCGGGGGCCCACATCGAGGATCATGTCGTCAGCCGTCACATCGTCAAGGCCGGCCGCGCGGCTTGGCGCATTCGCCTTGAACTCCTTGGCCACGATGACGTCGGTGGGCAACAGGATCGTGCAGTTCTTCGCCTTTGCGGCTTCGAGAATGTCCCGCGCCTTCTTGG
>JBGTJO010000009.1:0-8433 GCA_041745135.1 Aestuariivirga sp. | reverse complement strand
TTTGGACGAGATCGTCTGGCTCACGATCATGAAGGAATAAATGCTAAAGCTGCCGAGCGTCATCAGCAGCACCATGACGAGGCCTATGGGCAGGCCGCCGTTAAGAAGCACGGCTGCGAGCACCACGTCGAAGGCCATGGGAACGGGAGCGAAAATGCCGACGAGGGCGACGATGAACAACGTTGCGATGTTTACCTGTACGTCGCTCAGGTGCTCGAACGGCACGAGTGTGGCGACCACGGCACCCAGGAATCCGGCGAGGATCATCAGGGGCACCGTCATGCGGGCGATGTACCAGAAATCCTGGAGGAAATCGCGCAGGAAGCCCAAGATTCCCCGGCCGAGATTCTCGGCCTTGTTGGCGCCGGGCTGGATTGGATTGATGATGCAGGAATCAACCGCGCTATCGGTGACCTGCAATTGCCACTTCGGCAAGGCGCGGCAAATGAGCGGCACGAATATCAGAACGATGGCCAGCGTCAGCAGCATTTTGGTTGCCGCCAGATAAAATGGCAGGAGCGCAAAGGCCATGGTGACGACGATGATATTGAAGGTGGGGGACGCGATCATGGCGGCCAGGGTTGTCTCGGCGCGGGTGCCACCCCGGTACATGCCGGCGACGATGGGGCTGGCGCAATTCACGCAGACGCCCAGCGGCGCTCCGATGCCCACGCCAAGCAGAGCGTTGGCAAAGCCGCTCTTGAAGCTTCGCCTGGGCAGGTAACGCAGCATGGTGAGGAAAACCGCACCGAACAGCACGCCGAACATCATGCCGCGGCGGTTCGTATAGATCCAGTTTATCGTGGTGTAGGCGATTCTCTTCCACAGGGGCCAGGCTGGATCAAGCTGGTATTTGGCTTCGAAACTGAGCGGATCCTGGAGCTCAAGCGCGCCACCCATGAGGGCCTTTTCGTTGAGGTTGGGATAACGCGACTGCAGCCAGAAAACGGCCGCGAGCGTAGCAAGGGACGCAACAGCCAAAACCAACCTGTAACCGTAGCCACGGGTTGCAATTGCTCCAATCATGTTGATCCCCTTCTGTGACCGGCTCTCCCCAGCGCCTTCACATCCCCTCATATCCAAAGAACTTCTACCCGTTTGTCAAGCTGCCGCGCCGGGATTTCGCGAGGCAAAATGGTGCGCGATGGCTAGGGGCAGGCGGAAACAGTCATTATTTCCAGCGTTGTTAATTCCCCTGCCAGGGAGAAGTCGCCATAGTCGAGAACCAGGCCCGTGGCCACGCCATTTTCGTAAAGGTCGAAGTTCACCTGGTAGCTCGGCGTCTCCTGGTCGGCCCCATCTTCGGCGTAGTAGCTGATGGAAACGGGCCATGAGGGGAGAGCGGCGAGCGCTTTGGCCTCGCTGTTGGCGTTGTCCCGGTCGTTGCTGCCCGCTTCCTTGCGGCGGCCGATGAAGCTGATGGCGCGGTAGACCTTGGCCCCGTCGGAGCCATCGTAGAGAAGGCTCGTATCGCGGGTCTCCCCTTTCTCGGCCTTGTCCATGATGCTCAACTGATGCTGCATCGGGAACAGGGCGCCGGCTGGGACGGTGAAAGGCTCCGCCGTCCCCTGCCCCAAGGCACCCGTCGCCTCCGCATCGGGAGCGCTCCGCGATACCTTGATTCGCGTTTCATCCTTGAGGGCGCGGTCGATATATTCCTTCTCGTTATATTGCAGGCTCAAGGCGTCAGCACTTTCAAACGCGGTCGACTGCGTATCGACGGTGCGAAGCGCTCCCTCCGCCGGGCTGAACTGGTTCACCATCCGGAAATTGATGGTCCATCCTTCGCAGGTGGAGCCCTGGATTTCGAAGGCGAGCCTGCCGCTCACCGCGGAGAGCGATGAGCTATCGCCCGCCCGCAACAGCTTCACGTCGTAAATGGCCCGGTGCGCGGCGATGTTGGCGGCTTCTGCTGGGAGTGTTGCCAGCAACAGCAGGGCGGAGAGCGAAATTCTCATCGGTCTTGTAACTCCTTGCGCGCGATGGTCGATTGTCGCACATCATCCCCGCTTGCGGAAGTTCAACGGAGATCGAATATGGGAATGATCGACCAGCGTCTCAAGGAACTCGGAATAACGCTTCCGGTTCCCTCAAAACCGGTCGCGAACTATGTGCCCTGGGTCAGGACCGGCAATCTGGTGTTCGTCTCGGGCCAAGGGGCGATGTTTGAGGGCAAGGTCCAACATGCCGGCAAGCTCGGTGACGGCGTTTCCCTGGAGGATGGCGCGAAATCGGCGCGCGGTTGCGCCATCAATATTTTGAGCCAGTTGCGCGAGGCTTGCGGCGGCGATCTCGACCGGGTGAAGCGCATCGTGAAGCTCGTAGGCTTCGTCAACTCCACGGCTAGCTTCGCCGACCATCCCAAGGTGGTGAACGGCGCCTCCGACCTTATGGTAGAAGTGTTCGGCGACAAGGGCCGCCATGCGCGCTCGGCGGTGGGCGCACCTTCGCTGCCGGTCAATCTCTCGGTTGAAGTCGAGGCCATAGCCGAGATCGAATGACCCCTGCTCTCGATTGGCTGGTGGCGCGTCCTGTCGCCCATCGGGGACTGCACGATATTTCGCGAGGCATCGTTGAGAATACCGCGAGTGCTTTCGCGGCGGCGATCGCCGGCGATTATGCTATCGAGTGCGACCTGCAACTTACGGCGGACGGCGAAGCCGTGGTGTTTCATGACGAGACGCTGGAGCGCCGTTGTGAGGGTCAGGGTTGGGTGAAAAATTTCGCCACCGCCGACCTGCGAAAGCTTGCCATTCGCAATTCAACCGACTGTGTACAGACCTTGGCGGAAATTCTTGAACAGGTGGGCGGCAAGGTGCCGTTGTTCATTGAGCTGAAGTCCCATTGGGATGGCGATGATGCCTTGGCAGAGCGCGCGCTTGATGTGTTGCGGGGCTACCCCGGCCCCCACTGCGTGATGTCTTTCGACCCCGATTTGGTGGAGGCGCTGCGCCGCCGATCGCCCTTGACGGTGCGCGGCATCGTGTCGGATCGCGGTATCGACGAGTATTACAATTTTCTGCCGCTGGAGCGGCGGCTGGAGTTGCGCAGCTTCTCCCATGTGGCGCGGACGGAGCCGCATTTCGTGTCCTTCTATTTCCGCGATCTGCCCTTTGCGCCTGTCACGAAACTTCGCAAGACGGGTTGTCCGGTGATCAGCTGGACCATCCGCTCAACGGAGGAAGCGGTGCTGGCATTGCAGCACAGCGACCAGGTAACCTTCGAGGGATTTCTGCCCTGATGCGGCGCACCGTTGCCAGCGTCACCGCGATTTCGAAGGAGGATTGGGACAGGCTTGCCAATCCGCCGGGTGAGGAGTTCAACCCGCTTGTCTCCCATGATTTTTTCCGTGCGCTGGAGCAATCCGGCTCGGCTACGGCGAGGACCGGCTGGGCGGGGCGTCACCTTGTCGAGACCGAGGGTGGCCGCATCGTTGGCATCGCCCCCTGCTATCTCAAGAGCCATTCGCAAGGGGAATACGTCTTCGACCATGGCTGGGCGGATGCTTTCTATCGCGCTGGCGGGCGCTATTATCCCAAGCTGCAAGCGGCGGTGCCGTTTACGCCGGTGACTGGGAAGCGTCTGTTCGCCGCGGATGCCGCCGTTCGAAAATCGCTGGCGCAAGGGCTGATCGATCAGTGCAGGGAGGATCGCGCCTCCTCCATTCACATCACCTTTTTGCCGGAGCGTGATTGGCAGGCGCTGGGGAACGAGCCTTGGCTGCGGCGCACCGATATCCAGTTCCACTGGCACAATCCGGGTTATGATGGCTTTGGCGATTTCCTGAAAAGCCTTTCCGCGCAGAAGCGCAAGAACATCCGCAAGGAGCGGGATGTGGTGCAAAGCGCCGGGATCACGTTCGATCTTCTCACGGCCTCGGACATTCAGGAAAAGCACTGGGATGCTTTCTACAAATTCTACATGGATACGGGCTCGCGAAAATGGGGCCAGCCCTATCTCAACCGCGCGTTTTTCAGCCTGATCGGCGAAAGCCTGAGCGAGCATATCCTGCTGGTCATCGCCACGCGCGCCGGGCGCATGATCGCGGGCGCGCTCAACTTCATCGGCAGCCATGCGCTTTATGGGCGGAACTGGGGCGCGCTCGAGCATCACCCCTGCCTGCATTTCGAGACCTGCTATTATCAGGCGATGGAATTTGCCATCGCGCGGAAGCTTCCTCGCGTGGAAGCGGGAGCGCAAGGCGGGCACAAGCTGGCGCGCGGCTATCTTCCGCAAAAAACCTGGAGCCTGCATTATCTGGCCCATCCCGGCCTGTCGCGGGCGGTCGCGCAATATCTCGAGGCCGAGCGGCAGGGCGTGGATCTGGAAAGCGCCGCCCTTGCGGCCCATTCGCCATTCCGGCAGGAACAGGAGTTCTGATGAGCTACGATCCCAACAACATCTTCGCCAAGATCCTTCGCGGCGAGATACCCTGCCACAAGGTCTATGAGGACGAGGAGACGCTCGCCTTCATGGACGTGATGCCCCAGGCGGACGGCCACACGCTGGTCATCCCCAAGGCCGCCTCTCGCAACCTGCTCGACGCCGATCCGGCGAGCCTCGGACATCTCATGATGACGGTGCAGAAAGTCGCCCGCGCCGTGAAGGTGGCTTTCAACGCCGAGGGTATCCTGGTCAAGCAATTCAACGAGCCCGCCGCCGGGCAGACCGTGTTCCACTTCCATGTGCATATTCTCCCGCGCAAGGAGGGAACGGAACTCCGCCGCCATGTGAGCGAGATGGCCGATCCCGCAACACTTGCCAAACATGCCGGAATGATACGGGAGGTGCTTGACCGGTCTTGAGCGTGTCACGGCGAACATCGAGAATTTGACGCTTCCACCGCAATACCCCATAATTCAGTAATGACTGTCTCCGCACTCATCACCATTGATCCGGGACGGCGTTCTGGCAAACCCTGCGTGCGCGACACGCGCATCGCGATTTATGATGTGCTGGATTATCTGGCTTCCGGCATGAGCGAGTCCGATATCGTCAGGGAGTTCCCGGAACTCACCGCCGAGGACATCCGTGCGTGCCTTGCCTTCGCGGCCGACCGCGAGCGGCGACTTGTCGGCGCCGCCTGATTTGCGGCTACTGTTCGATCAGAATGTGCCCCTTCGCAACGTTTCTAAAATCATACAGAGTCCTGGCAACGAATAAATGGATGGTATTCTACTATGAACCTTATTGACGGGTTTGATCCGCTTGCAGAGAACCTAGAAGAAGGAGCCCCAGAACGGGGTATGATCGAAGAAGCCACCAAACGTGTGGTCCTCAATATTCTGAAAAGTTATACTGGCTATTTTGATTGTTTCTCTGAGATGATTCAGAATGCATTGGATGCTCTCGACGATCGCAAGAAAGTCGATCCTACATTTAAACCTCGCTTATGGATAGAAGTCGACTTGTCTCAGAATCGAATTCGAGTGGTGGATAATGGCATCGGTATGTCCTTTGAAGAGTTCAAATATTGCTTCCGACCCAATGTCAGCTTCAAGCGGAGAAGAGAGCATAGAGGGCACAAAGGAGTTGGGGCGACTTTTTTGGCCTATGGGTTTTCACTTGTAAGACTCCAAACCAAACGCAATAAGACCGCAATCGCCGGATTACTAAGGCAAGGTCGGGAATGGACCGAAGACACCGGTGAATACATAAACCGACCGAAATTCGAAGGATTTGAATTCGGTGTGCTCGAGTTGTTACAAGAGCCTTCGGGCACCTGCGTTGAAATTTTAATTGCTGACCGCCAGCGGCCCCAACTTAGCTGGTTACAGGCTACCAAAGCCGAGCAATGGCTTGATGCACTCCGGATCAAAACTCCGCTCGGAGGAATTTATCTAACGGCCAGGGAGCGCAAGATCGATATTGAGGTTGTGCTCACAGTGGTGCAGAGCGACGGAGGCAGAGATCATACCACGACTTCGAAAGTCGACTACTATTACCCCCATGAGATGCCTGTTTTGTCTAAGATACAATCACGGGACGCTATTGAGTTAACGATTAACTCCATAAAAGGGGATCCGGCTCTCAAACTATCCAAACTTCCAAATGAATTCAGGAGGTTGGATGCTATTTGGCAAGTATGGAATAAGGATGAGATTTTAGCTGAGGACGGTCTGACTCTAAATCTAGATGACGATCAAAAAGCACTGATCGAAAAACATCAAATATCGATGTATGGGTGTTTTGTGAGTACGGCTACGAGTTGGACGGTTTTTAAGGAACGATATTTGAAAGTTCGCTCAAATGCCGATCTATTGAAAGGTGGGTTACAGCTCGCGTCCGATTACATGGCGCAAGGCGATTTGCACGTCATCCCGTTGACTAGCACAATTGGGTATCAAGCGAATACCCATGTCGTGGTCCATCTAATGGATGGCAATCCGGACATGGGCCGCAAAGTATTTCAGCCAGAAATAAAGTTGTTGGCGGAAGAACTTGCGAAGCGCGCGGTGGCAACTTTTAAACGCTACTTGAAATTGATGCGGGAGGATACTGGTGCCCCTTTGCCTCTTGCTTCTAACGATCTGTTTAAATGGAAGATGCTTCAGCAAGCCTATCGTGACAAGAATGCTTTGGAATTATCAGTCAACGGTAAGTCTATCACCCTGCTTTCTGAGCCGCAGTCTGAACAGGACGTCGTTGCCTTGTTTCACGAGTTTCTTGGGGTGGGAATGTTTAAAGGCTACGGGATTTTGGCAACAAGCGAGAACGAAAGATACGATTCCCTCTTTGTAACCAGATTCTCAACCGCCGAAACTGAATATTCCTCGACACAACCCCTTGGAATCTCCCAGAGAGCAATCTTGCAAGGCGAATCTCAACCCTATGTGCTAGAATACAAGTTTAATTTCGACGCCCTTATTTCGGACTTTGAGTGTGAGAGCAAATTCGAGACGGACATTAATTTAGTTATCTGTTGGGTCTTGGGCAAAGAGCACACCGACCGCTACATCATGAGATCATACCTTTACGGGGATGAGGGAGCGACTAGATCCTTTTTCGGTACTACGCATGCAGCTTTTTTGGAAGGGAGAAGACTTTTTGAAGTGATCTGCTTATCCGATATTGTTGCGTTCATCAAAGATCCCGAAGGTACGAAAGCAATACACAAGACGAAATTTAACTAATACATTAGTTGCCATCTTAAATATCCAACCCCTCCTCCTCCACGAACTCCGCACGTTCGGAGATGAAGTTGAAGCGTTCCTCCGGCTTGTTGCCCATGAGTTGTTCGACGATGCGTGCGGTTGTGGTGCGTTCGCCGTCGGCCAGAGACACGCGGAGGAGCGTGCGTTTGGCGGGGTCCATGGTGGTTTCCTTGAGCTGGCTCGCCAGCATTTCGCCGAGGCCCTTGAAGCGGCTGATTTCGACCTTGGCGCGGCCTGACATTTCGCCGGCGATCAGCTCCGCCTTGCCCTCGCCTACTCAACCGCGGATAATCTTCCGTCACCCCGGCGCAAGCTGGATCCCGCTTTAGATTGAGTACGTTTTGTTTCAGGAATGCGGGATTCCGGCTTTCGCCGGAATAACGGAAAAGGGGAAAGGTCTTCACCTTAAACCGGACAGTCGATTGTGAAAATATCCCTTGACAATGTTCCTATTATGTTCTAGAGGCCGGACATGGATTGGGCCCGGGCCATCGCAATCAACCAAGCAGCGCTCATCCGCATCGTGGCGGCGCTCATCGCCATGGTGGGGCTTGCGGCTCTGGCGCGGTTGCCGCGGCCTCTCTACCGCAGGGCGCTCAGCGTGTTGCGTCCGGCGGAGTCGGCGGTGCGCCGCCTGATCGTCATCGCCGCCAAGGGCGTTAAGGTGAAACCCTATGCAGTCCGTCCCATGCCGCAGGGGCTGATACTCGCAAGGGTTGGCGGTGCTCGCGCGTCGTTTCAACTCTTCGATGCGCGCAAGCGTTTCGCCGTGCGGACAGGACGCGCCGGTCCAAAGCCTGTGCCCCGCATTTTCGTTTTCGGCGTGAGTCCTCTTGTGCCGCTGCTTCAGCCTTCGGAGCCGCGCGAGGCCGAACCGGAGATCGACGATGGCATGGTGGGTGCTGAGCGTCTCAGCCGCCGTCTCGCGGCCGTCAAGATGGCGCTCGAAAACTTGGCCGCCCAAGCGAAACGTCTCGCGCGCTGGCAAGCGCGGCGCGACGTCATGCGAAATCCCAGGTTCAGGTCGCCGCTTCGCCCGGGTCTTCCGCCCGGCTATCGCAAGGAGCCAAGACACGAAGTCGATCGAGTGCTGATAGAGTGCCATGGATTGGCCAGGGACGCGCTCCACGAAGATAGTTCCTGAAGCGCAGCGTGGTACGAAAATTGCGGATTCTATTTGCAGATTCGATGCTGTAGTTTGTCGTTCCTTTCCTCAAATATCCAGCCCCTCCTCCTCCACAAACTCGGCGCGTTCGGAGATGAAGTTGAAACGCTCCTC
>JBGTJO010000008.1:0-4716 GCA_041745135.1 Aestuariivirga sp. | reverse complement strand
GGCGTGCCGCTTTTCCTGTTTCAGGAAGGAAACGACGCCGCGGTGGAAACCGCCTTCCGCGAACTGGCCAGGCTGACGCGCGGCGCCTATTTCCGGCTCGATGCGGCTTCAGCAAAAATGCTGCGGGAGTTGCTCGGCGCGGTTGCCGTCTATGCGGCCGGCGGGCGTGCCGCTCTGGAGGCCCGCGGCACACATCAGGGAGCCACATTGCTGCTGCGGCAGCTGAGGCCGTAGCGGCGATGCTGCAACTGGTCTTCGCCCTCGTCCTCGTCTTCGGCGGCTACTGGCTCATCAAGAAATCCGCCAACACCACGCCGGCGCAGTTCAATGGCTTGCTGCGCAAGCTGGGAGGGGGCGGCCTCATCGCGGTTGCGGGTTTTCTGACGCTGCGCGGCGGCATCAACGCGGCCATTCCGCTGTTCGTGGCGGGATTGGGTCTGCTCGGCAAGCAGGCGATATTTCCCGACGGCTTCCCGTGGACGCGGAAGACGCCGGGCCAGACCTCGCGCGTGGCGACCAGCCTTCTCGCCATGGAACTCGACCACGACACGGGGGAACTTGATGGCGAAGTTCTGTCCGGCCCGCTTCAAGGGCGGAAGCTGTCATCGCTGTCCGATGCGGAACTCAAGTCATTGCACGCTCTGTCCGCCAATGCGGCGGACCAGAGCCGGGCCTTGCTCGAAGCCTGGCTCGACCGCATGAAGCCGGCGTGGCGGGAAACTTGGCAGCCGGCGAGAGGCACCCAATCGCGCGAGGAAGCCTATGCCATTCTGGGCCTCAAGCCCGGCGCCCGCGCCGAGGACATCCGCGCCGCGCATCGCAGATTGATGAAAGAATATCATCCCGACCGCGGAGGCTCCGATTATTTCGCCGCGAAGATCAACCAGGCCAAGGATATTCTACTGCAGTAAACTGCGCCGGGTCATTGCGGTCGCCTTTTACTTGCGGCCACCCTTAAGGATAACATTAGTTGTTGAGCATCTTGAAACTCTGCAAGCTGAGCCCTGCTCGCACAGGTAACAGGGCGCTCTCTTCCGGTCAGTGCGGACCCATACTTGCTATAATCCATGGCGGGCTGAAAATACCATGTATCTTCCAGATCCTCGTCAGAGAAATTCATTCCGAGATAGACGTAGCTCTCAATGAGCGGGTAGCGCATCTCCACATCCGGATACGTTACAAGAAAGTATACTTCGCCAACAACAAATTTACTGAGCCGATGTTCGGAGTTTGCCGTCTTAATCATTCGACATAATCAACCAAAATAATCAGAGGAGTTCGAACAAGGAGACTGGCTGGGGCGGGAGGGATCGAACCTCCGAATGGTGGAATCAAAATCCACTGCCTTACCACTTGGCTACGCCCCAAGGCGCCGTCGCTCATTTAGCCCCGGGAACCCGCCTTGCCTAGGTGCAAAAGCGCCTATATAAGCGCCGCCATTCATCTAAATCGGAGTGTAGCGCAGTCTGGTAGCGCACCTGCTTCGGGAGCAGGGGGTCGGAGGTTCGAATCCTCTCACTCCGACCACTTTTTTGTAAAACACATGCGCAAGTTTTTTCTTATCATTTGCGTTCTGATCGCCTCTCTGGCTGCATGGTTATACTACACTGACTTTTTCGCTGCGGCGTCGTGTCTGGATCGTGGCGGTTGCTGGAGATACAAAACCCGCCAATGCGAATTCGAGAGTCAGCAAAAATGTGACGAAGAAGCGGGGTGAACTGTTACCCTATCAAGACCCCCGCGACGGGCCGAGCAATGAAAACGCCGCCGGGAAAGCCAACGCCGCCAGTGCCGCTTTTACGATATCGCCCGGAATGAAGGGGATCAGGCCTGCCTGCAGCACTCCCGAAATCCCCGTGAACTGCGCGAGCCATAGCAGCCCCGGCACATAAAGCGCGGCGGCTCCCAGCAGCATGACACCGCACAACTTTACAACATTGCGGCCCCAGCCCTTTTCGACGAGATAGCCGACGAGTCCCGCGGCGAGAATGAAGCCCACAATGTAACCGCCGGTGGGCCCGAGGAGCACATGATAGCCGCCGGAGAAGTTGGCGAACACGGGCAGGCCAATCGCGCCTTCAAGAGCGTAAAGCGCCAGCGCCGCAGCACCCAGCCTTGCGCCACAGGCGCCGCCCACCGCGAGTACAGCCAATGTCTGCAATGTCATGGGCACGGGAAACATGGGAACGCTGATCTGCGCGGCGGCGGCCACAAAGAGCGATCCCAAAACCGCCAACACCAGGTTGCGCGTGAGGCTTGTCGATTGGGTGGCGGGCCAGATGCGGCTTGCCAAAAGATTGGCGTTCATTGGTATTCCCCCTAGTTTCGTGTTTTGGTTTGGGTGTCCTCCTCCCTATAGTTGGCGAGGGGACAGGTGACAACAGGTGACAACGCTCGAGTTTGATCGGGACTTCAAGACGGTTCCAGGCACGGTGGAACAGCTCTCGCCGCTGGTGCGCCGGGTTCTCTGCAACAATCCCAGCCCTTTCACCTTCACTGGAACGTCGAGCTTTATCGTAGGAAGAGACCAGGTCGCGATTGTCGATCCGGGCCCCGAGGATGACACCCACCTGGCTGCACTGCTTGCTGCCGCGCGGGGTGAAACGGTCACGCATATTCTCGTGACCCACAGCCATGCGGACCATTCGCCACTGGCGGCGCGTCTCAAACTGGCAACGGGCGCCACCACTGTCGGCTTCGGCGCGGTGGCGGCCAGCACCCAAGGTCTACGTATCGATGCCAGCGTCGATCATGCCTTCAAGCCAGATCGGCTCATGGGCCATGGCGAAACGCTGCTGGGGCAAGACTGGACCATCGAGGCGGTGTTCACGCCGGGCCACATGTCGAACCATTTGTGTTTCGCGCTGCGCGAAGAAAAAGCGCTCTTTACCGGCGATCATGTGATGGCGTGGGCGACCAGCGTGATTGCGCCGCCGGACGGCAACATGGCGCAATACATGGCGTCGCTCCGGTTGCTGTGGGAGCGCGACGATGAAATTTACCTGCCCGCCCATGGTCCTTCCCGTCGTGATCCGAAACTTTTGGTGCGCGGCCTCCTCGCCCATCGCCAAATGCGCGAGGCGGCTATCTTCAATCGCATCCTGGAAGGCGACAAGGTGATTGCCGACATCGTCCGCGCCATCTACGCCGATATCGATCCTAAGCTCCACGGTGCAGCCGCCCTCTCAACGCTCGCCCATCTGGAGCACCTGATCGAGCAAGGCCGTGTGAGACGGCGCGATGGAATTTATGAACTGGTGAAAACCTGAAGCCAACTTTTATATCAATACGTTACTGAGTAAACCTGATGTGGCACTTAAATGACAATGAATACTTCATCTGATCACGCGCTCCAAAATGAGCGCAGCGAGCTTTTGCAGAGGATCGAGGGCTGGCTTGAAATCCCCATGCTCATCCTGGGCTTCGTGTGGCTGGTCTTGCTGGGCATCGAATTGCTGTGGGGAGACGTCTGGGCGCGCAATCCGATATTCGATACTTTCAGCACCGTCATCTGGATCATCTTCATCGTTAATTTCGCGGTTGAGCTGATCCTCGCCCCGCGCAAGATGGAATACTTCAAACGCAACTGGCTGACGGCTGTTTCGCTCATCGTTCCGGCGCTGCGCGTCTTCCGCATTTTCCGCGTGTTTCGTGTCCTGCGCGCGGGGCGGGCCGTGCGCGGGGCAAGACTGGTCAAAGTGCTGGGCTCGCTCAACCGGGGCACCCGGGCGCTCGGCGCCAGCATGGGCCGGCGCGGCTTCGGATATGCCGTGGCGCTCACCGGCCTTATCACCCTGCTGGGGGCTGCGGGGATGTATGCTTTTGAAAATGAGAATCCTCGCGGCCTGAACTCCTATGGCGAAGCCTTGTGGTGGACGGCCATGATCATGACCACGCTGGGATCGGCCTATTGGCCGGAAACCGCCGAAGGCCGCGTCCTCTGCGTCGTGCTTGCGCTCTATTCCTTCGCAGCCTTCGGCTATTTGACCGCAACGCTTGCCACCTATTTCGTCGGCCGGGACGCAGAGTCCGCCGAAGCGGAAGTGGCGGGCGCCAAAGCCATCGACGAACTCAAGGCGGAAGTCGCAGCGCTCCGCGCCGAGATCGGTGAAGTTTTGCGTTTGCCGCCCCGGGGTCAACGGGAGTAGAAGGCAGGCGAATTCCAGACAGGAGAAGCCCCATGAACGCACCGGTCAGCAGTCCCATCGGCATGAACAAGAATTGGGTTGAACGCCGCGCCAAGGCGGTGTCGCGCGGCGTGGGCATGGCTGCGGCGGTGATTGCCGCGCGCGCCGAGAATACCGAAATCTGGGATATCGAAGGCAACCGCTATATCGATTTCGCTGGCGGCATTGCAGTCGTCAACACCGGCCATCGCCATCCGCTGGTGATGAAGCGGGTTTACGAGCAGCTGGAAAATTTTACCCACACCTGCGGCACGGTGATGCCCTATGCGCCGCTCATCGAGCTGTGCGAGAAAATCAACGCTGTCGCTCCCATGGCGGGCGAGAACAAGACGGCGCTCGTCACCACGGGCGCCGAGGCGGTCGAGAACGCCGTGAAATTCGCGCGCTGCTATACGGGGCGCTCGGACGTGATCGCTTTCCAAGGCAGTTTTCACGGCCGCACCAATCTCACCATGGCGCTGACCGGCAAGGTCAATCCCTACAAAATCAAGTTCGGGCCCTTCCCGGCGGGCATCTGGCATGTGCCGTT
>JBGTJO010000007.1:0-5317 GCA_041745135.1 Aestuariivirga sp. | reverse complement strand
CCTGCACCGAAAGATAAAAATCCTTGGGCTAGCCGGCCGCAGCGACGGAGAGGGCAGCCCGTAAGCCAAAGAGACCCTCATCCGCCCTATCGGGCACCTTCTCCCATCCTTCGGACGGGAGAAGGCATAACATTGATGCGCCTTCTCCCGTTCGAAGAATGGGAGAAGGTGGCCGAAGGCCGGATGAGGGCTGCATCCGCACACGATAGCCCGTCAATCCACGGAATGAAACTGCCGCTTGGCGCTATTTCTTGACCTGTTCATAGTTGCGCGATGAGTCGGTCTGCTCCCGCCATGTTGTGGATTGGGTTTGGCGCCATGTGCCTCGGCATGTTCATGGCGATCCTCGATATTCAGATCGTCGTGACATCGCTGCCTGTCATTCAGGAGGCGCTTAATATCGGCGCTGACCGGATGAGCTGGGTGCAGACATCCTATCTCATCGCCGAAGTCATCGCCATTCCGCTGGCGGGATTGCTCACGCGCATCTTTACCCTGCGCTGGCTGTTCGCGGCCGCCATCACAATCTTCACGCTGGCCTCGATCGGTTGCGCCTTGAGCACGGGCTTTGCATCGCTGATCGCCTGGCGGGTGATGCAGGGCCTCGCGGGCGGCATTCTTATTCCGCTAGTCTTCTCCGCCATTTTTCTGCTGTTTGAGCGCGGGTTTCAGCAGACGGTGGCCACCACCATGGGCGGCGTCCTCGCCGTGTTGGCGCCGGCGCTTGGGCCGATCACCGGTGGACTTCTCACGGAGAATTTTTCCTGGCACTGGCTGTTTTTGATCAATGTCATTCCCGGCGTCGTGAGCCTCGTTGCGGGGGTTGCTTGCCTGCCACGGGAAAGGCGGCAACTCAGCCTCTTGCGATCCCTTGACTGGCTGTCGCTGATTTTCATCGCGCTCGGATTGGGCGCGCTGGAGATCGGGCTTAAGGATGCGCCCGACCGGGGGTGGTTCTCGGTGCCTGTGCTTGGACTTTTTGGCGTCGTTGCCCTTTGCGGATGGACGGCGGTGCGACGGCCGCGGCCTGTCGTTGAGTTTGCCTTGCTGCGCGATCGCAAGCTGGCGTTTGGCTGCGGCATCAGTTTCATCCTGGGGCTCACCCTGTTCGGCTCGGTCTATCTCATGCCGGTGTTCCTCGCCTTCGTGCGCAAGCATGGGCCTATCGACATTGGCGTCATTATACTGGTGACGGGGATCGCACAGCTGGTGGCGGCGCCCATCGCCATTTTGCTGGATCGGCGATTTGATGCGCGCGTGCTCTCGGCCATCGGCTTTCTGTGCTTTTCGGTTGGGTTGCTGTTGAGCTCCAATCAGACGGTCGCCACCGACCATGATGAAATGTTCTGGCCGCAGGTCATGCGGGGGGCTTTCGTGGCCTTATGCATTCTGCCGCCCACGCGGTTCGCGCTGGGTTTCATACCGCTTGATCGGGTGAGCGATGCGAGCGGCATCTACAACCTTTGCCGCAACCTTGGCGGCGCCATCGGCATAGCGCTCATCGACACCATCATGTTCACGCGAGGTCCCCATCATGCGGACGTGCTGACCGAGCTTATGCGGAGCAACCCGGCGCAGGCGGCGGATCTTCTCGGGCTGACGGTCGCGGACCTTCCGGGTCCCGACGATGCGATGGGGTTCATTTCCATTATGGATTCCGTCCAGGACGCGAGCCTCACCATGGCGATCAACGAGGCATGGCTGATGCTGGCGGCTGTTTCGGCCTCCGCTCTCATCCTTCTTTGGGCGATGGGGCCGATTCGAGTGCCCGGCACCTCCCAAATGCACAACCGGCAAGCGAAGCCGAGCCGATAGCAGCCCCGGGGCGACGGCGTTAACCTATTGTTAACCAAATAAATTTTGCTAGCGTGGGAGCTTTGGCCCTTGACGCTGGCAAAGCTGCCACCGAGTCGCCCCCCGGGCTGTTTTCGCCGCTCTGGATTAAACCCACGAAAAACTTGAGCTTCCTTCGAGAATCGGATGGAGTGCCGGTTATCCACAAAGAGCAATTAGCTGTGGACCACCAGATATTGTGTTAGTAATTTGGTAACACACTAAGTATTGACGAAACAGGTACTCTGTTATACCGTCTGAGGATGATGACGAGCTGCGGTTGGCCCCGTCATCGAAGCGTAAAATTCCAAAACAGAAGGCCGGAATTCCGGGGGGCGGCGCTTCACGGGACGGGCGTTTATGCCGGTAGACGAGCTCCGTGGGCATGGTGCGGCCTGCGGCAACGAAACAAGATGGAGACAGCCATGAAAATCGAACGCCGTTACACCAAAGCCGGCCGGGACGGCTATGCCGGGATCGAGTTCCGCAACGCCACGAGCGAGATCAAGAATCCGGACGGGTCCGTGGTGTTCCGGCTTGAGGGCATCGAGGCGCCGGCATCCTGGAGCCAGGTCGCCATTGATATTCTGGCGCAGAAATATTTCCGCAAGGCCGGTGTGCCAGCGGCGCTGAAGCAGGTCGAAGAGACGAGCCTGCCCTCATGGGCGTGGCGTTCGGTTGCGGATCAAGATGCGCTTGCCCTGCTCCCGGAAAAATCGCGTTTGGTGGGCGAGAACAGCTCCAAGCAGGTGTTCAATCGGTTGGCCGGGACGTGGACTTATTGGGGATTGAAGGGCGGCTATTTCAGCGCGGAAGAGGATGCGCGCGCCTTCCATGACGAACTTTGCTTCATGCTGGCCACGCAGAAATGCGCGCCCAACTCGCCGCAGTGGTTCAACACGGGCCTGCACTGGGCCTATGGCATAGATGGCCCCGGGCAGGGACATTATTATATGGATCACGAGTCGGGCAGGCTCACCAAGTCCAAATCCGCCTACGAGCATCCGCAGCCCCATGCCTGTTTCATTCAGTCGATAGCCGATGATTTGGTGAACGAAGGCGGCATTATGGATTTGTGGGTGCGCGAGGCGCGCCTGTTCAAATATGGTTCGGGGACGGGATCGAATTTCTCGCATCTGCGGGGAGAGAATGAAAAGCTGTCGGGCGGCGGCAGGTCATCGGGACTAATGAGCTTCCTGAAAATCGGCGACCGGGCGGCGGGGGCGATTAAATCGGGCGGCACGACAAGGCGCGCCGCGAAGATGGTGGTGGTCGATGTCGATCATCCCGATGTCGAGGATTATGTCGAGTGGAAGGTGAAGGAGGAGCAGAAGGTGGCGGCTCTCGTCACCGGCTCCAAGATCGTCAAGAGGTGCCTCGCCGCCATCATGAAGGCCTGCGTGAATTGCGAGGGCCCCGGCAACGACTGCTATGAGATCGAGAAGAACCCGGCGCTTAAGCGCGCGGTGAAGGATGCGCGCCGGAGCCTTGTTCCAGACAATCTGATCAAACGCGTGATCCAGTTTGCCAAGCAGGGCTATACGGAGATTGCATTCGATACTTACGACACCGACTGGGATGGCGAGGCCTATCGCACGGTGTCTGGCCAGAACTCCAACAATTCGGTGCGGGTGACCGACGAATTCCTGCGCGCGGTCGAAACCAACGGCGGCTGGGACCTGAAGGCGAGGCTCACCGGCAAGACGGTGAAGACGCTGAAGGCCCGCGAACTTTGGGACAAGATTGGGCACGCGGCGTGGGCTTCAGCCGATCCAGGCATTCAATTCCATACGACCATCAATGACTGGCACACCTGCCCGGGCTCCGGTGAAATCCGCGCCTCGAACCCCTGCTCGGAATATATGTTCCTCGACGATACGGCGTGCAATCTGGCCTCGCTCAACTTGCTGCAATTCCGCGATGTAGCGACGGGCAAGTTCGATATCGAGTCCTATGAGCACGCGGTCAGACTGTGGACGGTAGTTCTGGAAATCTCGGTGATGATGGCGCAATTTCCTTCAAAAGAGATCGCCCGGCTCTCCTATGATTTCCGCACGCTGGGCTTGGGCTTCGCCAATATCGGTGGATTGCTGATGACGGCGGGCATTCCTTATGACAGCCATGAGGGGCGGGCGATTTGCGCGGCACTCTCGGCCATCATGACGGGGATTTCCTACGCGACCTCGGCTGAGATGGCGAAGGAGCTTGGCCCCTTCCCGGGATTTGCGAAGAACCGCGAGCACATGCTCCGCGTCATGCGCAATCATCGCCGCGCCGCCTATGGGGCGTCGGTTGGCTATGAGGCGGTGCGGACCGCGCCCGTGGCGCTCGATGAGTCAGAGTTGCGCGACAGGGCTCTCGTCACCCACGCCCGGCGCGCCTGGGACAAAGCCGTGACGCTCGGTGAAGCCCATGGCTACCGTAATGCTCAGGCCACCGTGGTTGCCCCAACGGGCACGATCGGCCTTGTCATGGATTGCGATACGACGGGGATCGAGCCTGATTTCGCGCTCGTCAAATTTAAGAAGCTGGCGGGGGGCGGCTATTTCAAGATCATCAACCAGGCGGTTCCCGAAGCGCTCCGCACGCTCGGCTATGACGCCGATCAGATCGAAACCATGATCGCCTATGCGGTGGGCCATGGCAGCCTTGCCGACGCCCCTGCCCTCAATCACCGGCAGCTTCGTGCCAAGGGCTTTGGCGATCAACAGATCGAGAAGATCGAAGCGGGACTGGCATCGGCCTTCGATATCAAGTTCGTGTTCAACAAATGGACGCTGGGCGAGGAGTTCTGCAAATCCACGCTCAAGCTCACCGATGAGCAGCTGAACGACTATGGCTTCGATCTGCTTGCGAGCCTCGGCTTCTCCGCGGGCGATATCGACCAGGCCAACATCCATGTGTGCGGGGCGATGACGCTTGAGGGCGCCCCCTATCTCAAGGATGAGCATCTGCCGGTGTTCGATTGCGCCAATGCCTGCGGGCGCATCGGCAAGCGCTATCTCTCGGTCGACAGCCACATCCGCATGATGGCGGCAAGCCAGCCCTTTATCTCAGGGGCGATCTCCAAGACCATCAACATGCCGAATGACGCGACTGTCGAGGAGTGCACGGCGGCCTACATGCTGTCCTGGAAGCTCGCCATCAAGGCCAATGCCCTTTACCGCGACGGCTCGAAGCTGTCGCAGCCGCTGTCCTCGCAGCTTATTGCCGATGAGGCGGATGAGGCCGATGACATGGTGGAGGCGCTGATGGCCAAGCCGCAGGTGCAGCGCGTCGAAACCTTAGTCGAGAAGATCGTCGAGGTCATGCGTGGCCGCGAGCGGCTCCCGGGGCGGCGCAAGGGCTACACGCAGAAGGCGGTGGTCGGCGGCCACAAGGTCTATCTGCGCACCGGGGAATATGACGACGGCAAGCTCGGCGAAATCTTCATCGACATGCACAAGGAGGGGGCGGCCCTTCGCGCCATGATGAACAATTTCGC
>JBGTJO010000006.1:0-5353 GCA_041745135.1 Aestuariivirga sp. | reverse complement strand
ATTGTCGATGTAGAAGCGCAGCACGGCCGCGTATTCGCCGCGCCGGCGCGGATTGGCGAGCTGGCAGATGACCGCGCCATAGGGGGTCATGAAGGATGAATCGCGGGCATAGACCTGATAGGGGTTGGCCATGTCGATGGGGAGGAAATGCGTGGTGACGCCGGCACTGCCGTAGGCATCGACCATCTCGCGGTGCTGGCGCATGGCGAGCTGCTTGTCGAATTTGTGGCCCTTGCGCAAGGTATCGCGCACCAGCGAGGACCACTCCGCATTTTCCAATCCCATCCAGCGGAAACTTTCAGCGGGCCCCAGCAGCACATCCTTGAGAGGGCCGGTTTCCGATTTGAGGTACCAGTCCTGCATCAACGGCGTGCCGCCGCCTTCAAGGCGGGCCCGAAGGGGGGCTGGCTTATTGGTCGTCATCAGGCGGCTTTCCATTTGATCGAGCAGCCCATGGAGGCGGTCTGCTCGCGCGGGCCCTGGCCGGTTGCGGCGACGAGTTTCATGGCTTCATAGAGGTCGCGGCGGGCACCCTCCACGAGCTTGGTTTTCGATTCATCGAGGCGCCCGCGATATTGCAATTCGAGATCGGCGTTGAAGCCGTAGAAGTCGGGCGTGCACACCGCATCATAGGCGCGGGCCACCTCTTGGGTTTGATCGTGCAGGTAGGGAAAGGTGAAATCGTGCTGGCGCGAGAAGGCTTTCATGTTGTCGAAACTGTCTTCGGGATAGTTCACGGCATCGTTGGCGCAGATGGCGACCGTGGAAATGCCCAGTTCGCGAAGGGCTTTGGCCTCGCCCATCAGGCGGCCGATGATGCTTTTCACATAGGGGCAGTGATTGCAGATGAAGGCGATGAGCGTGCCTTTCGGCCCGCGAAGCTGTTCCAGCGTGTGAGTCTTGCCGTCGACGCCGGGCAGGCTGAAAGCCGGAGCCTTCCAGCCGAAATCGCACAGGGGTGGGAGTGCTGCCATGAATGAGACTCAGTAAGGGAGATCGAAATATTCGGAGGCGCCGAGGGCGAAAACATCCACAGGCGCGAAACGGCCGCCGCCTGCGGGATGATCGGGATGGGAGCGCAGGTGCCTGAGGCCGATGCGGCGCGCCAGCCGGTTTGACGCCGTGTTGGCCGCCATCACCTTGCACCAGATGCGCTCGGCCTTGAGCCGCTCGAAGGCGAGGCCCAGCAGCACGCGGCCAATTTCGGTGCCAAGCCCCATGCGCCACATGGCGGGGTGAACGCCCCAGCCGATTTCCAGAATGCCGGGGCGCTGCACGATGATGAAGCCATCGCCCACCGCCTCGCCGCCCGATTTCTCCTCGGCCGCGAGATGAAAGACATTGCGCCGCTCATCGCTGCGGCGAGCCACCGAGCGAACGACGAAGGCCTTGACCTCGGCCGCATCGGCGAGGCGCATGGAGATATGGCGCTGGTAGGGCTCCTGGGTCATGAAGGCTGTAAAGGCCGGCGTGTCGCGAAGCTCGATCTCGCGAATGATGAGCTGCGTCGTCTCGACAGCAGGGAGCCTGGTGAGCGTACTCATGGCAGCCAAGGTAACCCAAACCGCCCGACCACGGAAGGACCTCCGCCTTTGCATCGCCGAGGGCCATGGTGTAAAGTTTTCTGGGGCGTTGCCGGTTTTAAGGAGCATACACATGACGAAATTCGGAACGAAAATATCGGCGGCGGCGATCGCGGCCATCTTCGCCGTTTCGGGCGCAGCGGCGCCAGCCTTCGCCCATAGCAAGAGCTATTGCAGGGCCTACGCCCGGGACGCTGCCAACGACCATGCCAATGCCGGGAACGTGCTCGCGGGCACGGTCGGCGGGGCCGTCACTGGCGCGCTAGTTGGCGCTCTCGTCGGCGGCAAACATGCCGTGCGCGATGGCGCCATCATCGGCGGTGTCGGCGGCACAGTGGTGGGCGGGGCTCACACCAACGCCAAATGGCGCAGAGTTTACAATGAAGCCTACGCGGATTGCCGCGCGTCTTGAGGTTTTTCGCGCAATCGCCTGACTGAACAAACGAAAGGCAAGTTCCATGCGCAGACTGATCATATCTTTGATTTTCATGGCGCTGGCGCCGCTGCTTGCGGCGGCACAGACATATCCTGACCGCGCCGTCACCGTTGTCGTGCCATTCTCGGCTGGCGGGCCGACCGACACCGTGGCACGGCTGGTCTCTGAAGTGATGAGCCGCGAACTCGGCCAGCAGGTGCTGGTCGAGAATGTTGGAGGCGCTGGAGGCACCCTGGGAGCGGCCCGCGTCGCCGCGGCGGAGCCTGATGGCTACACGCTGCTGCTGCATCATATCGGCATGGCGACCTCGGCCTCGCTTTATCGCAAGCTGCCCTATCAGCCGCTTGAAGCCTTCGAATATGTGGGCCTCGTTACCGAAGTGCCGATGATCATCGTGGCGCGCAAGGATTTCGAACCCGCCGACATCAAGGCGCTGCTCGAACATGTGAAGGGCAATGCCGACAAGGTGACGCTGGCTAACGCCGGCATCGGAGCGGCTTCGCATCTCTGCGGCATGTTGTTCATGAGCGAGGCCGGCACGAAGCTGACCACGGTTCCCTACAAGGGCACGGCTCCGGCACTCACCGATTTGCTGGGCGGCCAGGTCGATATCATGTGCGACCAAAGCACCAACGTGACGAAGCAGATCAAGGCGGGCGAGATCAAGGCTTACGCCTCAACCACCAAGGACAGGCTGCAGACATTTCCCGATATACCGACGGCGGGCGAAGCTGGCCTGTCCGGTATGGAATTCGGCATCTGGCATGGACTCTATGCGCCCAAGGGCACGCCGAAAGAAGTGATCGATAAGCTGTCGGGTGCTTTGCAGAAGGCGCTCGCCGACCAGACTGTGATCGACCGCTTTGCCGAGTTGGGCACTGCACCGGTTGCCGCCGCCGATGTTACGTCGGAGGCGCTTAAGGCGAAACTTGAAAGCGAGATCACGCGCTGGAAGCCGATCATCGAAACGGCCGGAGAGTACGCCGACTGACGTTGGGCTAAATGCCCGCGTTCAATGTCAAGGATATGGCGGCGGGCGCGGTCTTCGCCGCCATCGGCCTTGCCTTCATGGCGGGAGCGCTGACGCTCGACATCGGCACCGCGCTCAAGATGGGGCCGGGATATTTCCCGCTGGTGTTGTCCGGTCTCCTGCTGCTGCTCGGCGTCATTGTCATGGCGAAATCCCTGAACATGCCGGCAGAAGTCATCGGCTCGGTGCCCTGGCGCGGCCTTGTTCTTATTCTCGCGGCCCCGGTGATCTTCGGTGCCACGGTGCGAGGGCTTGGGCTTGTCGTCGCCTTGCCTTTGGCGATTGTCGCTGCTGCCTCCGCTAGCCGCCGCACCGGTTTTGTAACGGCCGTCGCTTTGGTGGCTGGCCTGACTGTCTTCTGTATTCTCGTCTTTAGTTATGGCTTAGGCCTGCCACTGCCGTTGCTCGGCCGCTGGCTCAGGTTCTGACGAGATGGACCTTCTGTCCAACCTTGCCCTGGGCTTCTCCACCGCGCTCGAACCGGTCAACCTGCTTTACTGCTTCATCGGAGTATTCCTCGGAACGCTCATCGGCGTGCTGCCGGGCATCGGCCCCACCGCCACCATCGCCATGCTGCTGCCGATCACCTATGCGCTGTCGCCCGCAACATCGATCATTATGCTGGCCGGTATCTATTACGGTGCGCAGTATGGCGGCTCGACCACCGCCATTCTCATCAATCTGCCGGGTGAATCTTCTTCCGCCGTCACCGCCATCGACGGTTACCGCATGGCGCAGCAGGGGCGCGCCGGGCCAGCGCTTGCGACCGCGGCGCTGAGCTCTTTCTTCGCCGGCACGGTCGCCACCCTGCTGCTGGCGACGCTGGCGCCGCCACTGGCGCGCGTGGCGTTGAAATTCGGGCCGGCTGAGTATTTCTCATTGATGGTGCTGGGGCTGGTCTGCTCGATCGTGCTCGCCCACGGCTCGATTCTGAAGGCGCTCGCCATGATCGTCCTCGGACTACTGCTGGGCCTGGTGGGCCGCGATATCTACACGGGCGACGAGCGCTATACGTTCGGTTTTCTCGAGCTTTCCGACGGCATCAATTTCGTGGCGGTGGCTGTCGGCGTCTTCGGCATCGCCGAAATCCTGCGCAATCTCGAAAACGAGACGGACCGCGCTCCTGTTATCAAGAAAGTTTCGGGATTGATGCCGACGCGCGCCGATTTGCGAGCCATTATCGCACCCGTGTTGCGGGGCACGGGATTGGGCTCCATCCTTGGCATCCTGCCCGGCGGTGGCGCCGTCCTGTCGGCCTTCGCCGCCTATTCGCTGGAAAAGAAATTGTCGCGTAGCCCCGAGCGCTTTGGCAAGGGCGCCATCGAAGGGGTGGCGGCGCCCGAAGCGGCCAATAATGCCGGCGCCCAGACCTCGTTCATTCCGCTGCTGACGCTGGGCATTCCCGCCAACCCGGTCATGGCGTTGATGATCGGTGCACTGATGATCAAGAACATCATTCCAGGTCCCGATGTGGCGACCGAGCAGCCCGCCCTGTTCTGGGGCGTGATCGCCTCCATGTGGATCGGTAATCTCATGCTGGTGCTCTTGAACCTGCCGCTGATCGGGCTATGGGTGAGGCTGCTCACCATCCCCTACTACATGCTGTTTCCGGCGATTGCCGCCTTTTGCACCATCGGCGTCTACAGCATCAACGGCAATCCCTTCGATCTCTACGCGGTAGCGGCTTTCGGCCTTCTGGGTTACGTGCTGATCAAACTCGGCTGCGAGCCGGCACCTCTTCTCTTAGGCTTCGTGCTCGGCCCGCTGCTCGAAGAAAACCTCCGCCGCGCCATGATCATCTCGCGGGGCGACGCCACTGTTTTCTTCACCCGCCCCCTCAGCGGCGCGCTCATGTTCCTCGCCGTGTGCGTGTTGGCACTTCTCCTGCTCCCGGGGATTTCCCGTAAACGCGAACAGGTATTTCAGGATGAGTGAGGGTCTTGCGTCTAGCAGCTATAATACATGTCGAACTCAACCGGGTGGGGGGTCATTTCGTATTTCATGTTCTCCTCCATCTTCAGCTCGATGTAGCTGTCGATCATGTCGTCGGAGAAGACGGCGCCTTTCTTGAGGAAGTCGCGGTCTTTGGAGAGCTCGGCCAAGGCCTCGCGCAGGGAGCCGCAGACGGTGGGAATGCCTTTCAGTTCGGCGGGCGGCAGGTCGTAGAGGTTTTTGTCCATGGCATCGCCGGGGTGCAGCTTGTTCTGGATGCCGTCGAGCCCGGCCATCAGGAGCACGGCAAAGCACAGATAGGGGTTGGCGGCGGGATCGGGGAAGCGGACCTCGACGCGTTTGGCTTTGGGG
>JBGTJO010000005.1:0-20426 GCA_041745135.1 Aestuariivirga sp. | reverse complement strand
AACGTGGTTTTCCTCTTGCAGATGCGAGATGGTTTCCCGGCTTTCCTTGAGGATGTCTTCCTTCCAGGCGAGCAGTTTGGCCCGGAAATATTCCCGCTGCCGTTCCTTCATGAACGGCTCGTGCTCGGTGGGTTTATAGTGTTCGTCGACCTCTACCGCCATCATGAAACTCTCTTGGCCCCACTTGTGGCGCGGGCTTATAGCGGCCTGCACCTGCTTCGACAATAGCCTGAAATACCCGGCTGATTCGGAAGCCGCCATGATGTGAGGCAAGCTGTAAAGAATTTGTTAGTGATGGCGGGAAGGCCGTTTCATCTCGTCCAGCCTGTCGCGGAGCTGCATCCACCAATAGCTCGCCTGAACGCCCGCCCGGCCGAGAGGTCCGCCCACCCATTGCGGCGCGAAGGGAGCGAACCTTTTATATTCGTCATCGCCCTCGGCAATGGCGCGGGCCAGCAGGATGGCGGCCATCGCGGTCGTGTTCATGCCATGGCCGCCAAAGGCTGTTGCCCACCATTGGCCCTGACCGTCGCCACCGATCACCGGCATCTTGTGCCGGGCATAGCCCATGAGGCCGGCCCAGGCATAATCCACCAGCGGTTTGCCAAGTTGCGGAAAGACCGAAAGCATATCGGCCCGCATGCGTTCCGCGAGGCGCGTTGGCGCGGAAAGCCGCGTGGTGATCGCGCCTCCCCACAGGATGCGGTCCTCGCCCACCAGCCGGTAATAGTTTCCGGCACGGCGCGAATCCGAGATGGCGCTGGGCGTGCGAATGGCGTCCTGCTGCAGGGATTCCGTCACCGCAATATAGGTCGCGACCGGCAGCACGCCCCGCCCTGTGAGCGAATGGAGGCGGCGGTCAAGTGCTGATACGGTGTGGACCACATGGTGGGCGCGCACTTGGCCTGAGGCCGTGCGCACCAGCCAGTTTCCCGATGACCCTGAAACCTCGAGGGCCAACGATTGCTCATGGAGCGCGGCCCCTTCCGCTTCGGCGCGCCGCGCGATCAGCAGGGCATAGCGGAGCGGATGCACATGGAAAGCGGAGGGATCATAGAGACTCTGGAAATAGCGCGGCGAATTGAGTCTCGCCCTTGTTTCCTCCGTATCGAGAAACTGCCGCTCGTCGCCGAAGACACGTTCGAGGCGGTCGCGATAGAGTTTCAAGGCGGAGCCGCTGTCATAGCGCCGCGCCGCGATCCAGCCGTCTCCCGCCTTGATGCCCTCGACCTCGACCGCCTCCCCTCGCACCAACTCGGTGCCGAGGCGCGAGAGATCGAACAGCGCCTTGGCCCCATCGACACCGACGCGCAGTGCAATCTCATCGAGACCCAAGGCAAAACCGTTCGACACGAAGCCGCCATTGCGGCCGGAGGCGCCCCAGGCGAGGGACTTTGCTTCAAGCAGGACAACCCGCTTGCCGCGCCTCGCAAGTTCAAGCGCCGTCGTCAAACCTGCCAGTCCGCCGCCGATGACGCAGGCATCCGCCTCGATATCGCCTTGTAACGGGGGGCGCATTTGCCCGCGCTGGGCGGTGGCTTCATACCAGGTCTCGCTCGCCGGGCCGGTTGACAGCATGTTCATTCCATCTGCGCCGATCTGTTGCCGGAACGCCGCCCCTTCGGCTAAGAGCAGCCCCATGCGCTTTACTTCGGGCAAGGAATTCCGGGATTGGCCGTCGAAGGCGGTGACCATATTCGGCATGTCGGGCGTCGGCAAGTCAACCCTGTCGCGGGTGCTGCTGAACGGCGGCTGGTTCCAGTATTCGGTCGATTACCGGATCGGCACCCGCTACATGGGCGAGCACATCGTCGATAATTTCAAGCGCGAAGCCATGCGCGTCCCGTTCCTTCGCGATCTGCTCCTGTCGGATTCGATTTACATCTGCTCCAATTTGACCTTCGACAATCTAAGCCCGCTCTCGACCTATCTCGGCAAGCCCGGCAACCCTGCCAAGGGGGGTATCTCCTTTGCCGAATACAAGCGCCGCCAGAAGCAACACGGCGAGGCTGAGATCAGCGCGCTTCTCGATGTCCCCGAATTCATCTGCCGCACCCACGATATCTATCAGTACACGCACTTTGTCTGCGATTCCGGCGGCAGCCTGTGCGAAGTCGTCGATCCCGCCAACCCAGATGATCCCGTGCTCAAGTGCCTCGCCGCTAATACGTTAATGCTCTACATCGAAGGCAATCCGCAGCACACGCAAATGCTGGTTGATCGGTTCCGGACGAATCCAAAACCCATGTATTATCAGCCGGCCTTTCTCGACGCCAAATGGACCGAGTACAAAGCCCTTAACAAGATCACCGACGACGACCAGGTGGACCCCGATGGTTTCGCCGTGTGGGGTTTCGAGCAATTGTTGCAGCACCGCACACCGCTCTACGAAAAGATTGCGCGAAACCTCGGCTACATTGTTCGGATGGAAGACGTGCCGGGCATCAAATCAGAGTCTGATTTCGTCAAGGTGCTCTCCGGCGCCATTGACCGGCACTGACTCCATGCCCATTCGCATCCCCAATGATCTGCCGGCTCGCCAGACGCTCGAAAACGAGGGCGTGATGCTGATGACCGAGTCAACGGCGCTTCGCCAGGACATTCGGCCGCTGCATATCGGGCTCCTCAATTTGATGCCTAACAAGATCAAGACCGAAACGCAGTTCGCCCGCCTTATCGGAGCGACACCGCTGCAACTGGAACTGACGCTGATCAAGATCGGCAGCCATACGCCGAAGAATACCTCCGCCGAACATATGATCGCCTTCTACAGCAACTGGCGCGATGTGGCGGAGCGAAGGTTCGATGGGCTTGTCGTTACCGGCGCGCCGGTGGAACTCCTGGGTTTCGAAGAGGTCACCTATTGGAAAGAGCTGGCCCAGATTATTGACTGGACGCAAACCCATGTGCATTCGACCATGAACATCTGCTGGGGCGCCCAGGCAGCGCTGCATCATTTCCACGGCGTGCCGAAACACCCCTTGGCGAAGAAAGCATTCGGCGTCTACCGCCACCGCAACCTCAGTCCCGCTTCCCCCTACCTTCGCGGCTTCTCCGATGATTTCTCGATTCCCGTTTCGCGTTGGACGGAAAATCACCGCAAGGATTTGCCGCAGGGCGAGAGCCTCGAAGTGCTGATCGAATCCGACGAGGCGGGCCTTTGCCTGATCAACGACGAACCGCACCGTTCGCTCTATATGTTCAACCACATCGAATACGATACGCATTCGTTGAGCGAAGAATATTGGCGCGACGTGAACACTGGAAAACCGATCGGCATTCCGGCGAATTACTTCCCCAGGAACGATCCCCGGAGCCAGCCTGAAAACCGCTGGCGCAGCCACGCCCATCTGCTGTTCGGCAACTGGATCAACGAGGTTTACCAGACAACGCCCTACGATCTGGCCAAGATCGGGACGTAGCACGCACGTTTTTTCCGTCATCCGGCGAAAGCCGGGACCCACCTTTCAGCGTGAAGATTCTGCGGGAATCCGTATCTTGTTTACCGTGGGTCCCGGCTTTCGCCGGGATGACGGATGGATATATTCACTCCAACCGATAACGTCTCTATCGCGTCAGGCGCAGCATTGACTTTTCGATGCGGGAGGTAATCGCCTCGAACACGCCGCTGAGTTCGTCGTCCTCGGCCTCAAAGTAGTTTCCAGGCGCGCAATCTTTCAAAAGCTTGGTGATGGCCGCCGCCTTGATATCGAAGGCGATCGCGAAGACGGTGATGTTCTTCTCCGCCATGCCCAGGCAAACCTTCGCCAGATTGTCGTTTCCGTTATCGACCGAACGGTTGCCCTTTGGCCCCCAATGCCCCGATGTCTGCACCCCATCGGTCAGGAGCACCAGGAACTTCTTGGTCGTGTCGTCCTCATAGGAGACGCCTTCGGAAAACGGCGCCGCGGGATCGAGAAGGTTCCAGCCGAATTCAGCGCCGAGCGGGATATTGGTGTTGCCGAGCGGCGTCATTGCCGCAAGCTTCGCCTGCACCGCGGCGACGTCGGCCGTGAGCGGCAGGATGTCGAGCCTTTTTGTTTGATACATTGGGCAATCGTACTTGGGCACGGCGTTTTCCGATCCATTGGTGTCGATGTAACCCCACTTCGTATCGTCGTTTGTGGGGTCGGGGGTCGACACGCCGATATTGTAAGGCGCCTTGCGATCCTGGGTGCAGCCGGTCCATGTGGGACCCGCCGACGCCTGAGTAACATATTCAGCCGGCATCGAGGTTCGCACCATGGCCGAAAACGGCACCAGCCCGAATTTCACCGTTGAATTTTCCGCGTTGGCGGTCAATTGCTCGACCATTCCGGTGGCCGCGTCGCGCATGCGGATATATTTGCTGTTTTTCTCCATCGATCCTGAGTAATCGAGCACGAGGACGATTTCGACATTGTCTTCCTTTTGCAGTGCCACTTCGGCATGGCCGCTGATATTCATGGCGTCGATGCCCGCCAGCCTCATGAAGGATGTCGGATAGCTCATATCGGCGCTCACGGTCACCTTCTCGCTGTCCACCGAAATAGTAGGCTCGGCAGTTGCAAGTTCGGAATTTTCCACGTTCGACTTGAAATAGATGGCGCCGGCGCTTTTCTGTTTGGCCAGCTCGCCGGTTTGTTCCATGGCGGCCGACAGGGCGGCTGCATCGACGGCGGCCTGAAGGCGTGATTGAGCGCGCAAGGCGCGCGTGTAATCGATTGCCGTTCCGGCCGCCAGGAGCAGGGGAATTGCGGCGATTGCAAAAAGCATGGCAACGTTGCCGCCCGAGTGAAAGGCAAACCTACGTATGGTTCCTGACAATTTTTGCAACACGGTGAGCATGGTTCGGGATCCTTCCTTTTTCCGTCGTAACGGACAGAAATCGCCGAATTGCTTCTTGATCGACTAAAATTTTAATGAACTGGCGGCGCACCGACATCGCTCTGTCACATAACATTGCCATCGAGCGCCCATGCCGATCCTGATGCTGCTGCGCCACGCCAAAGCGGTTCCGTCCAAACCGGGACTCAAAGACATGACGAGGCCGCTGACCGGCCGTGGTAAACGCGCCGCGAAGGCGATGGGTGCCTACATGGCGGCGAACGGCCTCGTTCCTCATCTCGTCCTCTGCTCGCCCGCAGCGCGGACCCGGGAAACCTGGAAATTCATGGAGAGAGAACTGGGCGCCTCTCAGAAAACCCTGTTTGAGCAAGATATTTATGATTTCGGCAATGGCGAGGATCTCCTCAATTGCCTTCGCCAGCAGGCCGGCGAAGCAAAATCCGTTCTCCTTATTGGCCACAATCCCTCAATTGAAGGACTGGCAAAGCGCCTCGTCCACAAGGGCGACAAAAAACTTCGCAACCAGCTTGAGGCTAAATATCCAACCGCCGCACTCGCCGTCATCAAGCTCGATGCCGGAAGCTGGGCTGCCGTCTCCGAGGGTGCCGGCACGCTTTTGCGTTACGTGCGGCCCCGCGATATCATGGAGGAAGCGAACTAGGCCTTAGGCCGCCTTAACATTTCAACGAGGCTTGAAAGGTCGGCGTGGCCATGGCCTGCCGCCACGCCCCGGTTCATCAGCTCGTGCAGGGGCGCAATCAGTTCGGTCCGAACGCCCTGGCCCGCGCTGGCTTCCATGAGATTCACATAAGCCACCGCCTGCATGGCGAGGTTGGATACGACGCCCTTGGCGTAATCTTCCGTATCGACCTGCTCCGCCAGCTCCGGCAGCAAGCCTATCATGGCATTGAGCCAGGGGATCAGCAGCGCCACGAAATCCTTCGCTTTGATCTTCTCGGTGCGAATAAGGGCCGTCGCATGAATGGCGCCGGCAAACATTCCCCACATGCCGGCGAGCAGCGATAAATCATAGAGCGCCGCCAAACCCGCATCGTGACCTAGATATTTGCTCTCGCCCAGGTCGTCCAATGCCGCCCCATGGGCATCGAACGCGGTCCTGGAGCCGCTATAGAGAATGAGCGCTCCCGGTTGGCCGATCATCGGCGGTATCGCCATGATGCCGCCGTCGAGATAGTGAGCGCCCAAATCTTTCGCCCACTTGGCCATTTCGCGGGCCTGCGCCGGTGTGCCATTGGTGAGATTGACCAGCGCGCGGCCTCTCAGGACATCGCCCGCGGGGCCAAGCGCCTCATAGACGGTCTTGTAGTTCAACAGGCAGACGATCACCAGCTTGCTCGCGGAAACCGCATCGGCGACATTCGCCGCGCGGCTGGCTCCTTTGGCAATGAGAGGATCCGCCTTGCGAGCCGAGCGGTTCCAGACAGTCACCGCCATGCCGCGTTGCAAGAGTGCAGACGCCAAAGCCGAGCCCATGGAGCCTAGGCCGATCACCGATACATCGCTCATCATTCTCTCCGTTCTGATCCAGAGACCAAGCTAGGAAAGTGCTTTACTTTCCACAAGTACAGACAATAAGGTAGGTACTAACCTTCTGGTTAGGACCCGAGAATCCGATGGCAAGAAAGAAGCCCGAAACCTGCGGGCTTGGACCGGCACTCGATGTCATCGGCGGCAAATGGAAGGCGCTGCTGCTCTGGCGCATCAACACCAAGCCGCGCCGTTTCGGCGAATTGAAGCGCCTGGTACCGGAGATCAGCGAGAAGGTCCTGATCCAGCAGCTTCGTGAGATGGAGGCGGATGGCATCGTCCACCGCGAGGTCTTTCATCAGGTGCCGCCTCGCGTCGAATACTCGGTCACCAAACTGGGCGCTTCCCTTGACCACGCCTTGCTCCCCTTGGCCGAGTGGGGCATGAAACACGCCAAGAGGATCGAGGCCGCACATCAGCGCTAACGCCTCCCGCGGGGTAGACCGGCCGTGAAATTTTCCGATGTCATCCATGGCGGCCGTCTTGCTGCGGGCGGCCTCAAGGACTTTGCCGTGGGATTGGCAAGTCCAAGCCTCCGCCTCGGCGTCACCGGCCTGTCGCGCGCCGGCAAAACCGTGTTCATCACAGCACTCGTGCAAGCGCTGTTGCAAGGTGGACGCCTACCTGCTTTCGCGGCGTCGAGCGGGGGCCGGATCAAGCGCGCCTATCTCGAGCCGCAGCCCGACGACGATCTGCCGCGCTTTCGATATGAGGACCATCTCGAAGCTCTGACAGGGGCCGACCGTCATTGGCCCGACGGCACCAGACGGATCAGCCAGTTGCGCTTGACAATTGAATACAGGCCAAAAAGCTTCTTCGCGCGTCACTTGAGCGACGGGCGGTTGCACGTTGATATCGTTGATTATCCTGGCGAGTGGCTACTCGACCTTCCGCTTATGCACCAGTCTTATGCGGAGTGGTCGGCGGCGGCGGTCGCGGTAAGCCACACGGAGCCCCGCCTGTCACGCGCCACGAAATGGCAAGCCCATTTGCGCAGTCTTGACGCTTTTGCCGCCGCAGATGAAACGAACGCCATCCAAGCCTCAGAACTCTTTACGGCCTATCTTGCAAGCTGCCGGGAAGACTCCCTGTCAGCCCTGCCGCCCGGCCGGTTTTTGATGCCAGGCGATTATGCGGGCTCGCCGCTTCTGGCCTTTGCTCCCCTCGATGTCGAAGCCCACGCCGAGTTTCCCAGAGGCTCGCTCGGCGCGCTCATGGCGCGGCGCTACGGGTCCTATGTGGACCGCATCGTCAAGCCTTTCTTCTATGGTCATTTCGCGCGGCTCGACCGGCAGATCGTCCTCGTCGATGCGCTTCATCCGCTAAATGCCGGAGCAAGTGCGGTGAGGGATTTGCAGGTGGCGCTCCCGCAGATTCTGTCCTGCTTCCGCCAGGGCGCCAATTCATTTGCATCCGCCCTGTTCGGGCGGCGGATCGACCGCATCCTCTTCGTGGCTACGAAGGCCGATCTCCTGCACCACACGAGCCATGGCCGGCTCGAAGCGATCCTCCGGTTGATCGTCGAGGAGGCCGCCGCGCGCGCGGAATTTTCCGGAGCTGTAATCGACGTGGCGGCGATCGCCGCCATCCGGTCAACGCGCGAGGCGCGCATTACCCAAAAAGGCCAAGCTCTGGATTGCATCGCCGGCACGCCCGAGAAAGGCGAGAAAATCGGCGGGCAAATCTTCGATGGCAAAACCGAAGCGGCGATCTTTCCCGGCGATCTTCCGGAAAACCCGCGCCAGGCGCTCGACGGCAGCCTCGAAGGCCATCTCAAATTCGTGCGCTTCCGTCCGCCCTTGCTGAAACAGGGAACATTCCCTCATATCCGCCTCGACCGCGCCCTTGAATTCTTGATCGGAGACAAACTCGCATGAGCGAAGGCCCTCGCAAGCCATCGGCCTTCGTCATCGACGAAGCCGCGGCACCGCCGAAGCGCAAGCCTCGCGGTCATTCCAGCATTGCTTTCTCCACAGAAGAACCGGTGAATGATCCCGTCGTTCTGCCGCCCGCCCCGCCGCCGGTCTCGCGGGGGCGGCGCTGGGGAACCCTGCTGCTGGCATCGCTCGTCAGTCTTCTGACGCTGTGGGCGGGACTGGCGATCACCCGGCTGGTCGAAGATCTTTTCTCCCGTTCCATCGCTTTGGGATGGATTGCTCTTGCCATCGCCGTACTGGCGGGTCTTTCCGCACTCGCAATCATCGCGCGGGAAATCTGGGGGTTGGCCAGGCTCAGCCGCATCACGCACATTCAGGCGGATGCCGCCAGCGCCCTCAATGTAGGCGGAGCTGAAGCCGCATCACGCGCAATCGAAGGCCTCACCGCCATCTATCGCAACCGCCATGACGCAAGGTGGGGCCTCGACCGGCTCCGCCAGCATGAAGCCGATATCATGGAGCCGCGCCAGCGCTTGAAACTTGCGGAACTCTATCTGGTGGCGCCGCGCGATGCCGATGCGCACCGGATCGTGGCCCGCGCCGCGCGCCGCGTCACCTTGATCACCACGGTGACCCCCGCGGCCGTGCTCGACATGCTCTTCGTCGTCGCGCAAAACCTCCGCATGCTCCGCGAACTGGCGAGACTCTATGGCGGACGCCCCTCCACACTCGCCACCTTGCGCCTCGCCCGCATGGTGCTGGCCCATCTTGCCGTCACTGGTGGCCTTGCCCTCTCGGACAATCTGATCCAGCACATTGTCGGCAAGGGTTTGCTCGGCCGCCTGTCGGCGCGTTTTGGCGAGGGCGCTGTCAACGGCATCATGACGGCGCGCATCGGCCTTGCCGCGCGCGATGTCTGCCGCCCGATTCCGCAGGAGCCATCGGCCAAAGAAACCCTCGGAAGTTTAATGCGAGAACTCGTTTCCTTCGACGCGCCTTGATTACGCCAATCCGTCAACTTACCTAGAATTCAGGTTCCAGGGCGACGGAACAGGTACGTCACTATCGTCTTTGCCTATTGCGATCCAACTCAACAGGAGACTTTCATGCAGAAGAAAACCAAGCTTGCCCTTGCCGCAGGTGTTTCCGGCCTCGTGGTGATCGGTGGAATTGCCGGCATCGCCAATGCCAATCGCGGCCATCATGGCGGCCACGGAATGATGCATCTGGCGGAGCGTTACGACGCCAACAAGGACGGCAAAATCTCCCAGGACGAGATCGACCAGAACCGCACCGAGCGCCATGCCCAGTTCGATGGCGACAAGAACGCGACATTGTCGCTTGAAGAGTTCCAGGGCCTCTGGCTGATGGCCAACCAGGAGCGCATGGTGCGCGATTTCCAGGAGTTCGACCGGGACGGCAACGCCCAGGTAACCCTCGATGAATACAAGGCGCCGCTCGCCCAAATCGTCGCCAACCGGGACCATAACGATGACGGCGTGCTGAGCAAGGACGACCGCAGCCACGGCAAGCGCGATCACCGCATGAAAGGCAGCGACGCCCCGGCTACGGGTGGCGATTCAAGCGGCGGCTAACCGCTATTCTCAACTAAATTATTGCTCTCATCATGCGCGGGCTCGACCCGCGCATCTTTTTTCCTCAACCATTGTGCCGCTAAGAGAACAGTCCTTCATCTTCGCCAATCTCCCCCGATCCGTCATTCCAGCGGAAGCTGGAATCCAGCTTTCATTAAACGCAAATAAAGTTTGGCGTTTGGTCCACGAGAAGCGGGATTCCAGCTTACGCTGGAATGACGGAATTGGGGAATGATGCCCACCCTTTAGTTGGGATGCGCTATGACTGCACGATCAATGGCGATATCATGGAGAAATGGAAACTCCGGCGGATATCGCGAAATTGCAGAAAGAGCGCTGGGCGCGGCAGGCTGAATATGTGCGCGAAAGGTCGGCCTTCTATCGCGGCTCGAGATTGACGGGCCGGATCGATGAACTCGCGGATCTACCTCTCACCGACAAGGACGCCTTGCGTGCCGATCAGCGCGATCATCCGCCCTTTGGCAGCTATCTTGCCGCGGCACCCGAGAGCGTCTCGCGCATCCATCGCACCTCGGGCTCGACCGGCGCTGCCATGAACATCGCCCTCTCCGCGGCCGACGCTCGCATGTTCGCCGAGGTTGGAGCTCGGGCCATGCGATTATCCGGTCTGGGGCCGGGGCATCGGGTGGTGCATTGCCTCAACTATCAACTCTGGATGGGCGGCTACACCGATCACGCCATGCTGGAGGCGAGCGGCGCCACGGTGATCCCCTTCGGCGTCGGGTCATCGGAGCGGCTGATCTCGGTGATCCGCGAACTCAATGTCACTGCCATGCACTGCACGCCGTCCTATCCAGCAGTGCTTGAAGCTGTCATTGCCGAGCACTATCCAGGCCTCAAGCCGCGCGATCTTGGATTGAAGCTTGGGTTGTTCGGCGGCGAAGCGGGCCTCGATGAGCCGGCCTTTCGCGCCAGACTTAAGGAGGTGTGGGGCTTTGCGGTTCGCAATGCCAATTTTGGCGTCTCCGATGTCCTCACCGTGATGGCCGGCCAGACCGAAACCTCGAACGATTTGCATTTCGTCGCCAGCGACGTCCTCTATCCGCAAATCATTGCACCTGATGGACAACAAAAGAATTGGCGCGAGGGCGAAGCCGGCGAGCTTGTGCTGACGCACCTCGCCCGCGAGTGTCAGCCCCTCATTCGCTTCCGCACCGGTGATCAGATCTCGATCACCGGCGCAACGAACGGCCTGACGCGGTTCCGCGTCGTGGGCCGCATCGACGACATGGTCGTGGTGCGCGGCCTCAACATGTTCCCCGCGATGGTGCAAGGCGTGGTCAGCCAGTTCCGCGAGCTGTCGGGCGAATACCGCATCACGCTAGATCGGCCACCGCCCTATGATTGCCTGCCGCTCGAAGCGGAACTGGATGAGAGTGCTGATCCCAATGGTGTTGCCGTCGCACTTGAAGCCGCATCAAGCGCCAGCTTGGCGGAACCGCGCGGGTGACGCTGCTTCCGCCCCGCTCGCTTCCGCGGAGCGAAGGGAAAACCCGCCGGGTCATACGGAGTTATTGAGGACGCTATGTACGAAACCGTTTTGAGCGAGATTACACCTGATGGCATCCGGACGATCACGCTTAATCGCCCGGCAAGCCTGAACGCCATGAACCGCCAGCTCATCGGCGAACGGGCGCTCGCCATTCACGAAGCGAATGCCGATGAGCCCACGCAAGTGATCATCCTCACCGGAGCCGGCCGCGCCTTCTGCGCGGGCGACGACCTCAATGAGCATATCCAACCGGAGAGCGAAGAGGCCGCCCGCGAACACATCCTCGCCATCCAACGTGTGACCGAGACGATCTGCTTTGGCGAAAAACCGGTGATCGGCGCGATCAACGGCTGGGCAGTGGGCGGCGGCTTCGAATGGGCGATCAACTGCGATTTCCCGATCTGGGCCGAGAGCGCCAAGGCCTTCTTCCCCGAACTGAAATGGGGCATGTTCGTGACTGGCGGCGTCACCTCCCTGCTTCCCGCTCTCGTGGGCCTCCATGCCGCCCGCGAAATGATGGTGTTCGGAGAGCGCTATGATGCACGCACGCTGCTTGAAAAAGGCGTTGCCTGGCGCGTGGTGCCCGATGACGAGCTGATGAGCGAGGCCCGCACCGTCGCGCGCCGGCTGACAGCGCTATCGCAACGCTCTTTACGCGCCATGAAGCGTATCCTGAATCAATCCGCCGTAGTCGACCTCAAGCGCAGCATCGAGCTCGAAACCGAAGTCACTATCGAAAGCTTCCTCGATCCCGATACCACGCGGCGTATTGCTGAATTTTCCAACGTGAAGTAATACACACTCTGCAAAGCCGGCTGAAAAATCAATGCCATTGAAAAGCAAGAAATACCTGCTCTGCCGCAACAAGGTCCGCGACTATCGCAAGTGGCGAAAGCTATTCGATGGCGACGCGCAGGCCCACCGTGAGGCTGGGCTTGTCCTAACCCATGTTTGGCGCGACAGCGCCAGCAAGAACAACGTGTTCTTTCTTTTCGTAGTCGAAAACCTCAAAAAAGCCAAGGCGTTCATCAGCGCCCCTGATGCGAAGCAGCAGGCAACGGAATCTGGCGTCACCGCCGGTGATTATCATTTTCTGGATTCTGTCGATCTTTACTGACGCCGGCCTATTGCAAGACTTGACAGCGCCTTATCCGTCTCCGGCAATCAAACGCATTTGTCGCCTTGCTGAAATTCCGGCATCGAGCAGGGTTTCTAATCGCTAGCCATTTTTGCTCCTGCCAGTGGATGATGCTTTGCTCAACAGATGACTGAACGCTAAGCTTTCTCCATGACAGCTCTCCTGCGCTCCAACGACCCCCTACTCCAGCCTTTCCAGCTCAAGCACCTGACGCTGAAGAACCGGATCATGACCACGTCCCATGAGCCGAACTACAGCGAGGACGGCATGCCGAAGGATCGTTACCGCCTCTATCACGTAGAGCGCGCCAAGGGCGGCATCGCCCTGACGATGACGGCGGGGTCGGCCTGCGTCTCGCGGGATTCGCCTGCCGTCTTCGGCAATTTGCTGGCCTACAGGGATGAGATCGTGCCCTGGCTCCGGAAACTTGCCGATGAATGCCACGAATGGGGGGCTGCGGTGATGATCCAGCTCACCCATCTGGGCCGCCGCAGCGTGTGGAACAAAGATGATTGGCTGCCGGTCGTTGCCCCTTCGCCGGTGCGCGAACCTGCGCACCGCGCTTTCCCCAAGGAAATGGAAGACTGGGATATTGAGCGCGTCATCAAAGACTATGCGGACGCGGCCGAGCGCATGAAGGAGGCAGGGCTCGATGGTTTTGAAATCGAGTGTTACGGCCATCTGATGGACAGCTTCTGGTCGCCCGCCACCGGCAAGCGCAACGACGAATATGGCGGTTCCCTCGAGAACCGCCTTCGCTTCGGCATGCGAGTGCTGGAGGCGATTCGCGCCCGTGTCGGAAAAGATTTCCTGGTAGGCTTGCGCATTGCTGCCGATGAAAACTGGGAACAGGGCTTGCAGCGCGCCGAGGGCGTGGAAATCTGCCGGCGCTTCAAGGACTCCGGTCTCATCGACTTCCTCAACATCATCAAGGGTCATATCGATCACGATACGCCGCTCTCCGAAGTCATCCCCGTCGCCGGCATGAGGGCCTCCCCCCATCTCGATTTCGCCGGGGAAGTCCGCGCCGCCGTGAAATTCCCGGTCTTTCATGCCGCCCGCATCAACGATGTCGCGACCGCGCGCCATGCCATAGCCGCGGGCAAGCTCGACATGGTGGGAATGACGCGAGCCCACATCGCTGACCCGCACATCGTCAAAAAAATCATTGAGGGCCGCGAGCAGGAAATCCGGCCCTGCGTGGGAGCCACTTACTGCGTCGACCGCCTCTATGAGGGCCATGGCGCGCTATGCATTCACAACCCGTCGACAGGCCGCGAAGCCACGATCCCCCATGTATTCGCGCGAAGCGATGGGCCAAAGAAAAAGATTGTCATCGTCGGTGCGGGTCCCGCTGGCCTCGAAGCAGCACGCGTGGCCGCCGAGCGTGGACATCAGGTGACGCTGTTCGAGGCAGCGCCCCAGGCCGGAGGCCAAATCCGCCTCGCAACACAAATCCAACGCCGCAAGGAAATGATCGGCATTATCGATTGGCGCGTGAATCAGTGCGAGCGGCTAGGCGTCGAATTGCATCTCAACACGCTGGTCGACGCCGATGACATTCTCAGGCTCGCTCCCGATATCGCCATCGTGGCCACGGGCGGCTTGCCCCGCACTCTGGCGATTGAGCAAGGGGCCGACCTCGCCGTATCGAGTTGGGATATTCTTGCAGGCGACATCAAGCCCGCCGATGATGTTCTTCTCTTCGACGACAACGGCACTCATCCGGGAATGGCCGCTGCTGAGCTGATCGCCAACGCCGGCTCGCATCTCGAACTCGTCAGTCCGGAGCGCTTTTTCGCCGCCGATATGGGCGGCCTCAATGTCGTGTCCTATATGAAAATCTTTACGAGGAAGGAGGTGAAGATCACCACCATGACTCGCGTCCGTGCGCTTGCGCGCGAAGGCAACAAGATCAAGGCCACGCTTTGGAGCCCTTACACCGAAGCCGATTGCGGCGAGCGCATCGTCGATCAGGTGGTGCTGGAAAACGGCACAGCACCGCTCGATGATCTTTATTTCGATTTAAAGGAGCACTCCACCAACCGCGGCGAGGTCGATCATCTGGCTCTGATCGAGGGCCGGAAACAGGAAATCGCCGTCAATCGCCAAGGCCGCTTCCAGCTCTTCCGCATCGGCGATGCCGTCGCCTCCCGCAACATCCACGCTGCGATCTACGAAGCGCTAAGACTCGTCAAGGATTTCTGAGAGCAATCATTTGATTTTCCGTCACCCCGGCGAAAGCCGGGGTCCCGCTTTGACAGGTTTCTCGCTCTCCGAATGAAGCGGGATTCCAGCTTTCGCTGGAATGACGGATTGAAGGTAGCGGCCACCTCACGCGGCCAGCTTGACATCTCCAAGAATCTTTTCGACCGGCGGGACCGTACGAATAAGTTCCAGGGCATCGTGGCGCACATGGTTGTCGCGCATTTCCGCTTTGATCTGCTCGATGCTGATCTTGCCCGCATCGACGCACTCGCGCAGCAGCGCGAAGAAAAACGCCTCCTGGCGCGGATCGGGATGCTTTTTGTATTTTCCCCACAACCGGCTAATCCAAGCAGCCCGGTTGGTGAAATCGACGGGCAGCCCCGTTTTCCACGGCTGCGTGCGGCGCTTGGTGTTGTGGAGCAATTTGGTGGCAGGCGTCAGCCTGTCGAAATCGTTCCATTCCGGCTCTAGAAATCCGATGCTCTCCCATGGTTCATTGGCCAGTACCATCCAGTTTTCATAGTCGAGCTTGCCAGCGAACATCTCCTCGAATTGCTGGCGCACATCCCAGTGCTTGAGCTTGGCGCAATCGATGAGCATGACGCTGGACGCGATATAATCATCGCGACCATTGTGCCCGGCCCGGCGCCTCGCCATGATCGCCGTGGCCCCCATGTCGCGGGTCAAGAGCTCATTGATATCGCCAACCGCGAAGACATCGGGATCGATCACCACGGCGCGCCCTTGATAGCCCATGAGCTCAGGCGGCATGAAGCGGGTGGGCGTGAAGGATTGCAGATCGTCGTTGCGCCAGGTCCGCCAACTCCCGGCCCGCAGGAACTTCCGGCCTTCGAACGCCGTGAAAAATCCCGTATCCTCCTGGGAAATGACCCTCACATCGAAAGCTTCGGGCTCCCTGGAATTCCGCTTGAGCGAGTGGGCGGAAACGATGGCGCCAGCCATCTGCTTTCCATTGGTGTGGATGAAGACGGTGTTTTTCATGGGCTCTCCGGCGGCAAACCTAGTCTGCCCCTCTTGATATTAGGATGCCGGAAATTTGCAAGCTTCAGGCGGGAATGCTAGCTGTCCGCCCCGCCAATGCCTCAGAACCTGTCCACCAGCAACCGCCCCGACACCCTTATTTTGCCGGTTGAAACCTTGACCCGGGAGTTCGACGCCAAATTGCATCTAGCCCTGCGCGCTGTGTCGAGGGGCTGGCGGGTGATCTTCGGCGGGCGGACCGCGATTCATGCCGCTTTGCCCAACCTGCCCCAGTCCATTTACGTCTCCAAGGGCATCCGTACCGGCCACAAGCATATTTTCAAACTTCTCGAACAGTTCCGCCATGTCATCGTGGCCCTCGACGAGGAATCGCTCATCCGCCAATCCGACGAAGCCCTTTTGATGATGCTGGACGAAGAGACATTCAACCGGCCCCGCCTTCTCTATGCATGGGGCAAGAGCGATGCGGATGTCTGGCGCAAATTCAAGGGCTATCGGGGCAATCCGATTGTCGAAGCCGGAAACCCCCGCGCCGACCTGCTGCGTCCGGAGCTGGCTCAGTATTTTGCTCCCGATGCCGAAGCGCTGCGGCGGCAGTTCGGCGAGTATATCGTGCTTTCAACCAATTTCAGCATCGTCAACCACTATATTCCCGATCACGTCCGGTTCCGCACCGCCAAGGGCGCCGACGCCGCCCGCAAAGAGGCGTTGAAATCCGGGCTCGTGGAACACAAGCGCAGGATCTTCGATGCCTTCCGCGAATTGATCCCCGAACTTGCGGCGGCAATTGCGCCCGTCAACCTGGTGATCCGCTCCCATCCATCCGAGAACGCAGCCGTCTGGATCGCCGCGGCTGCCGGACACAAGAACGTCCATGTGGTGCATGAGGGGCCGCTGGCGCCGTGGCTCATGGCCGCCAAGGCGCTGGTGCAGAACGGCTGCACCAGCGCTGTCGAGGCGGCGATCATCGGAACGCCGGTTCTGGCTTTCCGCCCCCACATTTCGGAAACCTACGAAATCGGTCTTTCAAACGGCTTGAGCACCGACTGCCGTACGGCAAGGGACCTGATCTCAACCGCGCGCGACATCCTCCGCGGCCACGCCGCACCCAACCAGGCCGAGCGGATGGCCCTGCTCCGCCATCACATCGCCTCCGTAGAGGGCCCTTTAAGCTGCGAACGCATCCTCGATTCGCTCGACATCCAGGCGAACTTGCTTGCAGCTCCCCGGGACAATCGCCTCAAGCCGCGGCTGGCCGCGCTGGCGGGGCACTACCGTCGCCGCGCCATTCGCGCTTTCACGACGCGCCTGCGGCATTCAAAAAGCAGCGCCACCTACACATCGCACAAATTTCCAGGTTTCACCGAGGCTATGGTGACAAGCCGCATTGCGCGGTTTCGCCAGATTTTCCCGCAATTGCCTCCAGTCAGCCTCCGCTGGCTTACGAAGGACATCGTTTCGATCGAGCCCAAGCGCGAGTTTCAATCTGATATTCCAACCGGCTCGAAAGCGAGCTAGAACCCCCGCTGCTTACCTTCTTAGGGTCTTCATGCATTCGATCAGAATTATTGGCGCTGGCTCGATTGGCAATCATTTGGCCAATGCCGCAAGGAGCTTCGGCTGGCAAGTGACGTTGACCGACAATGATCCGGCGGCTTTGGAACGGGCGCGCACCAGCATCTATCCGGAGCGCTATGGGGCTTGGGATAAGGCCATTGCGCTGAAGGATTCGCGGGCGGCGATGAGCGAGCCCGCCGAGGTGGTTTTTATCGGAACTCCGCCTGATACTCACATCACCATCGCCAATGCCGTGTTGGATGGCGCCACGCCCAAGGCGCTGATCATCGAAAAACCGCTTGCGGGTCCTGACTTGTCGGGATGCGCGGAGCTTTTTTCGCGCGTCAGGAAGGCCGGCATTTTTGCGGGAGTGGGCTACAACCACACGCTAGGCCAAAATACCGTAGCAGCGGAGAAATTGCTGGGAAACGGCAACATGGGCCCAGTCTCGACGATTTCCGCACGCACCCGCGAGCACTGGGGCGGCATTTTCAAAGCCCATCCCTGGCTCTCGGGGCCTGCGGCATCCTATCTCGGCTTCTCCAGCCGCGGCGGCGGTGCCGCGGGCGAACATTCCCACGGCATCAACATTTGGCAGCACTTCGCCCATGTGATCGGCGCCGGAAAGGTGAGCGAGGTCTCCGCGACCCTCGATATGTCGAATGAAGGCGGCACCTTGTATGATCGCCTTTGTTTCATCGCAATGACAACGGAAAACGGCCTGAGCGGCGATGTGATCCAGGACGTGGTGACGGCGCCCCCGGAAAAATCCTGCCGCATCCAGGGCCGCGACGGTTATGTCGACTGGCGCGTCAATCACAAACCCGGGCATGATGCCGTGCTCACCGGCAATGGCGAAACCGCAAACGAAACCTTGATGGCGAAAACCCGGGCCGATGATTTCAAGGCGGAGATCGCCCATCTGCAGGACGTGCTGGCGGGCCGGGTGGCGGCATCGCCGATTTCGCTGGAGCGTGGACTTGACACCATGATGGTGATTGCGGCCGCCTTCCAATCCCATCAAACGGGCCGCCGGGTGCGAATCGACTGGCGCAAGGGCTATACGCTCGAAGCTTTGCAGTAACGGAGTTAAAATGGCCAAGACCTTCGATTTCGAAAATCTCTTTGTTTACGACCTCGCCAACAACCACCAGGGCGATGCCGATTTCGCGCGCCGCATCGTTTCCGAAGTGGGCCGCGTCAATCGCGACGGCAAGATCAAGGGCGCTCTGAAATTCCAGTTCCGCCAGCTCGACAGTTTCATCCACCCCGATTTCAAGGACCGCAAGGATCACAAATACGTAAAGCGCTTCTCTGAGACGCGACTCGAGATGGATGCCTTCGCCAAGCTTGCCGGGCATGTGCGTTCCGAAGGCCTGCTCACCATGTGCACGCCTTTCGATGAGGAATCCGTCGATGTCATTTGCGACATGGGCCTCGATATCATCAAGATCGCCAGCTGCTCCGCCGATGATCGTCCGCTGCTTGAGAAGGTCGCCCGCGTCAACAAGCCTTTGGTGGTTTCGACGGCGGGCCTTCGCACCGATGAAATTGATTGGCTGGTAAACTTCCTCGAAACCGAACGCGTCGATTTCGCGCTCATGCACTGCGTGGCCCTCTATCCAACCCCCGACGACAAGCTGCAACTCAATCAGATCACCCAGCTCCGTGAGCGTTATCGTGGCGTGCCCATTGGCTGGTCCACCCATGAGGACCAGAACAATACCTCCGCCGTCCAGATGGCCTACGCGCTCGGCGCGCGGCTTTTCGAACGCCATGTCGGACTCAATACCGACAAGAACAAACTCAACGCCTACTCATCATCGCCCGAGCAATTGGAGAAATGGATCGCCGCTTTTCACGCCGCCCGCGCCATGCTTGGCAACGAGGAGCGCGCGCCGACGTCGATGGCGGAACGCCAGACATTGGTGGAGCTGAAGCGCGGCACCTATGCCAGGCGAGCTATTGCCAAGGGCGAAACCCTGAAAGCAGATGACATCTACTTCGCCATGCCGGTCCAAGATGGGCAATTGATCTCCGGCCAGTGGCGCGCCGGTCTTGTCGCGGAGAAGGACTACCCGTCGAATGCACCGCTGGATGGTAAGCTCGGTGAACAGGGCGATGGCGACGATCAGCTTGTCTACCAGATCATGCTGCAAATCCGCGGCATGCTGAGCAAGGCCAACATTTATATCAACGAAGATGCATCGATCGAAATATCCCACCACTATGGGCTCAGGCGTTTCCGCGAATATGGCGCGGTGATCATTACCTGCATCAATCGCACCTATGCCAAGAAACTGGTGCTCCAGCTGCCGCGCCAGAAACATCCTTATCATTTCCACAAGCAGAAGGAGGAAACCTTCCAGCTTCTCGACGGCGATCTTGAGATCGTGAAGGATGGCGCGAAACTGCGCATGCAGCCTGGCGATACGTTCCGCGTCGAGCCCAACCAGTGGCACAAATTCGCGACCCTGGATGGCTGCATCTTCGAGGAGGTTTCAACCACTCATTTCAACAACGACTCCTTCTACGAGGATCCCGCGATCGCCGGCATGCCCCGCGACGACCGCAAGACGAAAGTCGACAACTGGCTTGCCTATTTCCGCACCAAACATGCCCTTTGACGCGGCGGTTTTTGATTTCGATGGGACGCTCGTCGACTCCGCCAAGGCCAAGCGCGACTCGTTCTTCGCGATATTTCCCGATACGGGCGCTCATCGCGAGATTATAGCCGGAGTCCTGTCGGGCGATCCCGATGGCTCGCGCCACCGCGTCATTCCCAAGATGCTCGAGGGAATGAGAAACCTTGGCGTCGAAGGTTACGGCGCGGCTGAACTCATCCGCCGCTATGGCGAAGTTTCGGAAGCGGCCGTAGCCAGCGCCGGCGAACTGCCAGGGGCGAGCGCGTTGCTTGAAGCGCTCGCTCCGAACATGCAATTGCACTTGTGCTCCAACACACCTGAAACCGCAGTCCGGACCCAAATCGCCGCTCGCGGCTGGAGCGCGCATTTCAAATCGGTGGACGGCCATCCAACCAGCAAGACCGAAACCGTGGCGAAAATTCTGAAGGACGGCGGTTTCGCGCCGAACCGCATCGCTGTTATCGGTGACGGCATTTCCGACGAAGAAGCCGCCCGCGCCAATGGCTGCCGGTTTCT
>JBGTJO010000004.1:0-6597 GCA_041745135.1 Aestuariivirga sp. | reverse complement strand
TCGCGCCACCAAGACTGAACTTGAGATCGCCTATGCCTGCGATTCAGATACGGCGATCCGCGTTGGCTATATTCAGCAGGACTCCGCCATTCCAGCCATGATCAAGATCGATGAAATGCTGGGCAAGCATTTCGCGGTGCTTGGAACGACGGGCACGGGCAAATCGTGCACCGTTGCATTGATCCTCCGCCGCATCCTCGAAAAAAATCCACAGGCTCACATCCTGCTCCTCGACGTGCACCGGGAATACTCGCAATCCTTCCGCGAAATGGCTGAAGTCATAACGCCGGACAATATGAACCTGCCGTTCTGGCTGTTGAACTTCGATGAGATCGTCGAGATCCTGATCGGCCAGCAGCCCAATCGCGAGCCCGACATCGAAGTGCTGCGCGAACTTATTCCGCAGGCCAAGGTTCGTTACATGACCAACCAGCGGCGCGACCGCAATGGACTGGCACGGAACGGCACGCAGGTTGAAACGCAAAATGTCGGTGTCGATACGCCGGTTCCCTATCGCACGTCGGATCTCACCGGGCTGCTTGAGGAACATATCGGCAAACTTGAACTGCGGGGCGAGCTCGCACCCTACAAGCGTCTCAAGGCGCGCATTGAATCGATCACGCGCGACCCCCGCTATAGCTTCATGTTCGGCAGCCTCACCGTCCAGGATACGATGGCGCAGGTTCTCGCCCGCCTGTTCCGCGTGCCGGTGAATGGCAAGCCGATCGCCATCCTGGAACTCGGTGGCCTACCTGGAGAAATCATCAACGTCGTGGTTTCAGTCCTGGCCCGCCTCGCCTTTGATTTCGCGGTGTGGGGCGGTGGACGCATTCCCATTACCTTCGTCTGCGAGGAAGCCCACCGCTACGTGCCCATCGACAAAACACTAGGCTTCGAGCCGACCAAGCGGGCCATTTCGCGCATCGCCAAGGAAGGCCGGAAATATGGCGTGTCCCTCTGCCTGGTGAGCCAGCGCCCGGCGGAGCTCGATCCCACGATCCTGTCCCAGTGCAACACGATCTTTTCCATGCGCCTGACCAACGAGCGCGATCAGCAAATCCTGCGCGCCGGCATCTCCGACGCGGCCGCGAGCCTGCTCGACTTCATGTCCACCATGGGCACGGGCGAAGCCATCGTCTTCGGCGAAGGTGTGGCCCTTCCCACCCGCATCAAATTCGACATCCTCCCGGCCGATTCCCTGCCTCGCAGCAATACGGCGTCTTTCACCAAAAACTGGGCCATGGACTTGCCAGACGACAGCTTCCTGCAAGAAATCGTCGGCCGCTGGCGCGCCCAGGCGCATAATCCGGACGGGCTGGGCTACACCGTGGAAACCACGCCCGCTGCTACTGCATCCCCGGCAGCGCCTGTCCAGCAGCCACAGCTGGTCCCTGTTTTCACGCCGCAACCTGCCGCCGCTCAGCCCACACTCCGCCGTCAAGTCCCACTCAACGGCTCCCCGGGCTTCGGCCACACCGCGCCCTCCCCACCGCAACCGCAGCCGGCCGCGGTCCAATCCTCAAACCAGCAAAGCCTCGCCAGCCTCATCCGCCAGTTCCGGAATTAGCGCCAAAGAGGCGCAAATCTAGTTATGTTCTTGTCGTCTGCGGACGACTGCGCGCCTCCAGTTCCTCGACCGCCCGCTTAACATCCTGAGCGCGTGAACGCGGGGCCACCAACACTGCATCCTTGGTGGCGACCACGATCATGTCTTCCAGTCCAAGACCTACCACAAGCGGACCGTCGCTCCGCAGCAGGCTGCCGTTGCAGTCGATGGTTATGGCGTTGCCGCGCAACGCAACGCCTCGGTCATCCTGTGCAGCTTCCGTCCACACCGCGTTCCAATCACCCATATCGCTCCATCCAAAATCAGCGATAACGGCCGCCGTGTTCCGGGCCTTCTCCATGATCGCGTAGTCGATTGAGTTTGATGGGGACGCAGCGAAAGCCGCCGGATCAAGTGTGATGGATTCACCCTTCGGCAAAGCCTTGCGGCAAGACGCGAGCATTTCCGGCTCGAATTGCTGAAACGCCTCGATAACCGCCCCGGCCTTGAACATGAAGATGCCGCTGTTCCACGCATAATTGTCGCTGCCCAGAAATCGCTCCGCCCGTTCCCATTCCGGTTTTTCAATGAAGGCCTCGACCCGGAACTGCTGCTTTGCCGCGTCGAGCGCTTCGCCGAGCTTGAGGTAGCCGTAGGCTGTTGCGGGACCTCGAGGCTTCACGGCGAAGGTTACGAGATGTCCGGCACCTGCCAGTTCAGCACCGGAAGCGACGGCTGCCGCGAAGGCTTGGTCATCCGCAATTACATGGTCCGAGGGCAGCGCCAGCAGAACGGCGTCCGGTCCCGCGAACCGCTCGACAACAAGTGCGGCCGCACACATGGCGGGTGCGGTGCCCCGGCTTTCCGGCTCAAGCAGCAGTGTCAATTTCTCCGGAGACATGCTGGCCGCCTGATCAAGCACCAGCCTTTCATGGAGGGCATGGCACACCACGAGGGAACTACTCACTCCGGGTAGTTTCCCTATCCGGCGCAAAGTGGATTGCAGCAGCGTCTCTTCGCCATCGGCGATGGCGATGAAAGGCTTCGGCAACGCCGGCCGTGACACGGGCCAAAGCCGCGAGCCAGCGCCTCCCGCGATGATGACAGGTACGATCACGCGATGCTGTTCTCCCGGGCAACAACCGTGGCCCGCCTTGACCTTGGCCGTGCCCAAGATTAAACCCGCAAACGCCAGTTCGAGCAACACTTGGGGAATCGTCTAACGGTAGGACAGCGGACTCTGACTCCGCCAGTCTAGGTTCGAATCCTAGTTCCCCAGCCAGTCAGTAAATAGTTTCCAGCAAAACATATCGGGGGAATAGAATGAAGCTCAGCACACTCACATCAATCGCTACGCTGGTGATCGCTTTCGCCACGCCTGCCGCCGCTGGATGGAGCGGCAGCGGCAAGCCGCAAACGGCGGCGAAGAAGGCGGAATATGAATGCGCTGCCATGTATTACGGCAGCGGCAAATCCATCGCCGCGTCGCTCATCGGCGGCGGCATCGGCTATGCCGTCGGGCGATCCATGTTCATCAAGGATTGCATGGAGGAGCGCGGCTTCGTGAAAACGCCCGCCAAGAAAGGGTCGCCCGGCAAGGCTCCCCTGAAAAAGGATTGATCTTACGAATATTCGGTTCTAGCAGAGCACCGCCAGCACGGCGGCACAGTCGCCGGGTTTTACCAGGCCGGGGAAATGACGGGCGACGAGAATGCCGCTCATCTTTGCGCGGATTTCATGAGGGGCCGTGCCGGTGCGATCGACACCATGGATGCGGGCGAGGGCTTGACCCTTTTTAACGGTGGCGCCGAGATCGACCATTGTTTCGATCAATCCATCGTGCTCGGCGAATGAGAAACAATCGCCGGAGGGCATGTCAAGCCATTGAGTCGGCTGCGTGTCGACCTTGCCCGCAACAATCCCCGCATGGCGGAGCACGTTCAATGCGCCGCGTTTCGCGATGCTCACGGTTTCAGCGCGCGCGGTGCCGCCGCCGCCGAGTTCGGTGGTGATGAAAATCTTGTCCATCTCCTCCGCCGCCGTGTCGTACATTCCAACGGCGTCGATCTCCAGCATTTGCATTGAGAAAGGTGCCGAGAAGGCGGCAACTGCGGCCAGTGCTTTCTTTTTCAGCGCCTTGTCGGGCAGGACATGGCATGCGCAGAAGGGCAGGAAGTCGAGCGTCTTGCCGCCGGAGTGGAAATCGAGAACGATATCGGCGCGCGGCAGCAGCTCGCGCTGGAAATAGTCGGCGATCTTTTCCGTCGCGGTGCCATCGGGCCTGCCCGGGAAAATCCGGTTCATGTTGCCCTTGTCGATGGGCGAGGTGCGCGTGCCGGCGCGGAATGCGGGATAATTCATGGCGGGAACGATGATCACCGTGCCGTTCACATCCTTGGGGTCGAGCGTGCGCGCCAGATCGAAGAGGGCGATCGGGCCTTCATATTCATCGCCGTGATTTCCGCCTGTAAACAGCGCGGTTGGCCCTTTGCCGTTCTTGATGACGGCGATGGGGATCATCACCGATCCCCAGGCCGAGTCGTCGCGGCTGTATGGCAGTCTCAGGAAGCCGTGCTGCGCGCCGTCGCGGTCGAAATCGACGGTCGGCACGATGGGCGTTGGACGAAGTGGCATTTAGTTCTTCACGACAAGTTTGCGCGGCACATTGGCGAGGCATTCAACGCCGGTTGCGGTGATCAGGATGCTCTCGGTGATTTCGAGTCCCATCGTCTCCAGCCACAGGCCGGTCATGAAATGAAACGTCATGCCGGGCTTGAGTTCGGTTCGGTCGCCGGGCCTCAGGCTCATGGTGCGCTCGCCCCAATCGGGCGGATAGGACAGGCCGATGGAGTAGCCGGTGCGATTGTCCTTCACAATGCCGTAGTTTTTCAACACCGCGAAGAACGCCGTGGCGATATCCTCGCAGGAGTTGCCGGGTTTGGCCGCCGCAAGCCCCGCGTCCATGCCCTCCAGCGTCGCCTTTTCCGCATCGAGAAAGTCCTGCGGAGGTTTGCCCAGGAAAACCGTGCGCGAAAGCGGGCAGTGATAGCGGTTGTAGCAGCCGGCGATTTCGAAGAAGGTGCCTTCCCCGCGCTTCATGGGCTTGTCGTCCCAAGTCAGATGCGGCGCCGAAGCGTCCGCACCCGATGGCAGCAGCGGCACGATCGCTGGATAATCACCGCCGATGCCATCGACGCCCCTTGTGCCGGCGTCATAGATTTCCGCGACCAGATCGCATTTCCGCATGCCCACTTCGATCTTCTCAGCGATCCGCGCATGCATCGCTTCCACGATGCGCGCGGCGTTCCGCATGTATTCGATTTCGCGCGCACTCTTCACCGCGCGCTGCCAGTTTACCAGAGCGATGACGTCGACAAAGCGGGCGTTCGGCAAGTGTTTGGTGAGGGAGGCAAAGGCCGCGGCGGAAAACCAGTAATTGTCCATCTCGACGCCGATCGTGAGTTTGTCCCACTTGCGGTCCGCAAGCACGCGGCTAAGAAAATCCATCGGATGGCGTTCGGTCGATTGCACATAATGATCGGCGTAGCCCACGATGTTGCTGTGACCCAAATAGGCGGTGCGCCTGGCGCCGTTGGCGTCCTGGCCCCTGCCATACCAGATGGGTTCACCTGACGGTGGAACGATCACGGCTTGATGCACATAGAACGACCAGCCGTCATAGCCCGTAAGCCACGCCATGTTGGAAGGGTCGCTGACGATGAGAAGGTCGACGCCTTTCGCCTCCATGGCCTTGCGGGTTTTGGCCAGGCGCTCGGCATATTCGCTGCGGGAAAATTTCAAGTTGGGTTCAGTCACGTTGGGTCTTTCGTCAAGGGTCGTGTCATCAGGCGGCCCAGTTCCGGGCGCGATGTCGCATCGCCGCAGATCCGCAAACAGTTCCAGGCGGACGCCAGGTTGCTGGAAACCATGGGCCTGCCGATTTTTTTCTCGATCTGAGCGGCAGCGCTTGCCGCCCTTACAGAAGTGCAGGAAATGAACAAGGCTTCCGCATCCGGGGCCATCGCGTCATCTGCAAGTTCGACAAGGGATGCAGGCGAGATCTTCGCCATCTCGCGGTCATCGTCGAGATCAAGACAGGTGAAGCTTACGATCTCGAAACCGGCTTCCTCGAAATATTTCGCCATGGGGCGGCTTACTTCGACGGTATAGGGGGTCAGCACGCTGATGCGCCGCGCACCCAAGGCCTGCAAGCCGCGGACACCGGCGGCGGGCGGCGTTACCACCGGAATGCCGGGCTTTGCCCTTCGGATTGCTGCTTCGATCTCGCTATCGCCGATAACGACCGATGCGGACGTGCAGGAGTAACAGACGACGTCCAGCTCTTCTCCCGGCAGGATTAGGCCTGCGGCTTGCGTGAGCGATGGCTGCATGCGGCGCAGACTTTCCGTGGTCACCGGATTGGTGAAGGCGATGCGCGCCACGTAGATGCCGATGTCCTCGGTGGCGATCATGCGCCGATAGTCGGGCTCCGTTGTGTGATCGGTGGCGAGAATGATGAGGCCGACGCGTTTCGAGAGCGGTCTTGCGTCGAATGCGGGGCGCAATCTGCTCTTCTGAATTTCCGTCATCTCGTCACCCTGCGCGGCCATAGCGGCGCTCAAGCCAGCGCAGAAGAACCACGGATACGAGACTGATCGCCAGGAAGAATGCGCCGACCAGTGTGATCGGTTCGATGTAGCGGTAGCTCGAATTGGCGACGCTCTTCGCCTGGTTCATGAGCTCAAGCACCGTGATGGCGGACAGCAACGGCGTTTCCTTGAACATGGCGATGAAATAATTGGCGAAGGCTGGGATCATCGGCGGCACGGCTTGCGGCAGGATAACACGCGTCCATGTCTGGCTGGTGTTGAGGTTGCAGGCCCGTGCAGCCTCCCACTGGCCGCGCGGCACGTTGTCGATGCCGGCGCGATACACTTCCGCGGTGTAGGTGCCATAGTGCAGGCCAAGGCCAATCACGCCGGCGACCAGCGGCGAGAGCGTGATGCCGGCGTCCGGCAGCACGTAGAAAATGAAATAGAGCTGCACCAGCA
>JBGTJO010000003.1:0-6399 GCA_041745135.1 Aestuariivirga sp. | reverse complement strand
CCCTCATTCAGATCGGTGATGGTGGCGGCTGCGCTCCTATGCGCCGTGCCGATCATGGACCTGGCCCCCGCCCAGGCCGAAAACGATAAATCCATCTGGCAGATTTTCAAGAAAAAACGGTCCGCCGCGCAAGACGATGGCGCACCCGCCAACACCAATTGGTCGTCTCATAGTGACGGCAAGGGCGGCCACGCCACGACCACGACCGAGATTATCAATGATGGCAGCGTCGCTCCCGTCCTGACGACGGGCAGCACTGCGGCGCTCCAGGCCGCGGAAGCGCGATTCGCGCAGATCGTGGCTTCGGGCGGGTGGGGTAAGGTGCCCGGCGGCAAGTTTAAGAAGGGTGTCCAGAGCAAGGCTATCATTGCGCTCAATCGGCGTCTCTTCATTGAGGGCTATCTCCGTGAGGAAGCGACCCAGGGCCAATACGCCGATGTCTATACGACCGCCACGGAAGACGCCGTCACGCGCTTCCAGCGCAATCACGGACTCGCCGTCACCGGTGCTGTCGATAATGCGACACTCCGGGAACTGAATGTTCCTGCCGAGCGGCGCCTTACCACGATCCGCGCCAACCTTCCCCGGGTTTCGGAATATTCGCGGGATTTGGGCCCCCGGTATGTGGTCGTCAACGTTCCGGCCCAGCGGATCGAAGCCATCAACAATGGCGTCGTCTATTCAGTGCACAACGCCATCGTTGGCCGCCCGTCGCGTCCAACACCGGTGGTGATGACCAATATCTCGACCATCAAATTCAATCCCTACTGGAATGCGCCGGCCTCGATCGTCGAGCGCGATATTCTGCCGCGCATGCGCTCCAGCGGCGCCTCCCGCATCATGCGGGAAATGAACATGAAGGTGTTCGACGGCGTGGGCGGGCCTGAGATAAACCCCGACCGCATCAATTGGCGGCGCGCCGTCGTTGACAACTATCATTTTCGGCAGGAACCGGGCGGCAGCAATGCCATGGCAAGCGCCAAGATCGAGTTCGACAGCCCCTTCGGCATCTATCTCCACGACACGCCGGAGCAGCATCTCTTCGGCACCGGGCAGCGCCTCTATAGCTCGGGCTGCGTGCGCGTCGAGAAAGTGGCGATCCTGCTCAACTGGATTCTCCAGGGTCAGTCGGGCCTCGATGGCGGCCGCATTGCCGATCTCGCCGAAAGCAAGGAGCGGCTCGACCAGCCAGTCTCCAATCCCCCGCAGATCCGCGTAACCTATTTGACCGCCTGGCCCGGCCGCAACGGCGAAGTGAATTTCCGCCCGGATATTTATGAACTCGACCGTTCGGGTTTTGTCATGGGCCAGCCCTTGCCGGTGGGCGAGACAAGCGGGGGCGAGCGCTACGTGTTAAAGCCGATCCCGCGCGATCCTTCGGCGGTTGACGCTGATGAAGCGTTTGGGTTCTTTTTCGGGTTTGGCCGTTCCCGCAATTACGACAGAATCGATGCGGCGACCAACCGGACCCTGTTTTTTGACGATGCGCTCGGCAACGGTTCCAAGAAGCTGAAAAAAGTGAAGGCCGCGACGGCATCCGCTTCGAACTGGCTGTCGCAGAAAAGCAACGAGCTGAAGAAGCCCGTCAAGAAGCTGGAGTCCGCGGCAAAGAAGAACAAGGCCAAGCTCACGGCGAAGAAGACGGCGAAGAAGCCGAACGCCACCGCTTCCACCAAGAAGGTGGAGGCCAAAGCCGTGCAAACGGCGGCTGCCGCATCCTGCAAGGCGGGCGCTGATGGCAAGGTTCCGGCAAGTTGCCCCTCGCAAGCTGTGGCGAAGCCTAAGGCAAAACCCGTGCAGAAGGCCGCGCCTGCAGCAAATTGACCCAGCGCCCTTTGGCGCGGGTTTCTTCCGCCGGCTTGGCGCATATTCAGAACACATGAGCGCGTTCGACTATACGCAGGCCTTTGATGCGGCCTTGGCTATGCTTCGGAGCGAGGGCCGCTACCGCGAATTCGCCGACATCTGCCGCATCAAGGGGCGTTTCCCACGCGCGCTCTACCGGGGGCACGGCGTTGAAAAGGAAGTCACCGTCTGGTGCTCCAACGATTATCTCGGCATGGGTCAGCATCCAGCCGTGCTCGCCGTCATGCACCTTGCGCTTGACGACGTGGGCGCGGGCTCCGGCGGCACCCGCAACATTTCCGGCACGACCCACTATCATGTCGAACTTGAGCGCGAACTCGCGGATCTGCACGGCAAGGATGCGGCACTCCTTTTCAATTCCGGTTACATGGCGAATGAGGCAGCGCTTTCGACGCTGGCGCGGCTGCTTCCGGGCTGCGTTGTTTTCTCAGATGAATTGAACCATGCCTCGATGATCGAAGGCATCAGGCATGGCCGCTGCGAGAAGCAAATCTGGCGCCACAACGATCTTGCCGATTTGGAATCAAAGCTGAAGGCTATCGCTCCCGCGCGGCCTAAAATCATCGCTTTCGAATCGGTCTATTCCATGGACGGCGATATCGCGCCGCTGGCGGATATTTGCGATCTTGCGGAACGCTATGGCGCGCTCACCTATCTCGATGAAGTCCACGCTGTTGGCATGTATGGCCCCCGCGGCGGCGGTATCGCCGAGCGTGAAGGGTTGTTGCATCGCATCGACATCATGGAAGGAACGCTCGCCAAAGCCTTCGGCCTCATGGGCGGCTATATCGCCGCGAACACCAAAATCGTCGATGCCATCCGCTCTTTCGCACCGGGATTTATTTTTACAACGTCGCTCCCACCCGTCCTCGCCGCAGGCGCCACGGCTTCGATCCGGCATCTGAAGCAGAGCGAGTTCGAACGGCACGGCCACCGCAAGCGGGTTCAACGCGTCCGCGCCGAACTCGACAGGCATGGAATTCCGCACAGGCATAATCCAAGCCACGTCGTCCCGGTGATCGTGGGCGATGCCAGGAAATGCAAATGGCTCAGCGACATCCTGCTGGACAGCTACGGCATCTATATCCAGCCGATCAATTACCCAACCGTGCCGCGCGGCACAGAGCGCTTGCGCATCACCCCTTCGCCTCTCCATAGTGAAGACGACATCGCCCATCTCATCCAGGCGCTCTCGGATCTCTGGTCCCAATGCGCCCTCGCCCGATGGAAGGTGGCCGAAGCGCCGGATGAGAGGGCTGCCTCAGCGAGTCAGGTGTCGGCCCCCTCATCGCCTGCGGCGCGATCCACTTTCCCCCGCGAGGGGGAAGGGAGCAGCCTCACCCGAACAGGTTGTTTTTAGGGAAGCCCTTGGGCGGCAGTTTGCCGGCCTGGGCCCGTTCGCCGATCCAGTCGTTAAGGGCGGTAACATTCCAGGTCCGGCCGGAGGTATCCACCCAGAAAAGGCCCTCCGCCAGCTTGAAGGCGCGGGCATCGGACAGGCCGCCATCCTTGAACTTCTGTAGCCTGACACCCTTGCCGCGGGCCATCTCCGGAAGCTCGGCGCGTTTGAAAATGAGCAGCTTGCGGTTATCGCCGACGCTGGCGATGTAATCGGCGCCCTCTGCGACGGGCACACATACCACCGCCTCAACCGGTGCCTGGACATTCAGCACTTGCTTGCCCTTCCGCGTGGTGGCGACACATTCCTCCTCGTTCACGATGAAGCCGTTACCTTCGGTCGAAGCGAGCAGGCGCTTTGCTTCGGCGCGATGAACGAACAGCGCCACGATCGAATCCGCGGCATCCATATCGCAGATGAGGCGCACGGGTTCGCCATGGCCGCGTCCGCCGGGCAGCTTGCTGCCTTCAAGGGTGAAGAACTTCCCCGATGAAGAGAACAGCATAACCTTGTCCGTCGTCATCGCCGGGATGACGAATTTTCCCTCATCGCCCTCCTTGTAGGCAAGGCCGGCTGTATCCTCCAGATGGCCTTTGATGGCCCTGATCCAGCCCTTCTCGGAACAGACCACGGTGATCGGCTCCTTCTCGATCAGCGCCTGCTCCAAATCGACATCGATCTCCGGCGCTTCCGCAAAATCCGTGCGCCTGCGGCCAAGCGGAGTTTTCTTCGAGAACTTCTCCTTCACATCCTTGATCTCGGCGGAAATCTTCGACCATTGCTCCTCGTCGGATTTGAGCAGCTTGCGAAGGCCTGCCTGTTCCTTGGTCAGCGCTTCGTGCTCACTGCGGATTTCCATTTCCTCCAGCTTGCGCAAGGCGCGCAGGCGCATGTTGAGGATGGCTTCAGCCTGGATGTCGCTGAGCTTGAACTTCCGCATCAGCATGGGCTTCGGCTCATCTTCCTGCCGGATGATGCGGATCACCTCATCGAGGTTGAGATAGGCGATCAGATAGCCGCTGAGAATTTCCAGACGGCGCGCGATTTCCGCCAGCCGGAAATTGCTGCGGCGGACCAGCACCTCCTTCCGATGGTCCAGCCATTCGCGAAGCACATCCTTCAGCGACATGACTTTCGGCACCTTGCCGCCCGACAGCACATTCATGTTGAGAGGAATGCGCGCTTCCAGTTCGGTGTTGCGGAACAGGGACTCCATCAGCAGTGCGGGATCGACGGTGCGGCTTCTGGGTTCCAGCACAAGCCGGATATCCTCCGCCGACTCATCGCGCACATCGGCAAGCAGCGGCAGCCTCTTGGCATTGAGCAGCTCCGCGATCTTCTCGATCAAGCGGCTCTTCTGCACGAGATAGGGAATTTCGGTGACGACGATCTGCCATCCGCCCCGTCCCACATCCTCCCTGGTCCATCGCGCGCGGACGCGGAAGGAACCCCGCCCGCTTTTGTACGCTTCAAGAACGGAGGCGCGCTCTTCGATGACAATACCGCCGGTCGGAAAATCCGGCCCCGCCACGAACTGCACCAACTTGTCCACCGTGGTTTTTGGCGATTTGATGAGGTGAAGCGCCGCATCGCAAAGTTCCGCGGCATTGTGAGGCGGTATGGACGTGGCCATGCCCACCGCAATGCCGGAAGAACCATTGGCCAACAGATTGGGAAAAGCGCCGGGCAGCACCACGGGCTCCTGCAGCGAGCCATCGTAGTTGGGGCGGAAGTCAACCGTTCCTTCATCGAGCCCGCCAAGCAGAAGCTTGGCAACCTCCGTCAAGCGCGCTTCGGTGTAGCGTTCCGCCGCTGCATTATCGCCATCGACATTGCCGAAATTCCCCTGGCCGTCGACCAGCGGGTAGCGCGAGGAAAAATCCTGGGCGAGGCGCACGAGAGCGTCATAGATCGCCTGATTGCCATGGGGATGATAGCTCCCCATCACATCGCCCACGATCTTCGCCGACTTCTTGAACGCAGTATTGGGATCGAGCCGGAGACTTTGCATGACGTGAAGGATGCGGCGATGCACCGGCTTCAGCCCATCGCGCACATCCGGAAGCGCCCGGTGCATGATGGTGGAGAGCGCATAGGCCAGATAGCGCTCCTCCAGCGCATCCTTCAGTTCAATGCGCTGTGTCTCTTTCGGAACCTGCGGCGGAGGAACGTGCTTGCTCATGATTCGGAGTATAGCCCACGTTCACTGACCCTGAGGAGGCGCTGGCCGTTCACACCCAAGCTGCCTTACTTCCTTGCAACGACGACGATCGCCTGGATCCCGCCCTCGATCGGGCCGCCGCCAAAGCGCTGAGCCACGGCTTCCGCAGCGGCTTCTGTCACCGCTTCGAGCCGCTTTGGATCGCGTGCCTCGATTTCACTGCGTAGCGGGGTGCCGTGACAGAACCCGATAGCGGGATCGCGATGGCTGTTAGCGCGGCTCCGCTTTGCCACGTGCTCGACGGTGATCTGGTCAAATCCTGCTTCGGTTAACGCATCCCGGATCGCCGCCACATCGGAGTAGCCATGCGGCGTGCGGCGCAGAAATTGCGGCGGGTTGCCGGGAAAGCATGCGGCAACTGCATCGCTCACCGTTTGTGGAATTTCGTTCAGTTCAATGCGGTCCCAGACATTGAAGATGAAATGCCCGCCCGGCCGGAGAACGCGACGGGCTTCGCGATATCCGGTGACCTTGTCGGGAAAAAACATGACGCCGAACTGGCAGATGACCGCGTCGAAACTGGCGTCACCAAAGGGCAACGCAGTCGCATCGGCTTGCTCCCAGGTTACATTGGACGCCTTTACTTTATCGGCGGCGACCGCAAGCATGGCCGGATTGAGATCGGTGGCAACTATCGTAGCGCCGGATGCTAGCCGCTTCGACAATTCACCGGTCACGATCCCTGTGCCGGCCGCCGTTTCAAGCAATCGTTGCGGCAACAGCTTATCGACGCGCTCGGCAAGGTCCGCCGCGTAGGGTTCGAAGATGAGAGGGCCAAGATAACGGTCGTAATGCGCGGGGATCGAGCCTGCGAAACTGCTATCCAAACCTTTCATACCGACCCCTCCATTGCCAGACTACACTCTTACCACCGCCACCTTGGTGATGGGCTTCTTGCCCCAGACCTGGTCGG
>JBGTJO010000002.1:0-10641 GCA_041745135.1 Aestuariivirga sp. | reverse complement strand
GTTTCGGGGTTGATGCGGATGATCTGGACCTTGACGGTCTGGCCCACATGGAGAACGTCGGAAGGGTGATTGACGCGCTTCCAGGCGATATCGGTGACATGCAAGAGGCCGTCGATGCCGCCCAAATCGACAAACGCGCCGTAATCGGTGATGTTCTTGACGACGCCATCGACGATCTGGCCTTCGGCGAGATTCTGCACGAGCTCCGAGCGCTGTTCGGCGCGGGTTTCTTCCATGATGGCGCGGCGCGAGACAACGATGTTGCCGCGGCGGCGATCCATCTTGAGAATCTGGAAAGGCTGCGAGACATTCATGAGCGGGCCCACATCGCGGATGGGCCGGACATCGACTTGCGAGCCGGGAAGGAAGGCAACCGCGCCGCCGAGATCGACGGTGAACCCGCCCTTGACGCGGCCGAAGATCACGCCATCGACGCGTTCGTTCTTGGTGGAGAGCTGCTCAAGGCGGGTCCAGGCCTCTTCGCGCTTGGCTTTTTCACGGGAGAGGACGGCTTCGCCGAGCGCATTTTCGATCCGCTCGAGATAAACTTCGACGGTGTCGCCGACTTTCAGTTCGGGATTTTTGCCGGGCTGGGCGAATTCCTTGACGGCGATCTTGCCTTCCGTCTTGAGGCCCACATCGATGATGGCGAAATCATTCTCGATGGAGACGACGCGGCCCTTGACGACGGAGCCTTCGGCGGCGGGATTGTCGGTGTAGCTTTCGGCGAGCAGGGCTTCGAAATCTTCGCGGGTGGGATTGAGAGAAACGGCGGATTTCGCCATGGTTATGTTGCGTCCTATCAAAAATCGAGGTTGGCCCGGCGGATAAACCCGCTAGGACGTCCCGCAAGGCCCCTGGCTTGTTAAAAGGAGCTTGCGGACAAACCGCGACAAGCATTTCAAGACTAGGCCAAGACCTGAAACAATTTGGGATGAACCCGGTTCACGTTCGCGCAAGATGATGCGCGGCCTGGAACGGGGGCGGGTATAGGGGAAATGCGGGACCGCGGCAAGGCGGCAGTTAAGAGCGATTGGCGATCCGGATGGCGGCGGCGGCGGCTTCTTCGATGGTCATCTTCGAAGTGTCGAGCACCACGGCATCGGGGGCGGGGACGAGGGGGGCGGTGGCGCGCTTGCTGTCGCGGGCATCGCGGTTGAGGATTTCGGCGAGGACGGTTTCGTAGGATGCGGCGCCGAGCTCCAATTGACGGCGCCGGGCCCGAACTTCGGGGCTCGCCGTTACGAAGAGTTTTACTTCAGCGTCGGGACACACCACCGTGCCGATGTCGCGGCCATCAAGCACGGCGCCGGGCTTCTGCCGGGCGAAGTCGCGCTGGAGATGCAGCAAGGCGGTTCTCACACCCGGAATGACAGCCGCTTGGGAGGCGGCTTTGCCGATCGTTTCGGCCCGCAGATCCTGATCAATATAGGTCTTGGGGTCGAGCGACTTGGCGGCGGCCACCGCCGCGGCCGCGTCGGCTGGATCATGGCCCTTTTGCAGAACCGCCAAGCCTACCATGCGGTAGAGGGAGCCCGTGTCGAGGAAGTGGTAGCCGAAGTGGCGGGCAAGGGCTCGGGCGATGGTGCCCTTGCCGGCGGCGGCGGGGCCATCGACGGCGATGATCATTTCGTTGGCGGTGCAGCGATCCGAGCACCCGTCACGTTCATCAGATGCACGAAATCGGGGAAGCTTGTGGCGATGAAGCGGCTGTCGTCGATCGTGGTGTAGATGCGGGAGGCGAGGCCCATGACGAGGAAGGCCATGGCGATGCGGTGATCCATGTGAGTCGTGACTTTGCCGCCGCCTGGCGCGCCGCCGCCGGAAACCTCAAGCCAATCGCGGCCGGATGAAGTCGTTACGCCATTGGCCTGGAGGCCTGCTTCCATCGCTGCGAGCCGGTCGCTTTCTTTGACACGGAGTTCTTCGAGGCCCTCCATGCGGGTCGTTCCTTCAGCGAAGGAGGCGGCAACGCCGAGGATCGGATATTCGTCGATCATCGAAGGCGCGCGCGAAGCTGGAACCCTGATGCCGCGGAGTTGCGAGGATTTCACATGGAGATCGCCCACCTCTTCGCCGCCGGCCATGCGGCGGTTTTCGATGGCGATGTGGGCTCCCATTTCGAGCAGGGTTTCGATGAGGCCGGCACGGGTGGGGTTAAGCATGATGTTCTCGATCACCAGGGCGGAGCCTTCAGTGATGAGAGCGGCCACCAGCGGAAAGGCCGCTGATGAGGGATCGCCGGGAACTTCGATCTCCTGCGCTTTCAATTCGTGCTGGCCTTCGATGGCGATGTGGCGGCCATCGTCCTGCTGTTCGATGCTGACGCGAGCGCCGAAGCCTTGCAGCATGCGCTCCGTGTGATCGCGCGTGGGCACGGGTTCGACGACTGTCGTGCGGCCTGGCGTATTGAGGGCTGCCAGCAGGATGGCGGATTTCACCTGGGCTGAAGCGACGGGCAGCGTGTAGGTGATGGGGACGGCGTGTTTGGCGCCGTGCAACGTCAAGGGCAGGCGGCCGCCTTCGGAGGTTTCGAAGCGCGTGCCCAATTGTTCGAGAGGTCCTGTGACGCGGCCCATGGGGCGCTTCGACAGGGAAGCATCGCCCACGCAGCGCGCCGTCAGCGGTGTTGAGGCCATCAAGCCCATGGCGAGGCGGACGCCGGTGCCCGAATTTCCGAAGTCGAGGGGGGCGGTTGGCGAGTGCAGGCCGGCGACGCCGACGCCTTGCACACGCCAGATTGCATCGCTGCCACGTTCGGCTTTTGCGCCGAGTGCGGTCATGGCGCGCGCGGTGTGGAGCACGTCACCTGCTTCGAGAAGCCCCTCGATGCGGGTTTCGCCGATGGCGACGGCGCCAAGCATCAGGGCGCGGTGCGAGATGGATTTATCGCCCGGCACGCGGATGACGCCCCGGAGGCCTGACGCCTTGCGGGATATGAGCGGGAGAGGTGCGTCAGGCTGCATCGCGCGATCAGTTACACGATGGCCCCTTCTTTTGTCACGCGGGGTCTTTTGACATTGACCGCAAGCCATGCCATGGACCGCCGATCACCACATTATCCGCCGTTTCTCGAAAGGACTTCGCCCGTGGTCAAGGCTGAACTCGGAACCAAACGCACGTGCCCCTCCTGCGGCACGCGCTTCTATGATCTTTTGAAGAATCCCATCGTGTGCCCCAAATGCGGCGTGAGCTTCGTGGCCGCCGCCATCCTGCCGTCGAAGGGCGATTTTCCGGGGGCGCAACAGCAGCAGCCCAAACCCCGGCCGGTGGTGGTGGAGGATGTGGAGGTGGCGGATGTCGAGCTGGTGAGCCTCGAAGACGCCGAGGAACCGGATACGGCCGACGATGAGACGGCAGGCATCGAGGATGTCGATCTCGGCGAAGAGGCCGAGGCGCCGGAAGCAGGAGAGGACGATACGTTCCTGGTCGAGGAAGAAGAGGAAGGCAACGTCACCGGCCTCGTCGACAGCGGGCCTGCGGGTGCCAAGGAAGAAGAGCCTTAGCCACCTCAAAGAGCGACGGCGGTCACAAGCAGGATCAGACCGATCATCGCCAAGAGAGCCCGCGCGGCATGCGAATACTCCCAGCGGTCGCGTAGCGTTGTCCAGTCCACCGTTGCCGAGGCCTTGCCGCGGCCGAACAGGCCGGAGCCAAAGAAACCGGCGCCAAGACCCTTCAACCGGATGTCCTTCAGCCAGAAGTTGTTTATCGGGTGAATTAGAATCCAATAGAGCAAATGCATTAGCAGCAGCGCGAGGAAAGCGCCCAACATGAGCCAGAACGCCGTCCCGGGTGTTACGAACATGAGCAACAACAGGATCAGAACGCCAGCCGGTTCGGCAAAACCGGCAATTGTGAAACCGGGATAATATATCGGCTGGACGGTGAGATATTCATTCTTGCTGAGACGCATCTTGCCCGGGAGCTCGAGCGCGTGGGCCAGTGTGGTTGTCAAGACGATCGCCACAACAATAACCGACAGAATTTGCAGCACTGCGTACAATGTCCCAACCTCCCGGTTCGAATGAGAACGTGTTCGGCTGTTTCGGGTTCCAAGGGTCTTTTTACTTGATTGTTTGCGGGGGCGGACCTAGTTTCCGCCCGCTTCGCGCGCTAACCCAAGCGGCGATATTCCGGTTAAGGGGTCATAGCTCAGTTGGGAGAGCGCTTGAATGGCATTCAAGAGGTCGGCGGTTCGATCCCGCCTGGCTCCACCAAATATTCCCGGCAAATAACCTGATGGGATAACGTGGCGACAAACAAAAACGAAACCGATAAATACATCTCTGGTTTTCCAAAGGAAACGCAGAAGATCCTGCGACAGCTTCGGGCGGCAATCTTGGAAGCAGCGCCCGGCGCGGAAGAAGTTATCAGCTATAAGATGCCTGCTTACAAACTTAATGGAATGCTGGTTGGTTTCGCAGCATATGAGGGCCATATTGGATTTTATCCGACACCCTCAGGCATTGAAGCATTCAAGAAGGAATTATCCCCTTACAAGGGGGCCAAGGGTTCCGTTCAGTTCCCACGCGAAAAACCGCTGCCCCTTGCCCTCATCGCCAAAATTGTGAAATTCAGAATGAAGGAAAATTTGGCGCGGCCCAAAGCCAAAGACGGAAAGCAAGGGTAATACCGGCGCCATCAAGTCGAAAGGATTCCTGATCATCCTCGGCTTTGTGTTTCCGCAATGAGCTGTTCGAAAGATTTTGGGGTTTGAAAAAAGGTCATGCCGCGCTCCGGCGACATGACTGTCATTTCATCGATCCTCGATAGCTCCGGCGAGTTGAAAAGCACAAAGCCGATGTTCTTCTTTAAACGCGGAGACCAGACGAGCGTCGTGGCGATTCCAACCTCCTTGCCATCAACCAGCACTGGCCACGTGTTCTCTGCCATTGTCTCCTTGATCGGCTCGGCGGAAACAACGCGGCCCCAGCGGCGTTGCGCGCCTGCGGCCGCAAGCGCCTTCAGCGCCGTCTTGCCGATGAAGTCTTGCGGCTTTTCCAGATCGACGAAAGCTTCCAAGCCCACGTCGAAAGGCGTTTCGTACATCGTGTAGTCGGCATTCGAGCTGAGAAAGCCCGCTTCCACGCGGCGGGCATTGGCGCTGCCGGTGGCGATCAACCCTTCCGGTGCGCCGGCTTCGAGAATGGCGTCCCAAATCTCTCCGGCGCGGTCGAAGGAACATACATACACTTCGTAACCCAATTCCCCGCTCCAGCCCGTGCGCGATATGAGCAGCGGCACGCCGCGAAACGTGACGACCTTGAACTGGAAACGCTTCAGGCCTGCGAGCGCATCTCCGAAGAGCCTTGCGATGACGGCGGGCGATTTCGGCCCCTGCACCTGAACCGGGAATGCGGCCGCCGGCTCAACTTCGACATTCAGTTTGCTGCCGGCCGCGACACCTTTGATCCAGCCGAAATCGGCGGCGAGCCAGAACCGCGTGGGAGACAATCGGAACGCAATCGTGTCATTGATCAGACCGCCATGGTGATCGGTCAGCAGCACATAGCGGGAACTCCCGGGGGCGCAGCCGGAAATTTTGCACGTGACCAGAAGCTCCATGAGCGCTTCCGCATCGGGACCTCTGATTTCAATGGGCCGCTCGTCGGGGACCTCCCACATGACGGCTTTTTCAACGAGCGCCCAGTATTCCTCCTCAGGATCCCGGAAGCCTGCAGGAAATAAAAATACGCCGCATTGGCCGAAACTTGCCGAGCTGTAGCCGAGGCACCCATGACGTTGCGTGGCTCCAAAAAACGGCGAGTTGACCCGCCATCGCACCGTAGGTCTTGGAGCGTGCTTGACGGGCGCTTCAATCATCGCTGTCCTCCAGCTTCGAAAACTTGTTCATGGCGCAGAGCTAACCTATGACATTGCCGTAGCCGGCAACTCTTTGAAAGGGAGGCTTAATGGCCGCACAAAACGCGATCGAAGTCAAAGTTTGGGACCGCTTTGTCAGGGCGTTCCACTGGACGGTCGTGGCCGGGTTTTTGTCGCCTATTTTACCGAAGACGATGTGCTGAGCGTGCATGTTTGGGCGGGATATGTCGTCGGCGGTTTCGTTTTCTTGCGTGTGCTATGGGGATTCGTGGGGCCGCGCCATGCGCGGTTTACCAATTTCATCTATGGGCCCCGTAGCGTGCTTGGCTATGGCCTCGATCTCCTGCGGGGGCGCTCCAAGCGTTATGTGGGGCACAGCCCGGCCGGTGGCGCCATGGTGGTGGCGCTAATGTTTTTTCTTGCTGCGACCGTTTCAACGGGGCTTTTGGTTTATGCCGAAGAGGAAGGGGCGGGTCCGCTTGTTCCGTTTTTCACTGAAGGCGCACGCGATGGCGATGGGGATGATTCCGGAGGAAGCGGGAAATCGCGCCGGCGCGGGAGAGGCGGCAGTGACTTCGATGATGTTCATGAGGTGTTGGCCAATATCACGCTGGCGCTGGTTTTCTTTCATGTGCTGGGTGTTACGGCCGCGAGTTTCGCCCACCGCGAGAATCTTGTCCGTTCGATGATCACCGGCCGCAAGCGTTCCGAGGACTAGAAGAAATCATCACGAGACGGCGAAGCCTACGATCTGGCGCACTTCGCGGAGGATGGGGGTTGAGATGGCGCGGGCGCGCGCGGAACCATCGGCGAGCACGCTTTCGACATAGCCAGCATCGGCTTGCAGGCGCTTGGTGGCATCGCCGATGGGGGCGAGCCTTGCGACCGCCAGATCGGCGAGGGCGTTTTTGAATACCGAGAACTGGCCGCCGCCATAAAGGGCTAGAACCTTGTCGACCGTTTCGTCCGAGAGCGCTGCGTAGATGCCGGTGAGATTGCCGGCTTCGGGGCGGCCTTTCAAACCTGCGGCTTCCGAGGGCAATGCTTCGGCATCGGTTTTGGCCTTGCGGATTTTTCTGGCGATCGTGTCGGCGTCATCGGTCAGGTTGAGGCGGGAGAGATCGGAGGGGTCGGACTTCGACATTTTCTTGGTGCCGTCGCGGAGACTCATGACGCGGGTGGCGGGGCCGGTGATGAAGGGTTCGGGTGCTGGAAAGAAGCCGTCGGTGTGGCCCGCCTCGCGGATTTGATCGGCGAAATCGAGATTGAATTTGCTGGCGATGTCGCGGGCGAGTTCGAGATGCTGCTTCTGGTCCTCGCCCACCGGCACATGGGTTCCCTTGTAGGCCAGAATGTCGGCGGCCATCAGGATCGGGTAGACGAAGAGGCCGATGGAGGCGGCTTCCTTGTCGCGGCCCGCCTTCTCCTTGAACTGGGTCATGCGGTTGAGCCAGCCCATGCGGGCGACGCAGCTCAAAATCCAGGAGAGCTCGGCGTGGGCGGCGACCTGGCTCTGGTTGAAGATGATGCTCTTTTTGGGGTCAAGCCCGCAGGCGAGATAGGCGGCGGTGACATCGAGGATGGCCTTGCGCAATTCGCGCGGCTCCTGCCACACGGTGATGGCGTGGAGATCGACCACGCAATAGATGCATTCGTGGGTGTCCTGCATGGCGATCCAGTTCAGCATGGCGCCGAGATAATTGCCGAGGTGCAAATTGCCGGTGGGCTGCATGCCGGAAAAGACGCGCGGGACGAAAGGCATATTAATTCCTCGAAAAACTTCGGGCTGCGCTTATGCCCGCAAACCGCGGGGCTGGAAAGAGCCTGTCTCCATCCGAACCGTCATGCCAGCGAAAGCTGGCATCCCGCTTTACTTTCGCTGAGACGCTTTCTGGTCCAAAGCGGGACCCCAGCTTGCGCTGGGGTGACGGGTCTTTTGTAGCTAGCGTGAGTAACTTGCGTGCTGGTCATACAAGGTTTACCGAAGTCCCGATGCCCGAACTTCCTGAAGTTGAAATCGTCATGCGCGGGTTGAAGCCCGTGTTGGAAGGCCGCCGCATCACTGCGGTGGCGCAGCGGCGGAAGGATTTGCGCTTTCCTTTTCCCAAGGATTTTGCGGCGCGGCTTACCGGCAAGCGCGTCACCGGATTATCGCGGCGGGCAAAATATATTCTGGGCTCGCTTGAAGGGGGCGACTGCCTGCTCATCCATCTCGGCATGACGGGGCGCTTCACCGTCGTCGCACCTTCGGGAGCGGCGCGCAGTCTTGACCGGTATTATTTCGACCCTGCGGATCGCGGCAACGGAACGCACGACCACGTGGTCTTCTCGCTCGATGACGGAACGCGCATCGTCTACACCGATACGCGCCGTTTCGGGCTCATGGATATTTTCGAACGCGAGCACAAGCTGCTAAAGGGAATCGGCGTCGAGCCACTCGGGAATGAACTGAATGCGGCGTTTCTGGCGGAGGCGTTTCAAGGCAAGAAGGCGCCGCTCAAGGCGGTGCTGCTCGACCAGCGCATCGTCGCGGGGCTCGGCAACATCTATGTGTGCGAGGCGCTCTATCGGGCGAAACTGTCGCCCCGGCGCAAGGCTGGGACCCTGGTGCGGGGTTCGCGCGTCGATCCCCGTCTTGAAACACTGGTGCGCCATATTCGCGATGTGCTGAACGAAGCCATCGCGGCTGGGGGCTCGACCCTGCAAGATTTTGCCCACACGGACGGCGCGAATGGCGGGTTCCAGCACCGTTTCGCGGTCTACGACCGTGAGGGCAAGGCGTGCGGCGTCTGCGGAGCGCCGATCAAGAGGATCGTGCAGGCGGGGCGTTCAACGTTTTATTGCCGCAGCTGCCAGAAATAATGACAATCGGCGGCAACAGGCTTCTTCTCGATCTCTACCGCACCATGCGGCGCATCCGCACCTTTGAGGAGCGCGTGAACGAGCTGTTCGTGCGTGGGCAATCGGCGGGGTCCATGCTGCATATGTCGATCGGCGAAGAAGCCGTAGCCGGCGTTTGCAAGGCAATGGAACCAGGCGACAGTTTCACGACGCATCATCGCGGCCACGGCATTTTTATCGCGCGCGGCGGCGATTCCAAACGCATGATGGCGGAGATCGCCGGCAAGGAAGAGGGCTATTGTTCCGGCAAGGGGGGTTCCATGCATATCGCCGACATGGGGCTGGGCCATCTCGGCGCCAATGCCATTGTCGGCGGCGGCATTCCCCATGTGGTTGGGGCGGGGCTTTCCTATCGCAGGCGCAAGCTTTCCCATGTATCGGTCGCCTTCTTTGGCGACGGCGCGGCGCAACAGGGTATTCTCTATGAGGCGATGAACATGGCGGCCTTGTGGAGGCTGCCCGTGGTGTTCTGCTGCATCAACAATCAATATGGCATGGGCACGCGCATTGATCGCGCCGCCGCCAACACCAATTTGCACGAGCGGGCCATTGCGTTTGGATTGAATGGCGTCACCGTCGATGGCGGCGATGTGGAAGAGGTGCACGGAGCGGCGGAGCGTATCATCGCGGCAGCGCGGGGCGGACAGCCAGGCTTCATGGCACTCTCCTGCTATCGATTTTTCGGTCATGCAAGGCTCGACAAGAGCCCTTATCGCGACGCGGCTGAAGAAATGGAGGGCCGCCGGAAAGATGCCCTCGCCAATGCGCGGGCAAAGCTGATTGAAGGGTCATCGGGCGCTGAGCTAGACGCGCTCGATGAAACCGTGAGCGCGGAAATGAATGAAGCGGTGGAGCATGCGATTGCCGCCGCAGCGCCGTTGCGCGACTCGATGTTTCGCGATGTCTATGCCGAAGGCGAGCCCCAGCCCCGGCCTTTGCGGCGGCATCTCTCCGCAATCCTTGCCGAGCAGCGCTGATGGCCGTCGAAACCACCTATCGCGACGCGCTGCGCCTGGCCCTGATCGACGCCATGGAGGAGGATCCCTCGATCTTCATCATCGGCGAGGAAGTCGGGCGCTATGGCGGGGCCTACGGCGTGACCAAGGGCTTGCTTGAGATGTTTGGCGAGGCCCGCGTTGTCGATACGCCGATTTCCGAGGCTGGGCTCATTGGCGCTGCCGTGGGCGCCGCCATGACGGGATCGCGCCCCGTGGCGGAACTCATGTATGTCGATTTTGCCGGGCTTGTCATGGACCAGGTGGCCAATCAGGCGGCCAAGAGCCGCTACATGTTCGGCGGGCAAACCGGCGTTCCCATGGTGCTGCGAACGCAGGGTGGTACTGGACGTTCAGCGGCAGCACAGCATTCGCAATCGCTCGAAGCGTGGTTCGCCCATGTGCCGGGCTTGCGTGTGGTTATGCCGGCCACGGTGAACGATGCCTATCATCTGCTGCGCATGGCGCTGAAATGCCCGGACCCGGTGATCTTCATCGAGCACAAGGCGCTTTATGTGCGAAAAGGCTCCATGAATGTGGCGGAGCCCGATGGCGCATGGGGCCAGGCGGTGGTGCGCCGCGCGGGCGCCGATGTGAGCATCATCGCCTATTCGAAAATGGTGCATGAGGCGCTGGCCGCCGCCGAGGTTCTGGCGGAGCGTGGCGTGGAAGCGGAGGTGATCGATCTCCGCACGCTCAATCCACTGGACGATGAGGCGATGTTTGCCTCCGTTGTGAAGACCGGGCGCGCCATGGTCGTCACGGAGGCGGTGATGACCGGCGGTTTTGCCGCGGAACTCTCGGCGCGCATTTCGGAACGCTGCTTCGATTATCTCGAAGAGCCGGTGGTGCGGGTGGCGGGGGAGGATATTCCGATTCCCGTGTCTCCGGAGCTGGAGCGGGCCGCGGTGCCGGATGC
>JBGTJO010000001.1:0-10431 GCA_041745135.1 Aestuariivirga sp. | reverse complement strand
TGAGTTTCCGGCCATGCCGTAGTCCCACTTCGCCATGAAGGTTATTGCCTTGCCGAGCCCATAGGCGATTTCCTTGCAGCCATTTTTGATGATGGCGTGCCGGTCGGCCATCTCCAGGGCTTCCGCATATTTGACGTTGATCTCCTCCTGGCCTGGCCCCCATTCGCCCTTGGAATTTTCAACCGGAATGCCCGCACCCGAGAGGCCGTTGCGGATAGCCCGCATCACCCCTTCTTCCTTCGTCGTTTGCAGGATGTGGTAGTCCTCGATGTAATACCCTGAGGTCTTGAGGCCTCGGTAGCCTTTCTGATGGGCGTTTTCGTAGCTTTCATCGAACAGGAAGAACTCCAGTTCGGAAGCCATGAACGCTTTCATCTTCATGGCTTCAAGCCGCTTGAGTTGTTTCTTCAGTATGGCGCGGGGACTGTGCGGCACGTCCTCATGGGTGTGATGATCGAGGACATCGCAGATCACCAGCGCCGTTCCCGGCAGCCATGGCGTCCTTCTGAGCGTCGCCATGTCGGGTTTGATGACAAAATCGCCATAGCCCTTTTCCCAACTGGTTGCCTTGTATCCAGGTACCGGCTCCATGGCGATATCGACGCCCAGAAGATAGTTGCAGCCGTGGGATTCCTGGTACCCGCCATCGGCGAAGAACTGCGCGTGAAAGCGCTTGCCGATGAGGCGGCCCTGCATGTCCACCATGGCCGCCACGACGGTATCGATCGTGCCCGCGGCGACTTCCTTCTTGAGTTGCTCGAGCGTGAGCATTCCGGTCGACATTCCTAACTCCCTGACGTTGTGGTGGCGGCCTGAATGAGCGGAACGGAAAGCCGTTGCGCCCATGACTGCTGGCTGCGTTCGCTGGAAATGAGATCGTTGCGAAGCTCGATCATCGCATGCTTGAGGCCCCTGGGCGCTGCATGGAGATTGAGCGTGTGAAGCACGCCGTCTTTCGGTCCATAGGGTTCGTTGAGCCGCGCATCCACACTTGGAAAGCGCTTGATCAGCATTGAGGAGAAGCTCGCATCGCGGTCGTGCAATATGCCCAGTTCAAGGGCGCGGGACTTGCCCTTGTAGAGAGGTGTAAAGCTGTGAATGGAAATTACCATGGATTTCTGTCCATCAGCCGCACGGGCATCAAGAACACGGGAAACGGCATCGTGAAACGGCCGGTAGATCTGTTGAATACGAGCCAGACGGTCAGCGGCGGACAGGTTCATGTTTCCCGGAATGTCCGTAACCTCGCTGATTGCCGGCATTGCCGCGGGCGATTCCGGCGGCCGGTTGCAATCGTAAGCCAGACGGGAATAGCGCTGCAGGATGAGCGGCGCGTCGATCAGCCGTGCGAGCGTGCGCGCAACACTCTCCGCCCCGATATCCCAGGCGATGTGCCGCTGCAGATCGGCGGCTCCAAGGCCCAGCGTGCCGAGCGCTTTCGGAACGCGATTGGACGCGTGTTCGCAAATGAGGACATAGGGCGACCGGCCCTGCTCATTCACTAGAATAGCCGGACTTTCTTCGCCCTTGAGAAGGGCACCCCCCATGCGCAAGTATCTCCCTTAGCCCCCGCGTATTGGGTGGTTACAACACCCGTAACGGGTGCGAAAGAGACATATATGCAGGCCGCCTATGACGCCCCCAGGCCCGGATTTGCCGCTGCCGCCAAAGAGCATAAAGCTCAAACCGTGCTAATTACGCGCATGGATACGTGCGCGTAATGACCGGCGGCGAAACCTTTGACTTCATCGTCATAGGCTCAGGCTCAGCAGGTTCGGTGCTGGCCGATCGCCTGTCGGAAGATGGGCGCAACACGGTGTTGGTCTTGGAATTTGGCGGCAGCGATTGGGGGCCATTCATCCAGATGCCCTCCGCCCTTTCCTATCCGATGAATATGAATCTCTACAATTGGGGCTTTGAAACAGAGCCGGAACCGCATCTCGGCGGCAGGCGTCTGGCGACACCACGGGGCAAGGTGCTGGGCGGATCGTCCTCGATCAACGGCATGGTCTATGTGCGCGGCCACGCCAAGGACTTCGATACGTGGGAAGAGATGGGAGCGAAGGGTTGGGGCTTCCGCCATGTGCAACCCTATTTCAAGCGCATGGAAAATTCCCATGGCGGCGAGGACGGCTGGCGGGGCACCTCGGGCCCCATGCATGTGAAACGCGGTTCGAGCCGCAATCCCTTGTATCAGGCCTTCGTAGAGGCAGGCCGCCAAGCTGGTTACCCGGTGACGGAGGATTACAACGGAGGCCAGCAAGAGGGCTTCGGCCCCATGGAAATGACCGTGCACCGGGGCGTGCGCTGGTCCGCCGCCAATGCCTATTTGCGCCCAGCCTTGAAACGGCGGAATGTGAAGGTCGTGACTTATGCTTTCGCCCGGCGCGTCCTGCTTGAAGGCAAGCGCGCCATAGGCATTGAATATGATGTCGCTGGCGAGATCGTGACAGCCCGCGCCAGCCGCGAGGTTGTACTCGCTGCATCCAGCATCAACTCGCCCAAACTTTTACAGCTCTCCGGCATCGGCCCGCCCGCCGTTCTGAAGGCCGCAGGTATTGATGTGGCGCATGCCCTTCTCGGCGTTGGCGAAAATCTCCACGATCATCTCGAGATCTATTTCCAGCTCATGTCGAAGGAGCCGGTGACGCTTTATTCAAAGCTCAATATGTTCTCCAAAGGACTCATCGGACTCGAGTGGCTCCTGTTCGGCACGGGACTGGGCGCCACCAATCATTTTGAATCATGCGGTTTCATCAGGTCGAGGGCGGGTATCCAGTACCCCGATATCCAGTTTCATTTCCTCCCCGCCGCCATGCGCTATGATGGCCGGGCCGCTTTCCCCAATCACGGCTTCCAGGCCCATGTCGGCCCCATGCGCACCAAATCCCGGGGCCACGTTCGCGTACGGAGCAACGACCCGAAGGAAAATCCGGAAATCCTGTTCAACTACATGTCTCATCCGGATGATTGGCGGGAATTCCGCGCCTGCATCCGGCTCACGCGCGAACTGTTCCGCCAGCCCGCCATGCAGAAATATGCCGGCGCTGAAATCCAGCCCGGCAAGGACGTCGAGTCAGACGAGGAGATCGACAATTTCATCCGCCAGCACAGCGAGAGCGCCTTCCACCCCTGCGGCACCTGCAAGATGGGGCGGCCGTCGGATGCGACCGCCGTAGTGGACCACGAGTGCAAAGTCATCGGCATTGATGCTTTGCGCGTTGCCGACTCCTCGATCATGCCCCAGGTTACCAACGGCAACCTCAATGCCCCAACCTTGATGATCGGCGAAAAAGCCTCCGACCATATTCTAGGCCGCGACCCGCTGCCGCCATCGAACCAGGAGCCTTGGATCAATCCGAACTGGCAGACGAGCCAGCGGTAGCTTCAGCCAGGAATATCTCGCGGAGTTTCCGCGTCACCGGGCCCGGCTGCCCCCCGCCGATGCGGTTTCCATCTACTTCGGTGATCGGCAGCACAAAATTGGCAGCGCTGGTAAGAAAAGCTTCATCGGCCGCATAGGCTTCATCCGGCGTAAATTGGCGCTCTTCAATGACCACGTTATGGTCCTTCGCCAGCCGGAATAGCGAACGCCGTGTGCAACCGGCGAGGATGCTTTGCGACAGCCCCCGGGTAACGACCTTGCCGTCCTTGACGATATAAGCGTTGGACGATGTGCCTTCCGTGACGAAGCCATCCTCCATCATCCAGGCCTCGAAAGCGCCCGCCTCATGGGCCGCCTGCTTGCCAAGCACCGGGGCCAGCAACATGACCGACTTGATATCCCGTCTGGTCCAGCGAATGTCGGGCACGGTAATGACCCTGACCCCACGCGCCGCATTTGGATTATCAACGAGTGTGCCGGTCTGAGTGAATGCTATGAGCGTCGGGGCAGCCTCTTTCGGGAATCTGAAATCGCGATCCGCCGCCCCGCGCGTAATCTGCATATAGATCAGCCCTTCCTGAAGGCCGTTTTGCCGGATCATCTCAAGGTGCATGGCCGTGAGCTCGTCTTTCGTGCATGGCCATGAGAGCCGGGTCTCATCCAGCGACCGTTCGAGGCGCTCCATATGAGGACCGTGGTCCACAAGCTTGCCCCCCACCACGGCGGTAACCTCATAAACCCCATCGGCGAACAGGAAGCCCCGGTCGAAAATCGAGATTTTCCCCTGGTCTTCGGGGAGATACTCGCCGTTCACGTAGACAATGCGGCCCATGACTTATTCTTTCGATCGAGCTCGCATCGTAAACCAGATTTCTGGAGCCAAATCCATGGGGGTTGTGGGAAGTCCGGTCTGCCGTGCTAGGACACCGCAACAATCAGCAGAAGGAAATCATGGCTCTAGTGTTTCCCCAGCGTGACGCTGAAGCGCGCGCCTTTCTTGACGCCCATCCCGACATCGAGAGCGTCCATGTGATATGGACCGACATCTGCGGCGTAGCGCGCGGCAAGATCTTGCGCCGCGATGAGGTTGTGCCGGCCTGGCGCGACGGCCGCTTCATGCCGATTTCCGCATTGGTCCTCGATGTGACGGGGCAGGACGTGCCGGAAACGGGGCTCGTCTTCGATGAAGGCGACCGCGACCTGCTGATGTGGCCGGTGCCTGGGAGCCTTGTCCGCATTCCGTGGACGGATGAACCGGGGGCGCAATATCTTGCCTCAATCAGCGATCTTGACGGAACGCCGCACTATTTTGATCCCCGCAGCGTGCTTGAGAAAATCGTGAAGCGGTTCACGGGCGAACTGAACATGACGCCCGTTGGTGCGGTTGAACTTGAATTCTATCTGGTGGACCCGGCCTCGGCGATGACGGGAAAGCCCATGGCGCCGAAATCCCTGATCAACGAATTCCGCGCGCAACACTATCAGGCCTATCATCTCCAGGACCTTGATGACTTCCAGCCTTTCTTCAGGGAACTTTATGCCTGTTGCGAAATCCAGGGCTTGCCCGCCAAGACGCTGATCTCCGAATATTCGCCGGGGCAGATGGAAATCGTGCTCCGCCATCGCGCCGATGTGCTGAAAGCCTGCGACGAGGCGATCATGCTGAAGCGCTTGATCAAGGCTATCGCTGAAAAGCACGGGTTAGCGGCAACCTTCATGGCCAAGCCCTATTCGCAATGGTCGGGCTCCGGCATGCATGTCCATGTCAGTCTCAACGACGAAGCAGGCAACAATCTCTTCGCCGCCGAAGACCCCCTGCAAAACCAGCTCATGCTGCATGCGCTGGGTGGCCTCAAGGCCGCCATGGCGGAGTCGATGCTGATCTTCGCGCCTAACGGCAATTCCTACCGCCGCTTCCGCCGCAATTCCTATGCGCCTGTCTCCGCCAGCTGGGGCATCAACAACCGGACGGTTTCGCTGCGCATTCCAGTCGGCGCGGCGACCACTTGCCATATCGAGCACCGGCCAGCCGGTGCCGATGCCAATCCGTATCTCGTCATGGCTGCGATTCTAGCCTCGATGCATTATGGCATCACGGAGAAAGTCGATCCGGGCAATCCCGTCACCGGGAACGGTTATGAGAAGCGCGCAAAATATATTCCGGGCAACTGGTTCGACGCCATTGACGCCTTCTGGAAAGCTTCCATCCTCAAGGAGTATTTCGGCAAGGACTTCATCGACACCTATTGCACTTTGAAGGAAGTGGAAGCGGACCGGTTTTACGCCGAGCCGACGGCTCGCGACTTCGAATGGTATCTGCGGACGGTTTGATTGTGATCGACCTCACCGCCCATTGGACCGGCATTCTGTCCCTCGCGATTTTCGTGGCCGCCTATGTGCTGGTGGTTTGCGAGGAAATCACCCATATGCGGAAGTCGAAGCCCGTTATGCTGGCCGCAGGGCTGATCTGGGCTCTCATCGGCATCGCCTATATGCAGGCAGGCCGCGGCGCCGAAGCCCATGAACACGCCGTCCACATCGTCGAAGAGTTCGCGGAACTTTTCCTCTTCCTGCTGGTCGCCATCACCTATGTAAATACGCTGGAAGAGCGGCGCATCTTCGATGTGCTGCGCGCCCGGCTGGTTAATATGGGGTTATCCTACCGCCAGCTCTACTGGTTGACCGGCACACTCGCATTTGGCCTCTCTGGCGTCCTCGACAATCTCACCACGGCCTTGGTCATGGGCGCCGTTGTCATGGCGGTTGGATTGCATTCGCCGCGTTTTGTCGCGCTGGGCTGCATCTCGATCGTGGTTGCCGCCAATGCGGGCGGCGCCTTTTCGCCTTTCGGCGATATCACCACGCTGATGGTCTGGCAGAAGGGCAAGCTCACCTTCTGGGAGTTCTTCGTACTCTTCGTGCCCTCGCTCATCAACTGGCTGGTGCCAGCCGTGCTCATGCACTTCGCCGTGCCTGAGACGAAGCCCGAGCCCCGCACCGATCGCATCTGGGCCAAACCCGGCGCGACCGGCGTCGTCTTGTTGTTCGCGGCCACCATCGTGACCGCGGTGTCATTCAAGAATTTTTTGCAGCTGCCCCCTGCTCTCGGCATGATGCTGGGCTTGGGCTATCTGCAACTGTGGTCCTATTTCCTGCAGCGCAAGGGTAACCGTCGCAACGACCATGACATGGTGCTCGACTCGTTTGCCCAAGTGCAGCGCGTCGAATGGGACACGCTGCTGTTTTTCTTCGGCATCATCTTCGCCGTAGGTGGCCTTGGCGTCCTTGGCTATCTGGCGATTGCCTCGCAATATCTCTACGTGGACCTTGGCCCGACCTCCGCCAACATCATCATCGGCGCCCTTTCAGCCATTGTCGACAACATCCCCCTGATGTTCGCAGTTCTGACGATTGACCCCGCAATGTCCAAAGGCCAATGGTTGCTCATAACGCTCACCTGCGGAGTAGGTGGCTCGATCTTGTCAATCGGCTCGGCGGCGGGTGTCGCCCTCATGGGGCAGGCCCGCGGTATCTACACCTTCTCAAGCCATCTCAAATGGGCTTGGGCCATCGCCCTTGGCTACGCGGCCAGCATTGCCGCGCATTTCGTTGTCAACGCGCGCCTGTTCTAGGCCGCCGGCTCTTCGGTTTTACCGGACTTCGCCAACGCCATGACCCGGTCGGTATACGCCAGGAACAAAGCCGACACGACAAATGCGAGATGCATGATCGTGAGCCACATGAGTTTGTTGTCGGTGAACTGCGCCGCATTGAGAAATACCTGAAGCAGGTGGATGGATGAGATCAGAACAATGGTCGAAGCCACTTTCACTTTCAGCGATCCGGCGTCGATCTTTCCGAGCCAGGTGAGCTTGCCCTGGGCGTTGTCGAAACGGCTGACAAAATTCTCGTAGCCCGAAATAATCACCATCACGATCAGGCTTGCGACCAGCGCTGCATCGATCAGTCCAAGTATTTTCAGGATCGAATCGGTGTCGTCGAGGACTGCAATCTTTCCCACATATTCGAGAAGCTTGCGGCCGAAGGAAACTGCGTAGACTCCCAAAGCGACGGTGAGTCCGAGATAGAACACCACCAGAAGCCAACGTGATCCAAGAATGGTCGCTTCAACGGTTCGCTCGATTATCTTCATCCAATCACCATGAAATAGATTCGCTCGTGTTTAGCACAGGCAAGGTGGTGCGAAACCCCGAGGCTTCAAGTACCGCTCACCCTAAAAATCGGCTAATAAGATCCAGGGGTAACAATGCGCACCATCAGGGCAATACAGATCGTTGGCTGCCATGCCGAGGGCGAAGTCGGTGATGTCATCGTGGGTGGCGTGGCGCCGCCGCCTGGCGATACGCTTTGGGAACAGTCGCGCTTCATCGCCAATGACGGCAAGCTCCGCGCCTTCCTTTTGAACGAACCGCGTGGCGGCGTGTTCCGCCATGTGAATTTGCTCGTGCCGTCGAAGAACCCGCGCGCCGCCATGGGTTTCATCATCATGGAACCCGAGGACACTCCCCCCATGTCGGGATCGAACTGCATCTGCGTGGCAACCGTGCTTCTCGATATGGGCATCCTGCCGATGACTGAGCCCGAAACCCGCCTTGTCCTCGAAGCTCCCGCTGGGCTCGTCGAAGTGACCGCCAAGTGCCGGAATGGCAAGGCGGAACGCATCACGCTCCGCAATGTACCCTCGTTCGCTGATCGCCTGGCGGCAAATCTGGAGGTCGAAGGCCTTGGCACCTTGACCGTTGACACGGCCTTCGGCGGCGACAGCTTCGTCATTACCGATGGCAAGTCGCTGGGCTTTGCCATGGCGCCCGATGAAGCGCGCGATATCGCTGTGCTGGGCCGCCGCGTCGTCAGCGCCGCCAATGAACAACTGACCTTTACCCATCCCACTCTCCCCGGCTGGAAGCATTTTTCCTTTGCCTTCGTGACCGGCCCCTTGGAGCGGGTCGATGGTCATCTCTCCAGCCGCAATGCCTGCGTCATCAAGCCTGGAAAGCTCGACCGCTCGCCAACCGGCACCGGCTGCTCGGCTTTGATGGCCGTGCTTCACGCCAAGGGGCTGATGCGGGTGGGCGACAGCTTCATCGGCCGCTCGATCATCGAGAGCCGATTCATCGGCCGGATTGAGGAATTCGCCAAAGTTGGAGACCGGAAGGCGATTATCCCCTCAATCACCGGCCGCGCCTGGATCACCGGGCAATCGACCATAATGCTCGATCCGGATGATCCGTGGCCGGAGGGTTACAAGCTCGCCGACACCTGGCCCAATCTTTGAACTTTAATTGCTGTCTTCCGGCAGGCGCGGCAGGGGATGAACGTCGATCCCCTCATCGCACAGCGCCTTGGCGTCTTGCGCGCTGGCCTCGCCATAGATGCCGCGCTTATCCGCTTCGGCATAATGTATCCGCCGCGCTTCCTCAGCGAACTTGTCGCCAACATATTCCGCATTGGCCTCCACGGACTTCCGCACTTCACGCATCATCTCGAGCAGCTTTGCGCTTCGCGGGTCGACGGGACCCGCCATCATCTTTTGCGGCGCATCCAGCTTCCTGTTCGACTTTGCCGGGATAGCCGGCGCCATTAATTGTTTCTCAACCTTGATAGAGCTGCACACCGAACAAGACAGCAGCCCGCCCCGGGCCTGACTTTCATAAGCGCTGCTGTCGCGGAACCAGCCATCGAATTCGTGGCCCTTCTCGCAGATGAGATCGTATCTGATCATAGCAATGCTACGTAGCAACCACGGTAAATGGTTTCAAGCTGGCGCTCTCCTGAGGGTGAATACCCGCTTATTTTGCAGGGCCGGAATTCTGCGGCGAGCCTCCACCACCTGCGCCACATCGATTTCAACAAGCAGAACATCAGGTTCATAGGCAGCTTCCGCCAACACCTCGCCCCAGGGCGAAACGGCGAGGCTGTGGCCGAAAGTTTCCCGCCCGCTCTCGTGACGTCCCCCCTGGGCCGCCGCCAGCACAAAACATCCCGTCTCGATAGCTCTCGCCCGCAACAGCACATGCCAATGAGCTTTGCCGGTCGGAACCGTGAAGGCCGAAGGCACCGTGATCACCTCGGCCCCTTGCCGCGCGAGTTCCTGATAAAGCGCCGGAAAGCGCATGTCGTAGCAGATGGTCATTCCCAGGGCAGCCTGTGGAAGCCGCGTTATGCAGACCTGCCCGCCCGCCTCATAGGCGTATGACTCGCGCATGATCTTCCCGTCCGGAAGGTCCACGTCGAACAGATGAATCTTGTCGTAGCGAGCGGCAATTTTCCCATCAGGCGCGAACAACAGCGACCGGTTGACCAGCTTGTCCAATGCATTTTTGAGGGCGAGCGAGCCGATATTGAGCCAAATGCCCAACTCTCTGGCGAGTTCCGCAAAGCCAGCGACAGATTGATCGTCCGCCTCCACCCTTGCCAGAGCCTTGAGTCGCGGCCGGTCGGGCTCGAGAATATTGGTCATCTCAGGCGTCGTCACAAATTGCGCGCCTCGCACTTGCGCATCCCGGATCATGGCGGCGGCGTCGGCTAAATTTTGGGCGATGTCACGGCCCGACCGCATCTGGACAAGCGCCGCCGTGAAACTCACGCCGCCGCCAGCATGGCGTCGAGTTTACCGCGCCGGTCGAGGTCGTAAAGATCGTCGCTGCCGCCCACATGAGTTTCCCCCACGAAGATTTGCGGGACGGTGCGGCGGCCGCGGGCCTTCATCATCATGCTCTGTCGTTCCGCCGGATCGCGGTTCACATCGATTTCGCGAAAGACCACCCCTTTCCGTTTCAGGAGGGCCTTGGCGGTGTGGCAGAACGGGCAATAGGGCGTCGTATAGATCGTAATCTCAGGCATGGCCGCCCGATATATGGAGCCGTGCGGGTTCGAGGACAAGTGCGAAGACCAGCACATCCACCTGTGCGGCGCCCGCCTGCTTCAGCGCCTTGGCGCACGCGCCCGATGTGGCGCCCGTCGTCAGCACGTCGTCGATCAGCAAGATCTTGCGGCCGACGACAAGCGCTTCCCATTCCTGCGCC